>JAJPEP010000042.1 GCA_021166845.1 Thiobacillus sp.
GGGTCGAGATGGGCCAGCGGCTCGTCGAGCAGGGCGATCGCCGGCTGCTGCACGGCGAGCTGCGCCAGCCGCGCGCGCTGGCGCTCGCCGCCGGAGAGGGTGGCGAGCGGGCGGCGGGCGAGGTCGGCGAGCTCCCAGGCCGCGAGGTGCGGCGCGAGGTCGGGTGTGCCGCCGAACGGGTAGTGGCCGAGGGCGACGAAATCGCCAACGCTGCCCAGGAACCCGCCCTCGTCGCCCTGCGGCAGGAGACCGATGTGCTGTGCGCGGGCGAGCGGCGGCAGGTCGGCCAGCGGTTCACCGTCGAGCGTGACCTCGCCCCCGGCAGGCAGCGCGAGGCCGGCCAGCACCGCCAGCAGGGTCGACTTGCCCGTACCGTTGGCGCCGAGGACGCCGAGCACTTCGCCGGGTTCGAGCGTGAGGTCGAGGGAATCGACCAGCGTGCGAGAGCTAGCGCGGAGAGACAATTGCTGCGTGGTCAGGGTCATGGCCAGGTGGTAGTGGGGCCAGATCACCGGAAATGCCTACGAGCGTCCTCTCCTGGAGAGAAACCGAATAGCTCTTTGCATTCGGAATCCGAAAGGTGGCGCGTTGAGTAGCTCATCAGCAGTTTGAACATTAGCAATGCCCGATGCTTGCTTTTCGGCAGTGCCGCAACCTCCATTCGACGTTTAAGGGAGGCAACTGCGCGTCCAACCAGCGCCATTCTTTCATGCGTCGTCTTCTTGGATAAGAAGCTTTCGCATTCAGGAAGAAAACTATCGTAATCGGGAACGGATGCTGAGCTGCAATAGCAGGCTAACCTCATCAGGTCTGCGTCAGACTCCGCAGGTAGATGACTGGAAGACCAATCATTAAGAGAGCCAATGCTCTTTATGATTTCTGGTAGATCAATGGCATTTGTGGAGAAGACTTTTAGTCTGGCGGCCAGAAAATCAATTGAACGCTGAGTGGAAACATGCCACGAACCGAAACTATCGGCCCGCTCTTCAGCGAATGAAAACAAGAAATCAAGAGCCATAGATGTGTCTCTATTGGCTTCCGGACAACGAAACTGACTACTGATGAAATCAACGTAGAAGTTGCGTTGTTTCACATTATCGAGATGGCCGTATGCGTTTTCGCTCAGATAGCTGCTGTATGGCGTTGGGTTCTCGCAAGTGACGTCTTCTAAGTTTGTGGACTCTCGAATGATGTTGCCATAGGCGGCGATGCGCTTTTGCTTTGGCTTGTGGGAGCTGAAACGTTTCCAAAAATCGGCCCATGCGGTTCCGTCGGCTCTGGATATTGGATCAATGTAAAGTCCATCGAGATCCGGAATTTTGGCGAGCTCTTCTAAGGCCAGAATAGTCAGTGAAAGCGCGCGTGGTTCTCGGCCATTTGCCGCTAACAAACGTGCATCCTCAATCAAGGCAAGGCCATTGAGGTAGCATGCGGTTAGACCTTCCGCAGTCTCGTCGATGGATAGCGGCCGTTTTGGATTTTGACCACTACTCAGACGAGCCAGAAGCTTCTCAATATCTTCGGTCTGTTTCTTGATTTGCTTGGGCATGCGCTTGCTTGCTTCTAGCTTGTGGCGTGTAGGAAGCAGAACCCAATTTTGCTTCGCAGTGGTTGGATAGCAACGTGATGAGCGGTGGCTATGTAACTGCAATTTCCGGTGTTTCGCCGCACGCATTGCATTTCTCGGATGTAATGCTCGGGCTCATGAAGGCGTCAGCATCACTCCACGTTACAGTGAACTGAGCCATAGGTTTGCCGGACTGCCAAGAGCCGTCATAAGCTGAGCCATGCTGAAGAATGGTTACAGACTCAGATGCCCCACATTTCGAGCAGTTAAGGGTATGCCTCGTTTGGTCAATGATACCCACGTCTCTCTCCTTGTTACGTAATCATAAGTTAGACGGCAATTCTGCCGCATAACCAAGTAGCATCGGTCAACTCAAGGCCTGCGCAACAACCACAACATCATCGGCACGCCGATCAGCGCGGTCAGCACCCCCACGGGGAGTTCGCGCGGCTCGATCACGGTGCGCGCCAGCGCGTCGGCGAGTACCAGCAGGCTGCCGCCGGCGAGCGCGGCGGCCGGCAGCAGGGCGCGGTGTCCGGAAAAACCGAGCTTCCGCAGCGCGTGCGGCACCATCAGCCCGACGAATCCGATGCTGCCGGCCTGGGCGACGACGAGCGACGTGCAGGCGCCGGCCAGTGCGAACAGCATCCAGCGCGTGGGGGCGACGGCGACGCCGAGCGAGGCGGCCTTCAAGGGGGAGAGTTGCAGCACGTCGAGCCGGCGGGAGAGCGACAGCGCCGCCGCGACGGCGAGCAGCAGCGCGGCCCAAAGCAGCGATGCGTTGCCGGCCCACGCGAGGTCGCCCATCAGGAAGAACAGCATGCCGGGCAGGCGTTCGGCCGGCGCGACGGACAGCACCAGCGCGATCAGCGCGCCGAAGCCTGCCGCGAGCATCACCCCGGCGAGCAGCAGCGGCGTGTGGTCGCGCGCGAGCATGCGGCCGCCCAGCGCGGCGGCCATGCCGAGTGCCATCAGGCTGCCGCCGAACGCCAGCAGCGACACCCACGGCCATGCCAGTCCCGCCGCCATGCCGAGCAGCGCCAGCAGCCCGGCGCCGCCGGAGACGCCGAGGAGATACGGCTCGGCGAGCGGGTTGCGGAACAGTGTCTGCATCAGCGCCCCGGCGAGCGCCAAGAGGCCGCCGCAGGCGAAGGCCGTGGCGATGCGCGGGCCGCGCAGGTCGGTGAGGATCTGCCGCGCGAGTTCGGGATCGTCGGGCAGCGGGCCGGCCATGAGCCCCGCCGCCACCGCGAGCGGCGCGACGAGGCCGGCCAGCAGCAGTCTGGAAGTGGGAGACAGACCGGGCCTTATGGCTTCGGCGCGGCGGCCGGGGCAGGCGCCTCGGGCAGAACGCTGACGCGCTGCATCACGATGGGCTCGAGCGGGACGTCGCCGTGGGGGCCGCGGTTGCCGCGCGGCACCGTGACGATGGCGTCGACCACGTCCATGCCGTCGACCACCTGGCCGAAGACGGCGTAGCCCCAGCCCTCGATGCTCTTGCCGCGGTGGTCGAGGAACCGATTGTCGGCGACGTTGATGAAGAACTGCGAGGTCGCCGAATGCGGCTCGCCGGTGCGCGCCATCGCCAGCGTGCCGCGCAGGTTCCTGAGGCCGTTGTCGGCCTCGTTCGGGATCGGCGTACCGTTGGGCTTCTCGGTCATGTCGGGCATCATGCCGCCGCCCTGGACCATGAAGCCGGGGATGACGCGATGGAACATCAGTCCGTCGTAGAACCCGCTCTTCACGTAGCGCAGGAAATTCTCCGTCGTCAGGGGCGCGCGGGCGGGAAACAGTTCCACCGTGATGTTGCCCTTGGTGGTCTCGATCAGCACGCGCGGATTGGCCGGATCGCCGGCCGCGGGTGCGGTCGTGACGGTCTGGGTGCCGGGCTCGCTGGCGTTGCAGCCGGACATGCCGAGCAGCAGGGCGGCGAGGAACAGCGGGGTGGAGAACAGGGACAGGCGCATCATGGGTCAGGCTCCGGACAGGAATTCGACGGGATTCTACCGGCGGGCGAGGCAGCGCGGATAGTCGGCCCGCCGGGCGGCGCCGTCATCCGGCCGCCAGGCAGCGGTCGATGGCGGCCTGCACCTGGTCCAGCGGCTGGCAGCCGGCGCTGACCGCACGCAGTTGCGCGTCCTGCTGCAGGATGAGGGCGGGAAAGCCGCGCACCCCGGCCTGCCGCGCCTGCCGGAAGTGCGCCTGCGTCCGCGCTCGCGCGTCGTCGCGGTCGAAGGCCTGCAGGAACGCCGCCGGATCGACGCCGAGCCCCGCAGCCAGTTCGGCCAGCACGCTCGCCCGGGTGACGTCGCGGCCCTCGGCATAGAACGCGGTCTGGATCGCCTTGAACAGCGGAAACACCTGCGCGGGGTCGATCCCGCCCATCGTCGCCACCGCGCGGCAGGCGGGCTCCGTGTCGTACACGAAGCCCTCGGGCAGCGCGCCGTCGAGGCGGAACGGCCGGCCGGTGAGTTCATGCACTGCACGCCAGTGATGCAGGATCTCCTCCCGTTGCGCTGCCGTCATCGGCGCAGTCTCATGGCGGAGACCGCCGAGGACCAGCGCGATCTTCAGGCGGTCACGGTATTGCGCGTGCACGGCCTCGATCACAGGGGAGAACCCCCAGCACCAGGAGCACATCGGGTCGGCGAAGTACCAGAGGATGGGGGGATTCATACGCGGCTCAGGACCTGGGCGCGTCGTCCTTCGGCGGGCTGTCGTCATCCATGATGACGCTGTGCCCCGGGCCCTCGAGGTCGTCGAACTGGCCGCTTCTGGCCGCCCACAGCATCACCCAGGCGATGATGCCGACGACGACGAGGCTCAGGGGGATGAGCAGAATGAGGATGTCCATGCGGGTCAGATGGCCGGTTCCGGCTGCGGGCGCTCGATCGCCACAGGCGCGGGCGGCTGTTTGAAGTCGGATAGCCGCAGCGCGTTCAGCACCACCAGCAGCGAGCTCGCCGACATGCCGATGCCGGCGATCCAGGGCGTCACGTAGCCGAGTGCCGCCGCCGGGATGGCGACGAGGTTGTAGCCGAGCGCCCAGCCGAGGTTCTCGCGGATGATCTTCTGCGTCTTGCGCGCGAGCGCGACGCCTTCCGACAGGGTGGCGAGCCGGCTGCCGAGCATGACCATGTCGGCGGCCGCCTGTGCGACGTCGGCGCCCTCGCCCATCGCGATCGACACCTGCGCGCCGGCGAGCACCGGCGCGTCGTTGATGCCGTCGCCGACCATGGCGACGATGCGGCCCTCGTCCTGCAGGCGCTTCACGTAGGCGAGCTTGTCCTCGGGCAGCGCGCCGGCGTGCCAGTCGGCGATGCCGAGCTGCTGCGCCATCGCCTTGACCGCGGGCTCGCCGTCGCCCGACAGCAGGTGAAGGTGCAGGCCCTGCGCCTGCAGTGCCGCGAGTGCGGGCACTGCGTCCGGGCGCGGGGTGTCGGCCAGTGCGAACCAGGCGATCAGTTCGTTCTCCTCGGCGAGCGCGACCCAGGTTTCGCCGCCTTCGGACGCGGGCGGCGCCGGCGGCGCTTCGCTGCCGGCGGCGAAGCGCGGCGTGCCGAGGCGATAGGCGCGGCTGTCGATGACGCCCTCGACGCCGCGCCCCGGGGTGTTGCGGATGTCGGCGGCGGACAATGCCGGGCTGGCGGCGTCGCGCAAGGCCTTGGCAATCGGATGCTCGGAGCCGGCCTCGAGCGCGGCGGCGATCGCGCTCACCTCGTCCGCGCCGCGGCCGGCGAGCGCCATCACCCGGCGCACCGACAGGCGGCCGAGGGTGAGGGTGCCGGTCTTGTCGAACACCAGGTCGGTCGCACGCGCCAGCGTCTCCAGCGCGTGGCCGCGCGTGGTCAGCAGCCCCAGTCGCGTCAGCCGGCCGGTGGCGGTGGTGAGCGCGGCCGGGGTGGCGAGACCGAGCGCGCAGGGGCAGGTGACGACGAGGATCGACACCACGATCCAGAGCACCTTCGATGGGTCGATGAAATACCACGCCAGGCCGACGAAGAACGTGATCACCAGCAGCAGTCCGACGAACCACGCCGCGGCGCGGTCGGCCAGCTGGCCGATGCGCGGTTTCTCGCTCTGCGCGCGGTCGAGCAGGCGCACGATGGAGGCCAGCCGCGTGTCGGCGCCGAGGCGCTCGACCCGCACGACCAGCGGGCTGGCCTGGTTGAGGCTGCCGCCGACGACCCTGGCATCCCTGGGCTTCGACACCGGCAGCGACTCGCCGGTCAGCATCGCCTCGCTCACCGCGCTTTCGCCGTCGACGACGACGCCGTCGGCGGGCACCGTCTCGCCTGGGCGAACCAGCACGTGGTCGCCGACCGCGAGCCGCGCGACCGGCACCTGTTCCTCGTCGCGCGCGGGCCAGTTCGGCAGCCGCGTGGTGGCGGCGGGAATGAGCTTGACCAGCTCCTCGACCGCAGCGCCAGCGCGGCGGCGCGCGTTCATCTCGAGGAAGCGCCCGGTCAGGAGCAGGAAGACGAACATGGTGACCGAGTCGTAGTACACCTCGCCGTGGCCCGAGAAGGTGCTGTAGACGCTGGCGACGAAGGCGGTGCCGACGCCGAGCGCGACGGGGACGTCCATCCCGAGGGTGCGGCGCTTGAGGTCGCGCCAGGCGCCGATGAAGAAGGGCCACGCCGAATATCCGACCACGGGGATGGTCAGGATCAGGCTCGCCCAGCGCATCAGCAGGCGGATCTCGTCGGTCATGTCGGTGGCCGTGTAGCTCGGCAGCGCGTACATCATCACCTGCATCATGCCCAGGCCGGCGATGGCGAGGCGCTTGATCGCAGTGTTGCGCTCGCGCCGGTGAACGTCGTCGGAGCGGCCCGGGTCGAACGGGTGGGCGATGTAGCCGATGTCGGAGACGGCCTTGAGGATGGCGGAGAGCTGGATGCGGCTGTTGTCCCAGCGCACCCGCGCGCGGCGGGTGGCGTAGTTGATCTCCACCGACAGCACGCCCGGCAGTCCTGCGAGGTGGCGCTCGTTCAGCCAGATGCACGCGGCGCAGACGATGTTTTCCAGGATCAGCGCGGCCTCGCGGATGTTCTCCGTTTCCGTCCGCACGAAGCTTTCCTGGATTTCCGGCAGATCGTACAGCCCCAGCTGCGCCAGTTCGGCTTCCGCCTGCTGGGGCGTGGCGGGCAGTGCGGTGCGGTGGGTGTAATACGCGCCCTGGCCGCTGTCGACGATGGTCTGCGCCACCGCCTGGCAGCCGCGGCAGCAGGCCCGGCGCGTTTCGCCTTCGAACTGGATGGGGTAGGCCGCGCCGTCCGGCACGGGCAGGCCGCAGTGGAAGCAGCCCGAAAAAGACGGGGCGTCCGCGAGTCTAGGAGAGTGGCTCACGCATCGCCCCGCAGGAGAACGCTATGGCGCGGCAAACCCGGGAGAGAGATCGGGCCGGCCGCAGGCGTCAGGTGCAGCTTGTTGTCAGAAACGGAACCCGTAGCCGATACCCCACACCACCGGATTGATTTCCAGGTTGGTGAGCTTGACGCCGTTATTTTTGACGTCGGTATCGATCCAGATTTTCTTAACGTCGAGGTTGATATAGCCATTCTTGGTTACCGCAATGTCCACGCCTGCCTGCAGGGCGCCGCCGAAGCTGTTCTTTCCGACGCTCAGGCCGGGAGCAAGATCGACATTATAGAAGCGGGTGTAGTTCACGCCCGCACCGACGTAGGGCTTGATCGTCGGCGTCGGGTTGAAGTGGTACTGCAGCGTCAGCGTGGGCGGCAGATGGTTCAGCTTGCCGAGACTGGCGCCATTCAGCGTCGCTTCGTGGCGCGCGGTGCCGAGAATGAGTTCCACCCCGATGTTGGGCGCGACGAAGTAGGTGAAGTCGACTTCCGGCACCCATTCGCTGGATACATCGAGCCCGGCCAGGCTGGAGGATTTGACGTCGGGGGCGATGTCGATGGCGCGCACGCGCATCATCCAGTTGTCGGCCAGGGCGGAGGCGGGCAGGGCGGCAATCATTGCAAGGGCAAGCAGGGAGTTCTTCATGTTCACGGCTCCTGTCAAAAAAGATAAAAATATAAACAAGACATGCATATCGTAATAAATAAACAATTCGGGCGCAAGCCAAAAATGAATCCGCTACCATGGCGGCATGAGCGAATGTTCCCAAAAAGCCACATTCTTTCCCGCGGTCGAAACCGCGCTCGCCGACCCCAACGGCCTGCTGGCAATGGGAGGCGACCTGTCGGTCGGGCGCCTGCTGGATGCTTATCGCCACGGCATCTTTCCCTGGTTCAACCCCGGCGAACCCATCCTCTGGTGGAGCCCCGATCCGCGCATGGTGCTGGTGCCGGGCGAGATCCGCGTCGCCCGTTCGCTCGCCAAGCGCATCCGCAATGGCGGCTTCGAGCTGCGCGTGGACACGGCGTTTGCCGAGGTGATGCGCGCCTGCGCCGCCCCGCGTGAAGGCGCAGGCGGCACCTGGATCTCGCCAGCGATGATCGCGGCCTATACCCGTCTGTTCGAAGCCGGCTGGGCGCATTCGATGGAAACCTGGCGCGACGGCCAGCTGGTGGGCGGCCTCTACGGCGTGGCGATCGGCCGCATGTTCTACGGCGAGTCGATGTTCAGCCGCGAACCCGATGCCTCCAAGGTCGCGCTGGTGCGGTTGGCGCAGCAGTTGCAACGCTGGGAGTTCGGCCTGATCGACTGTCAGATGGAGACTCCGCATCTGGCCAGCCTGGGCGCGCGCACGCTGCCGCGTGCGGCGTTCACGGCAAGGCTGGCGGAGTTGGTAAACTTGCCGCATCGGCCCGGCCCCTGGAATTTCGATGCATCCGACTGAACCGCCGTTCCAGCGCATCCAGTTTTACCTGACCGCGCATTACGACTGCAGCTATCTGCAGGGCCGGCGCTCGCGCTCGCAAGTCGCCACGCCCGCCCATCTGATCGACGGCCATGCCTACAGCGCGCTGATCCGCGCCGGCTTCCGCCGCAGCGGGCAGTTCACCTATCGTCCGCATTGCGAGCAC
Organism: Thiobacillus sp.; assembly: GCA_021166845.1. Taxonomy (GTDB): domain Bacteria; phylum Pseudomonadota; class Gammaproteobacteria; order Burkholderiales; family Thiobacillaceae; genus Thiobacillus. The sequence continues at coordinate 8,563 of JAJPEP010000042.1, forward strand.
TGCCGCGCCTGCGTGCCGGTGCGGGTCGACGTTGCGGGCTTTGTCCCCAACCGCACCCAGCGCCGCTGCCTCAAGCGCAACCGGCACCTGGCCGCGCGTTTCCTGCCGCTCGATTTCAGGGAAGAGCATTACGCGCTGTATCGCGCCTACCTCGGCAGCCGCCACGCCGGCGGCGGCATGGACCGCGACGGCCCCGACCAGTACACGCAGTTCCTGCTGTCGTCCAACGTCGACAGCGTGATGGCCGAGTTCCGCGATGGCGACACCCTGGTGATGATCTCGGTCATCGACCAGATCGAGGATGGCCTGTCGGCGGTCTACACCTTCTTCGATCCCGCGCGCGCGCAGGACAGCCTCGGCGTCTACGGCGTGCTGTGGCAGATCGAGCTGGCGAAGCGGCTGGAACTGCCCTATCTCTACCTCGGCTACTGGATCGCCGAAAGCCGCAAGATGGCGTACAAGAAACAGTACCCGCCGCTGGAGGGACTGGTCGACGGCCGCTGGCAGGTTATGGGGGCGGAATGCGACGCTGGGGCGTGATCGCGGTGCTGGCGCTGTCGTCGGGCTGCGCGCTCACCGTGAGCGATCCGCGCGCACTGCGCCCGATCGACAGCTTCGTCCCGCTGGCCGGCGATGCGCGCGTCTGGGTCGAGCCGGGCCACGAAGCCTACGGCACGCGCGTGGCGGCAGCGCTGCCGGCCGCCATCGCGCGGGTCGAAGCGGCGCATTACCGGCCGTTTGTCCGCCCGCCGCGCATCTATGTGTGCGGCAGCGACGACTGCTTCAGGCGCTATGTGACGACGCCGAAACTCTCCGCCGCGGTGGTGCCGGACAACCGCCTGATCCTGTCGCCCAACCTCGACGGCCGCGAGAAACACCGCCTGCCCGCGCTGCTTGCCCACGAATTGGCGCACCTGCATCTGGGGCAGCGCATCGGCCACTACCACAGCACCCTGCCGGTCTGGTTCCACGAAGGCTGGGCTTCGCTTGCCGCGGATGGAGGGGGGGCCGAGTATGCGACCGACGCACAGGCATACGCCGCGATCCGTGCCGGACAACGGGTCAACCTCGCCACACGGGACGCGCCCGACAAACGCCACCGTGCCAGTGCGTTCGGCCTGAATATTTTCGAGTTCTATCGCCAGTCCATGCTGCTGGTCGGCTGGCTGAAGGCGCAGGACGAAACGCGCTTCCGCCGGCTGGTTCTGGCCGTGCAGGACAACGCCGATTTCGAGATCGCCTTCTGGGATATCTACGGCCAGGCGCCGGCCACCCTGCTTGCCGGGTTTTACGACGGCGTGCGGAGCGAAACCGTATTCAACGATAATGGGCTGCCGATCCAGGCCGCCCCGGCAAAACCTTAACCCCACTTCACGATGAAACCCTACCTCGACCTGATGCGCCACGTGCTCGAGCACGGCGCCCGCAAAGACGACCGCACCGGCACCGGCACCCTGTCGGTGTTCGGCTGGCAGATGCGCTACAACCTGGAAGACGGTTTTCCGCTGGTCACCACCAAGAAATGCCACCTGCGCTCCATCATCCACGAACTTTTGTGGTTCCTGCAGGGCGACACCAACATCGGGTACCTGAAGGAAAACGGCGTCTCGATCTGGGACGAATGGGCCGACGAAAACGGCAACCTCGGCCCGGTGTACGGCCACCAGTGGCGTTCATGGCCCACACCCGGCGGCGGCGCCATCGACCAGATCAGCGAAGCGGTGAAAACGCTCAAGGGCAATCCCGATTCGCGCCGCATCATCGTTTCGGCGTGGAACGTCGCCGATCTCGACAGGATGGCGCTGGCGCCGTGCCACGCCTTCTTCCAGTTCTACGTCGCCGACGGCAAGCTCTCGTGCCAGCTGTACCAGCGCAGCGCCGACATTTTCCTCGGCGTGCCGTTCAACATCGCCTCCTACGCGCTGCTGACGCTGATGATGGCCCAGGTCACCGGCCTGAAGCCGGGCGACTTCGTCCATACCCTGGGCGACGCCCACCTGTACCTCAACCACCTCGACCAGGCGCGCGAGCAGCTCTCCCGCGCACCGCGCCCGCTGCCGACGATGACGCTGAATCCCGAGGTGAAGGACATTTTCGCGTTCCGTTTCGAGGATTTCACCCTCGGCGGCTACGACCCGCACCCGGCGATCAAGGCGCCGGTGGCGGTTTAGCGGGCCGCGAGTCGAGAGCTTATGAGCCAGAATAAACCGCGCGTGAGCGTCATCGCCGCGCTTGCCAGAAACCGCGTCATCGGCATCGAGAACCGCCTGCCCTGGCGGTTGCCGGAAGACCTCGCGCATTTCAAGGCGCTGACGCTGAACCACCCCATCCTGATGGGCCGCAAGACCTTCGAGTCGCTCGGCCGCCCGCTGCCGGGACGCACCAACATCGTCATCACCCGCAACCCCGGCTACCGCAGGGACGGCTGCCTCGTCGCCGACTCCATCGCCGCCGCGCTCGCACTGTGCCGGGACGCCGCCGAGGTTTTCTTCATCGGCGGCGCCGAGCTCTACGCCCAGGCCATCCCGCTCGCCGACCGTCTGTACCTGACCGAAGTGGACATCGAAGCCGAGGGCGACGCCCGCTTCCCCGACTACGACCGAAGCGCGTTCAGGGAAGTTTCGCGCGAGTCGCACACGGGTGAGAAAGGCGATGCGCTGGAGTTTGATTTTGCGGTGTATGAACGAAGCTAGCGGAAAAACCGTGTCGCGCTCGGCGTTCCGGAAATAGCCCGTTCAGGGGGCATGGCCGAACTGCGTCCGCGCCCTGCGGAAATCGATAAAACGGGGCTGTAGCCCCGTTTCTCGTTGCCGCAACATCCCCCCGGCCCTTGACGGGCCGGCAGCCGAAATGGCTGTTCGACAGGATCTTCTATTTGACGGGGCCGCTCGCATCGACTAGAAAAAAATACAGCCTTACAAGAGGCTGCGGGTAGCGGATCTCCGCTATTCGGATGAGCCATGTCACGGAGGGTGCAAACCATGAAGACCCCGAAGACAATTGCAATTGCCGGTTTGCTGATTTTCGCTGTGTTTGGTACCTCCTGCGGCACCGCCACCGGTGCCGCTGTCGGGGCCGGAGCAGGGGCCGCCATCGGTGCGGGTACGGGTTACGGCGCCGGCAAAGGCGCGCTGATTGGCACCGGCGTCGGCGCGGCGGCGGGAGCCATTTACGACATAACCAAGTGAAGGGGCCGCGATGAAGAACGGAATGCTTTTGAACGTGGCAGCCGTAGCCGGCAGCCTCATGGTTTCGAGCGGGCTCGCCTTCGCACAGGACAAGCCGGCCGATTGCGGCAAGGCCGCTGCGCCGGCCATGGTTGAGGGCCAGGTCACCAAGGTGGACATGGGCCAGGGCAGGCTGACCCTGCGGACGGCCGACGGGTCCATCCATGAATTTCAGGCTTCGCGGGAGACTCTGTCGGAATACAAGGTCGGCGACCCCGTCAAGGCGAAGCTGAGAATGGCTCCGCGGTGTGATTAGTGGCGCCGGCGAGGGGCATGAGATACCCGGGTTATACGGCGAGGTCGATTTGCTGCCGGCTGCCGGCGGAACCATCTTCGTTTAGATAGATGCCGCTGGCGCGTACCTGACCATCGAGCTGGTTGTCCGCACCCTTGTGGCTGAATTCGGTGGCAACCTTGCCCAGATACAGTGCGCCCACGCCGGCGGCCCTCAGGGTGGCGAGTCGGTCGTTGCTCTGGGCATCCTTGCTCCACACCCTGAGCTGGGTAAACACGGCGTCATTTTCGTCGATCCAGTTGTTGCCGTCCTGATTCTTGTCGAGGGCGAGAAAGCCGCTGCCGGGGGCAACAAATGAAATCCGCTCGCTGCGGCCGTCGTTGTCGAGATCAAAGCTGAATTTGGTGGCGCCGAGTTGCGCCGCGCTGCCATTGAAGTTGATCACCAGCGGGTCCTTGGTCTGCCGCGCCGCATCGCCCAGGCGCACACTGAGCTCGCGCCGCTCGACGTACTCGCGGCTCATCGATAGCGCCAGCTTGAAGACGATTTCCCGGCCATCCGCTGTTCTGATCGTGCCCCCGCAGCCTGGAAGCGGGTGTGCTCGGCCTCGTGGCGGGTTTCGTTGCGTTCGTACTCGATCCCGAATCCCGCGGGCCGGGGTGCCGCCGGTTTGCCGGCGGCGCCGGGGGGGCGGCAAGGGCTCCAGCGATGGCGCCGGCGTGGGTCGCAGATCCTGCATCGACAGGACGCGGATTTTTTCGCCGGTCAGCGCTTCCACCATGCTGATGAGGATCTGCATGCGCGGGTCGGTATCCACGGCTTCGCGGGCGCGGAACCGGCGTCGGATTCCTGCGCCGCCTTGCCTTCCCCGGAGATTGATACGCGATCCATTTCGGCCCGCCCGGCCACCTGGCCGTGCCCCTCGAAGTCGGGGCGCTCCGGTCCGGTCCAGGCACGCAGGGATTCGCGCATGGTGTGCTGGACCACGCTGGCATGCTGGCTGCTTAACAGGATGTCCGAGCCGGCGATTTCCATGGCATTACCTGCGGGCGAGAGAGGGGCGATCCTTATAGGGTGTATCGACCACAATCCGAAAACCTTAATCTCGAACCCGCCATGTTTTCTTGCAGGGGACGCGGGCCGGTTCGGCCATCTGGAATCGCCAAACGAAAACGGGGGGCTGCAGCCCCCCCCCCCGGGGGGGGGGGGGGGGCGGGGGGGGGGGGGGGAGGGCGGGGGGTGGGGGGGGGGGGTGGGGGGGGGGGGGGGGGGGGTCGGTGGGTGGGGTGGGGGGGGGGGGG
>JAJPEP010000075.1 GCA_021166845.1 Thiobacillus sp.
GGCCTCTTGGTCACCGAACTGCTCGGCCACGGCGCCAACATGGTCACCGGCGACTACTCGCGCGGCGCCGCCGGCTTCTGGGTGGAAAACGGCGAGATCCTGTACCCGGTCGAGGAAGTCACCATCGCCGGCAACCTCGCCGACATGTTCAAGGGCATCGCCGGCATCGGCCGCGACATCGAGCGGCGCGGCTCCAAGCAGGTCGGCTCCATCCTGATCGACAGGATGACGGTGGCGGGGAACTAGGGAAGCCCTTATCCACCATGGCACCTACGATTTTTCGCGAGGGCGGTTTCCGCTTCTTTTTCTTCTCGCGGGAAGAGCCTAGAATTCACGTGCATGTCAGCCATCCCGATGGTGAAGCCAAGTTTTGGTTGCTCCCGGAGTTGGCGCTCGCGACAAGCACAGGGCTATCGGTCCGACAAATCAAGGAAGCGCAGCGACTCGTCACCGTTCACCTGGAGGAAATCGTCCATGCCTGGCACACCCATTTCCCTGGTTGAAATTACACATGTTTCAAAGCATGGCTTCTGGCTGCTGCTTGCCGACGAAGAATTGTTTTTGCCATTTTCAGATTTCCCGTGGTTCCGCAGCGCAAGCATCGAGCAGTTATGCCATGTCGAGCAAGCATCAGAAAACCACCTCTATTGGCCCGCTCTCGACATTGACCTGACTGTTGAATCCATCCGCAACCCTGCCGCCTTTCCCTTGATTGCCCAGCCGGGCGCGCCCGACAGCACGAAGCATCGCGACCACTAGAAACTTATCCATGCGCTACGCCATCGTCGTCGAAAAAACCGAGCGCAACTATTCCGCCTGCGTACCAGACCTGCCTGGCTGCGTAGCGACTGGACAGACAGCGGAAGAAGTCGAAAACGAAATTCGCGCGGCCATCCAGTTTCATATCGAAGGGCTTCGGGAAGATGGCCCGGCTATCCCCCAGCCCCTCTGCATCGTCGAATACCTCGAAGTTGCTGCCTGAACCAGTAAACCCCACGCCCATCGTGCGCTTTTACATGCAAGTTGGCCGCCTCCTCGACCCCAGGCGCTTCGTTGTAGCGCTGTGTGCCCTGCTCCTGATCGTCGCCTGCGAGCGTCCGCCGACGCTGCCGAAGCTCAATGCGAACGACGTCATCGTCGCCTTCGGCGACAGCCTCACCCACGGCACCGGCGCCAACGCCGATGCCGCCTACCCGGCGGTGCTGGCGGGGCTGACCGGCCGCGCGGTCGTCAACGCCGGCCTGCCCGGCGACACCACGACCACCGGCCTCGCACGACTGCCCGAGGTGCTGGCCGAACACCGGCCGCGCCTGGTGCTGCTGTGCCTGGGCGGCAACGACATGCTGAGAAAGCACCCCGCAGCCTCCACCGAAAGCAACCTGCGCCTGCTGGTGCAGACCATCCACGCCAGCGGCGCCAACGTCGTGCTGATCGGCGTGCCCGCACCGAAACTGTTCGGCGGCGCGCCCGATTTCTACGCCCGAATCGCCGAGGACATGCGGCTGCCGCTGGAGGCCGACGTCTTCAACGATGTGCTGAAGGACAACCGCCTCAAGTCCGACCCCATCCACGCCAACGCCGCCGGCTATCGCATCGTCGCCGAGCGGCTGGCCGAATTTCTGCGCGAGGCCGGCGCGCTGTGAGGCGCCTGCTCGCCCTCGCCCGCCTGATCGATGCGCTGACCGAGCGCGTCGGCCGCGTCGTCATCTGGCTGGTGCTCGTCGCCACGCTGATTTCGGCGGGCAACGCGCTCAGTCGCTACCTGTTCGGCGCGAGCTCGAATGCCTGGCTGGAAATCCAGTGGTACCTGTTCGGGGCGATGTTCCTGCTGGCGGCGGGCTATACGCTGAAGCACAACGGCCATGTGCGCATCGACATTTTCTACAACCGCCTCGGCCCGCGCGGGCAGGCGTGGGTCGATCTCATCGGCGGCCTGCTGTTCCTGCTGCCGATGGCGCTGCTGCTGGCCTGGCTGGCATGGCCGATGTTCCATGAGGCCTGGGTGACGAACGAAATGTCGCCCGACGCCGGCGGTCTGCTGCGCTGGCCGGTGAAACTGCTGCTGCCGGCAGGATTTTCCCTGCTCGCCCTGCAGGGGGTGGCCGAGGTCATCAAGCGGGTCGGCGTGCTGTCGGGGCACCTGGTGCTGCCGCGCGAAACGCCGGAAGAGGAAGTCTGATGGACGCCGGAATCCTGGCGCCGGCGATGTTCCTCGGCCTGGTGGCCTTCCTGCTGCTGGGCTATCCGGTGGCGTTCGCGCTCGCCGCCAACGGCCTCCTGTTCGCCGGCATCGGTATTGCCTCCGGGCTGTTCGACGTCTCGCTGCTCTCCGCACTGCCCGAACGCGTCTACGGCATCGTCGCCAACCCCACGCTGCTGGCGATCCCCTTCTTCGCCTTCATGGGGCTGATCCTCGAACGCTCCGGCATGGCCGAAGACCTGCTCGACACCATCGGCCAGCTGTTCGGCTCCTTGCGCGGCGGTCTCGCCTACGCGGTGATCCTGGTCGGCGGCCTCTTGGCCGCCACCACCGGCGTGGTCGCCGCCACCGTCATCGCCATGGGCCTGATCTCGCTGCCGGTGATGCTGCGCTACGGCTACGACAAGCGGCTGGCGTCCGGCGTCATCGCCGCCTCCGGCACGCTGGCGCAGATCGTGCCGCCCTCCCTGGTCTTGATCGTGCTGGCCGACCAGCTCGGCGCCTCGGTCGGCGACATGTACAAGGGCGCGCTCGTCCCGGGCCTGGCGCTGGTGGGGCTGTATCTGCTTTATGTATTCGGCGTGACGCTGTTCAGGCCCCACGCCGCCCCCGCGATGCCGGCCTCGGCGCGCACCCTGCACGGCACCGCCCTGCTGCTGCGGGTGCTGACCACGCTGGTGCCGCCGCTGGTGCTGATCTTCCTGGTGCTCGGCACCATCTTCCTCGGCGTCGCCACCCCGACCGAAGGCGGCGCGATGGGCGCGGCCGGTGCGCTGCTGCTGGCGCTGGCGCGCGGGCGCCTTTCCCGCCTGCAATTGACGCAGGCGATGGACAGCACCACCCGCCTCACCACCTTCGTCATTTTCATCCTCATCGGCTCGACCATTTTCACCCTGGTGTTCCGCGGGCTCGACGGCGACGTGTGGGTCGAGCATCTGTTCGACCAGCTGCCCGGCGGGGTGCTCGGCTTTCTCATCGTGGTGAACCTGCTGGTATTCACGCTGGCGTTCTTCCTCGACTTTTTCGAGATCGCCTTCATCGTGGTGCCGCTGGTAGGCCCGATCGCCTACAAGCTCGGCATCGACCCGATCTGGTTCGGCGTCATGCTCGCGGTCAACATGCAGACCGCCTTCATGCATCCGCCGTTCGGCTTCGCGCTGTTCTACCTGAAGAGCGTCGCGCCGAAATCCATCCGCACCGCCGACATCTACCGCGGCGCGATCCCCTTCCTCGCCATCCAGCTCTTGATGGTCGCGGTGGTGCTGGCCTTCCCGCAGGTGGTGCTGCGCGACGCCCCGGCCGACGCCAGCAGCGTCACCGAAATCCCCATCGACGTCGATCCCGACGCCTACTACCTGCCAGCCGAGTGGCGCTGAGTCGGGTTCGCCCAAGGCGGGAAACGTGAGAAAATGAACGACCTCGCGCATCGCCTGTCTCATGCGCGTCCATCGTCATCCACACTCCAGGAACTGAATCCATGAGCGAACTCATCATCGAAGACCTCGTCGCCGGCAGCGGCGACACCGCCACCGCCGGACAATCCGTTTCCGTGCATTACACCGGCTGGCTCACCGACGGCCAGAAGTTCGATTCCAGCCTCGACCGCAACGACCCGTTCGAATTCCGCCTCGGCGCGGGCCAGGTCATTCCCGGCTGGGACCAGGGCGTGGCCGGCATGCAGGTCGGCGGCAAGCGCAAGCTCACCATCCCGCCGGAACTGGGGTACGGCTCCCGTGGCGCCGGCGGCGTGATCCCGCCCAACGCGACGCTGGTGTTCGAAGTCGAGTTGCTGGCGGTCAGGTAAACCTTATTTATCCGCGAATACCCTGAAGGGCATAAAGGACGCGAAGTGGCGCGAGGCGTTTTAAGGAAGCGATTAATTCGATATGGCCGTCATTGCGAGCGCAGCGAAGCAATCCAGCGTATCGATCAAGCAGGCATTTCTGGATTGCCGCGTCGCTGCGCTCCTCGCAATGACAAATTAATCAGCGATTCCTTAAGGGTTTCCCTTCGCGTACTTCGCGGATAAATCTTCATGACACAAGCCCTGTTTTCCCACCGCAAGCACTGGGCGGCACGCCTCGGCACCGCGCCCTTCCTGCCGATGACGCGCGCCGAAATGACCGCGCTCGGGTGGGATGCGTGCGACGTCATTCTGGTGACGGGCGACGCCTACATCGACCACCCCAGCTTCGGCATGGCGCTGGTCGGGCGGCTGCTGGAAGCGCAGGGCTACCGCGTCGGCATCATCAGCCAGCCCGACTGGCATTCGGCCGAGCCTTTTCGCGCGCTGGGCCAGCCGACGCTGTATTTCGGCGTCACCGCGGGCAACATGGACTCGATGGTCAACCGCTACACCTCCGAGCGCAAGACCCGCTCCGACGACGCCTACACGCCCAACGCCGAACCCGACAAGCGCCCCGACCGCGCAGTCACCGTCTACGCGCAGCGCTGCCGCGAGGCCTTCCCCGGAACCCCGGTGATCATCGGCTCGATCGAGGCGAGTCTTCGCCGCATCGCGCATTACGACTACTGGTCGGACACGGTGCGCCGCTCGGTTCTGCCGGATTCCAAGGCCGACCTGCTGATCTTCGGCAACGCCGAGCGCGCGCTGCTGGAGGTCTCCCACCGTTTGGCCCGCGGCGAAAGAATCGGCGACATCCACGACCTGCGCGGCACCGCCTTCATGGCGGCGCGCGACTGGAAGCCTGAAGAAAACTGGCTTGAAGTCGCCTCGACCGAGCTCGACACCCCCGGCGTCATCGACGCCCACGTCGACCCCTACGCGATGGCGCCGGACGGCCCTGCCGCGCAGACGCCCGGGGGCGCCGACACGATCAAGGCCGACACGATCAAGACGGCGCCGATCCGGATCATGTCCAAGGCCGAGCGCCTCGCCGCGCGCCAGGACATGCGCGCGCGCACCGTGATCCGGCTGCCCGATTACGACCAGGTGAAAAACAACCCGTCGCTGTACGCCCACGCCTCGCGCGTGCTCCACCTCGAATCCAACCCCGGCAATGCGCGGGCGCTGCGCCAGGCGCACGGCGAGCGCGACGTCTGGCTGAACCCGCCGCCGATTCCGCTTTCCACGCCGGAGATGGACGCGGTGTACGACCTGCCCTATGCGCGCGCGCCGCACCCGAGCTACGGCGACGCCAAGATCCCGGCGTGGGAGATGATCCGTTTCTCGATCAACATCATGCGCGGCTGCTTCGGCGGCTGCACCTTCTGCTCGATCACCGAGCACGAGGGCCGCATCATCCAGAGCCGCAGCGAAGATTCGGTGATCCGTGAGATCGAGGCCATCCGCGACAAGACGCCCGGCTTCACCGGTGTCATCTCCGACCTCGGCGGGCCGACCGCCAACATGTACCGCATGGCGTGCAAGTCGAAAGCCATCGAGAGCGCCTGCCGCCGCTTGAGTTGCGTGTTCCCCGACGTCTGCGAAAACATGCTGACCGACCACACGCCGCTGATCCACATGTACCGCCGCGCGCGCGCGCTGCCCGGCGTCAAGAAGATCCTCATCAGCTCGGGGCTGCGGTACGACCTCGCGGTGCGCTCGCCCGAATACATCAAGGAACTGGTGCAACACCACGTCGGCGGCTATCTCAAGATTGCGCCGGAACACACCGAGGCCGGGCCGTTGTCGAAAATGATGAAGCCCGGCATCGGCGCCTACGACCGCTTCAAGGATATGTTCGAGGCCGCTTCCAGGGCGGTCGGCAAGAAGCAGTACCTGATTCCCTACTTCATTGCCGCCCATCCCGGCACCACCGACGAGGACATGCTCAATCTCGCCCTGTGGCTGAAAAAGCACGACTTCCGCCTCGACCAGGTGCAGACCTTCCTGCCCACGCCGATGGCGCTGGCGACGACCATGTATCACACCGAAAAGAACCCGCTGAAGAAGGTGCTGGGCGGCAAAGGCGAGGCGGTATCCGTCGTCAGGCAGGGCCGCACGCGGCGCCTGCACAAGGCCTTCCTGCGCTACCACGACGCGGACAACTGGCCGCTCTTGCGCGAGGCGCTGAAGGAAATGGGGCGCGTCGACCTCATCGGCAACAGCAAGAAGCACCTCATCCCGCTGTTCCAGCCCGCCGGCACCGGCAGGCAGCCTGGGGGCACGCGCACGCCGCGCGCCGAAAGCGTCCGCGCCAAGCCCGGCGCAGGCAAACCCGGTGCGGGCAAGGGCGCGCCAACCAAATCCGGCACGGACAAACCGACGTCGGGCAAGCCCGCCCCCGCCAGCCGCGGCCGCCCGCCGCAGGTGCCCAAGCATCCCTTGAGCCAGCGCCGCGGCGGCGGCAAGTCCCGCTGACTCTCGTCCTCCCTCCTCGCAACTTGCATCTTGTAACTTGCATCTCGAAATGAACCCGAGCGACCTCCTCCGCGCCAAGCTCAACCTCGAAACCGCCCAACTCGGCTGGCCCGAACTCGAACGCCATTTCGCGCGCGGCGACGTCATCAAGGTCGCAGCTGGCGTCGACCTGATCGACGCCGCCCTGCACATGGCCGAGAACGATGCGGCGACCGTGCAGGAATGGCTGGCCGGCGGCCGCATCGCGCGCGCCGAACTGGCCGACGCCGAGGACTGGCACGTGCGCCAGCCGATGTTCTGGGCGGTGGTGGTGGCGCCGTGGGTGCTGGTGCAGGAAGCGCCGAAGCAACTGGCGTCGTAATCCGCCTGAATGGCGCCCACAAAAAATCCCGCAGCTGCGGGATTTTTTGTGGGCGCACGCCGTTCAGGCGGCGAGGCTGTCCTTCACCCGCACCAAACGCGCGCGCGCCTCGGTCGCGACGCCGTGCACGGCCGGATTGCTCACCAGCTTTTGCATGATGCCGGGGTCGAGGAAGGACACGGTCACCTTGCCGTCGGCTTCCTCGCGCACGACGACGTTGCACGGCAGCAGCATGCCGACGTCGGGCTCGGCGCTGATGGCCTGGTGCGCAAGCGGCGGGTTGCAGGCGCCGAGGATGCGATAGGGGCGGAGGTCGACATCGAGCTTGGCCTTCAGGGTGGCCTTGACGTCGATGTCGGTCAGCACGCCGAAGCCTTCGGCTTTCAGTGCGGCGACGACCTTGTCCACTGCTGCGTCGAAGGGGCCGCTGATCCGGGTGTCGAATCCGTATTCGCTCATGGTGTTGCTCCTGATTAGGGTCAATGGCGGCATTTTACCTGCTTCGCCGTGACAGAGACCGCAATGCGGTCAGGGTTCCAGCGATTGCCGCTCCATCTTCCACCACAGCCGGTATGCCTCGTCGGACCACAACGACTTGATGTAGGCCACCACATCCTGCATGGCCTGCTCGGAGAGCTTGCCCTGCCAGGCAGGCATGTTGCCCTGCCCGCCGGGGCTGCCTTCGCGGATCATTTGCAGCAGCACCGCGGTGGGGTGGTGCCAGGCGTGGGCGCTGTCGTCCAGCGGCGGCGGCGGAAAGCGGCCGTCCGCGTCGCGGATGCGCCAGTCGCCGGGCAATCCCTTGCCCGCCGCGCCGTGACACTCCAGGCAGTGCCGCGTATACACGGCCTGCCCGCGCGCGATCCGCTGCGCGTCCCGGTAGCGGTCAGGCGGGGCGGAATCGGCGCCGGATGCAGCGGGGACGGGCTGCTCGCAGGCGGACAGTGTCAGCCCGAGAAACAACAGCGCAGGCAGGTTCGTCCCGGTTCCTTTCATGGCATTCCTCCTCGAAAAACACATCGTGGCGCGGCTCATCCGCCTCCGCCCGCCCGTTCTTCGGGCAGCACCCCATCCAGCAGGCGCCGCATGTTGCGCCAGTGCGAGCCCTCCCAGTACACGCGCCCGCATCCATCGCAGGTGCTGAAACGCTCATAGTGTTCGCGCACCTTCGGCGGCAGGCGATCCAGCACGCTCGCCTTGTCGACGGCACGCAGCGGCGCGTTGCAGTGCAGGCACAGGGTAAACGGCCGCGCGCTGCGCGCCAGGTCCAGCCGTTCGACGATCTCGCGCAGCTGCTGCCCGGATTTCAGCGCGTGCACATAGCAGCCATGCGTCACCGCACTCCTTTTCAGCAGTTCGCGATCGCGCGTCAGCACGATGCGGCCGTCGCGCTCGGCAATCGCCACGATGGCGTCGTCGTGAAAGTGATTATCGTACAGCGTATCGAACCCCAGCATGCGCAGCATGCGGGCGAGTCCGCCGAGGTGCGCGTCCGCCACAAAGCGTAATTCGCGCAAGGGCTGCTCGCGCAGCCGCAGCAAGGGCGTAACATCCATCGCCTCGAAGCGGGGATACACCGCCACCCGGTCGCCATCCTCAAGCTGCCGGTTGAAGTCCACCGACTCGCCGTTGACCAGGATCAGTTCGACCTCGGTGTGCGGCACGCCGAGCGCCTCGATCATGTGCTTGGTGGTCGCCGCCCGCGCGCACGGCACGGTGAATTCCTGCTTGCGCCGGTCCGGCGCCAGGAAGTCGTTCAGTTCTTCATAAAAGCGAAAGGTCGCGGTAACCATGTGCGGCGACGTGTGACATCAATTGGAATCGTCGGCAAGGTGTTGCCGACCTATGGCCATCCGGGAGCCGGCGACCTGAAAATGATTCAGCGGCATATACGTATTGATGCTCGAATTGGATCGCTTATTCCCCGATTTCCTGGGCCCAGAGCATGGCGTCGACATGGAAGCTGCTGACCCGCCAGAGATCCAGCCCGATGGCTTGCGCGAGCGCGGCCACATTGTCGTTATCGGACTGCTCGCAGGCGATGGCCAGTTCGAGGTAGGGCGCATATTTCCCGGCTTGTCGAAGCAGCGCCTCGTCAACCCAAGGCGGCAGGCTGACCTGCTTCAGCACGTCCTCCATGGGCATGGACAGCACGACATCCAGCAAGGAAAACATACCCGCCACGAACAGTTCATCCCGCTCCTCCGCGGACAGGGCGTCCCGGGCGCAAAGCTCGGCCAGCCGCGCACGGATGAGGGCGTTTTCCATCACCGCCCAGTCCAGCCCCGTTGACTCGCCGCTGGTAAACAGCAAGAGCGTCAGCCAGCGATAAAACTTCTGCCCGCCCAGCACCATCAGCGCCTGCTCCAGGGTGGCGACTTTGTGCATCAGCCCCGTTCCCGGGGAATTGATGTAGCGCAGCAGCTTGTAGGACAGCGCCAGGTTCTGCTTGACCAGGGCCGTCATCTCGGACGTCCCCGCATCGCTTCGCAGCTTGTTCAGCAGCTCCAGAATCTTGAGGCGGCCGGCATCCACCTTCGGCGCGTCCAGCTTTTCCCGGCTGGTGATGAAAGGCCCCTGGTAGTACGCGAACGGCAGGCTGGCGCAGACGTTGTATTCCTCCAGGGTTTGAATGTTGGTCGCCACGAACCTGATTGCCGGGGCCAGCCTGAGCGCGGCATCCATCCGGTCGCCGATGACCGGGATATCGCTGTTGCCGATATCGATGAACAGGAAATCCGCCAGCGCCAGGAATGGCGCCATGCCCGGAGTTTCCACGACGTCCGCGCGCAAGCCGGTGCGATATCCCAGCGCCCGCAGGCGCCCCAGTCCGGCCAGGCCGGTGGCGTGATTGGCGACGAGCTGCGTGTTGGTGCCCGCCACATACACGATGCCCTGCGGCTGCGGCTCTTCGAGAAAAGACATTTCCAGGGAGCTGGCCGACACATCGACAAAGGCCAGCCGGTAGGCCAGCAGGCGCTGAATCCCCATCTCCTGCAGATTGCGTACCAGCACCTTGTCGTACAGGCGCTGGATGCTGGTGCTGGAGGCCCGCACCCGCGGGTTGATCTTGTATCCCAAGCTCAGGGTATACCCCGCCACGCGCGTGTTCTTCCCCAGCACGGCCTCGCGACACACGATCGCCCTGGCGGGCGGGGATGCCAGCGGAGCGGTCGAATGCGTCACCACCTGGGCGGGAGTTTTATCCAATTCGCCCGCCAAGGGCGCAACGAGATTCAGCTTGCGAAAGGCCGCCTGTTCGCGCTGCGGCCCGAACAGGCGGTCACGCTCGGCGTCTTTGCGCCGCCGGGCCTTTTTCCCCCTCAACATTCCGATCAAGCGATCCAGCATCAAAAAGCCATTCCCCATCAGGCATGCCCAAACGACGGGCCTCGTTTCAGTCCCTTTCGTCGGGCGGCGGCTTACTTTCGCCGGCTATTGTCGCGATTTTTGAAGCGGCATGGAAAATCATGCCCCGACCGGAATCCCCGGACGTACAAACGCCACCTCGACGGTGGCGTTTGTTTGGGGCTCCAGCAAAGATCAGCGTTGGCCTTTTGTCGGCTTGTCTGCTTTGGGCGGGGTGATGAACGATCCGACCGGAACAACAACCTGCTTCGGTTTCTTGGGTTTCTTTGCTTCCTTGCTTTTACGTAACTGGCCTTTTGCCATGGGGGTCTCCTTGCAATGACTCCGGAAATACGGCCGGGTTTGCAGAAGCAGACACGGCACACAATGATCATAGCCCCTTACGCGGGAATGCGTGGCTTTATATTCGGCTCCGTTCGTGAACCGACAGGCCGTCCGATGGTCGCCGGTCTTTCTCCCGACGGGGAAGCGGCGCCGGCCCTGTACGGTCAGCCGTCACGTCGCCCCCTACTTCGTGTGGCGCCTGCGCTGTGCGCGCGCCGCCGGTGTCGACGGAAAATCCGCCGCCAGGCTCTCGGGCGTCAGATAGTCGAGGGCGAACTCGGTAAACGCTGCCACCTCGTGCGTCTGCCAGGCGGCATCGCGACCCAGTGCGCCGGCCAGCAAGGACGCTACCCGGGGCGCGGCCTCGATGCTGGCGCGCGCGTCCAGCAGCAGCGCACGGGTGCGCCGCGCGAGCACGTCCTGCACGCTGCGCGCCATTTCGTGCCGCGCCGCCCACACCACTTCGGCGCCGATGTAGGGCAGCCGCGGATGCAGGCGCACGGCCCAGTCCGGCCGCGCCTGCCCGGACGCCAGCGCCTGCACCGCGCCGGCGTCCGCGCCGTAGACCCGTAGCGGCGTCGGCGCGGCGTCGGTCGTGGCGCCATGCAGCGGCAGGTTCGCGGTGCGGCAGGGGCGGCCGGGCAGTTGCGCGACGCGGGCGGCGGCGTCGACGGTCTGCTCGGCCATTTCGCGATAGGTCGTCCATTTGCCGCCGGTGATGCTGACGAGGCCGGATTCCTCGCGCAGCAGGTGGTCGCGCGCCAGCGCCGAGGTGGCGCGCCCGCTGCCGGCGCGCACCAGCGGGCGCAGCCCGGCGAATACGCTCAGCACATCCTGCCGGCGCGGCGCTTCCTGCAGGTAGCGCCCGGCGTGTTCGAGCAGGAAATCGATCTCCGCCGGCCGCGCGCGCGGTTCGGCCTCGGCGTCCTCGACCGGCGTGTCGGTGGTGCCGACCAGCAGCCGGTCCTGCCAGGGGATGATGAACAACACCCGACCGTCGTCGGTCTTCGGCGCCATGATCGCATTGCGGCCGGGCAGAAAGCGCCGCTCCAGCACGATGTGCGCGCCCTGGCTGGGCGCCACCAGCGCGGCGGCGCCGGGTTCGGCCATGCGACGGATCGAATCGCAGAACACCCCGGTGGCGTTGACCACCACGCGCGCGGGGATCTCGTACTCGGCGCCGGTTTCGCGGTCGCGCGCCGCCACCCCGGCTACCGGCGTGCCGGCGCCGCCGGCGCGCAGCAATCCCGACACCTGGCAGTAGTTGACCGGCGTCGCGCCGTGGTCCCAGGCGCTGGCCGCCAGGCAGACCGCGAGGCGGGCGTCGTCGAACTGGCCGTCGTGATACAGCACGCCGCCGCGCAAACCATCGGCGCGCAGCCCCGGCAGCTCGCGGCGGGTTTCGGCCGCGTCGAGCCGCCGCGAGCGCCCCAGGCTGGCGCGCCCGGCGAGGCGTTCGTAGATCCCGAGGCCGAAGCCGTAGTAGAGGCTTTCGCCGCGCCGGTAGGTCGGGATGACGAAAGGCTGTTCGCAGGACAGGTGCGGCGCGTTGGCCAGCACGCGCCCGCGCTCGCGCAGCGCGCCCATCACCAGTTTCAGGTTGCCCTGGCGCAGGTAGCGCACGCCGCCGTGCAGCAGCTTGGTGCTGCGGCTGGAGGTGGCCTGGGCGAAGTCGTCGCGTTCGAGCAGCAGGGTTTCGTAGCCGCGCGTGGCGGCGTCGAGCGCGATGCCCAGCCCGGTGGCGCCGCCGCCGATCACGACCATGTCCCAGGGCGTGCGGCGGGCGGCGAGGCGCTCGATGGCTTCGTCCCGATTCATGCGGAGCCCGCTTCCGGCTTTGCCCAGCCCTTGGAGCGCCCCACCGCGCGCTCCCAGCCGCCGCGCAGGGCGTCGACCCGGTCGCGCCCCATGGCGGGCTCGAACACGCGCTCGACCTGCCATTGCGCGGCGATCTCGTCGAGCCCGCTCCAGTGCCCCACCGCCAGACCGGCCAGATAGGCGGCCCCCAGCGCGGTGGTTTCGGTAACCTTGGGGCGCAGCACCGGCACCCCCAGCAGATCGGCCTGGAACTGCATCAGGGTGTCGTTGGCGGTGGCGCCGCCGTCGACACGAAGTTCGGTGAGCGTGAGGCCGGCGTCGCCCTGCATCGCGGTGATGAGGTCGGTCACCTGGTAGGCGATGGATTCCAGCGCGGCGCGCGCCAGATGGCCCGCGGTGGTGCCGCGCGTGATGCCGTGGATCGCGCCGCGCGCATACGGGTCCCAGTGCGGCGCGCCGAGGCCCACGAACGCCGGCACCAGATAGACGCCGCCGTTGTCGGGCACGCTCGCCGCCAGACTTTCCACTTCGGACGCGCTGCGGATGATGCCCAGCCCGTCGCGCAGCCATTGCACCACAGCGCCGGCGATGAAGATGCTGCCCTCCAGCGCATAGATCGGGCGCCCCGCGATGCGCCAAGCCGTGGTGGTGATCAGGCGGTTCTGCGACGGGATCGGCGTATCGCCGGTGTTCATCAGCATGAAGCAGCCGGTGCCGTAGGTGTTCTTCACCATGCCGCGCCGGGTGCAGGCCTGCCCGAGCAGGGCGGCGTGCTGGTCGCCCGCCACCCCGGCGAGGGGAATGCGCCCGCCGCCCAGCAGGTCGGTGTCGCCATACACGGCGCTGGAATCGCGCACCTCGGGCAGCATCGCGCGCGGCACCCGCATACGTTCCAGCAGCTCGTCGTCCCACGTCTGCCGCGTGATGTCGAACAGCAGCGTGCGCGATGCGTTGGTCGCGTCGGTGACGTGCAGCGCGCCGCCGCTCAGCTTCCACAGCAGCCAGCTGTCGACGGTGCCGAACGCCAGCTCGCCCGCCTCGGCCCGCCGCCGCGCATCGGGCACGTTGTCGAGGATCCAGCGCAGCTTGGTGCCCGCGAGATACGCGTCGAGCACCAGGCCCGTCTTGCGCTGGAACAGCGCCTCGCGCCCCGCCGCGCGCAGCTCGTCGCACAGGCCGGCGGTGCGCCGGTCCTGCCACACGATGGCGTTGTAGACCGGCTGTCCGGTGCGGCGGTCCCACACCACCGAGGTCTCGCGCTGGTTGGTGATGCCGATCGCGGCGATGTCGCGCCCGCTCAGCCCGGCGCTCGTGATCGCCTCGGCGGCGACGCCGATCTGCGACGACCAGATCTCGTTGGGGTCGTGCTCGACCCAGCCCGGCTGCGGGTAGATCTGCCGGAATTCCTTTTGCGCGATGGATTGGATCTGCCCCGCGTGATCGAACACGATCGCACGCGAACTGGTGGTGCCCTGGTCGAGAGCGAGCACGTATTTCATCTTCATCTCCGGTTGTGAGCCGTGAGCGACCCTGGTTTCAATCAAGCAATGCGGTCTGCGTACCGCGGCTCAGTTCATCCCGATTGCGCGCCGCCGCCCGTGGTATGCCGCTGCGTGGTAACAGTCGTCCTGATGTCGGGTCATGCTAACACGCAGGAATCAGCGTCGCCTGGATTAGGCGGGTACTATCCGCCCTCCCCCTCACCAAAGAAATTCTCAAAGAGATCGATGCGCAGTAGGTGCCGCGCTTCCGCATCTTCAACAAGAGATCGAAGAGACTTGGCGGACGTGCCTGCATAGGCAGAAATCGGCCAACTGCGGTCACTGAGTGAGGAGCATTTCAGCAGCTTGTTAAAGCTCGTCCCGACCCTTTCAGCCATCGTTCTGGTCAAGTATTGTATCGATATATACGATATGTAGTGTTAAAAATTATCGTTTGTTAGATGGAACTAAAAAATTTACTCTTACATGCATGTTTATAAGAAATGCGTGGGAGCTTGCGATGCAAAGGGACGACACCTGGGTTCTAGAGTCAGCCGGGGGCGCCCCGATAATGCGGAAGCCACCCGCAGCATTCATCGACCTGGCGGCCGAAGGAGGGATTTCGATCAATGGCGACGCGCCATGGGATATCCAGGTACTCGACGAACGTACTTACCAGCGCGTGCTCTCGAAAGGTTCGCTCGGATTCGGTGAGGCCTACATGGACGGCATGTGGGAGTGCGAGCATCTGGATCAGTTCTTCCATCGCCTGTTGAGCAGTAAAGCCGACGAAAAAATCGACAATTGGTCGCGTATCCGTTTGCTAGGCGAGACGCTGCGCCACAGTCTGTTCAATCTCCAGTCCAGCCAACGCGCCTTCCAGGTGGGCGAGCAACATTACGACATCGGCAACGACGTGTTTGAAGCCATGCTCGATCCCACCATGAGTTACTCCTGCGCCTACTGGCACAACGCGGTCGGGCTCAGGGATGCGCAACAGAAAAAACTGCACATGATCTGCCGCAAACTAGAACTGCAGCCCGGCGAACGCCTGCTCGAAATTGGCTGCGGATGGGGCGGGCTGGCGCGTTTTGCTGCGGAGCACTACGGGGTTGAAGTGGTCGGCATCACCATCTCCAAAGAACAGCAGAAATTGGCCCAGGAGCGTTGTGCGGGCCTCCCGGTGTCAATCGAGATGATGGACTATCGCGATCTCCGCATAAAGTTCGATAAAGTCGTCTCGGTCGGAATGTTTGAACATGTCGGCCCGAAAAACTATGCGGCCTATTTCGACATGGTCCATCGCACGCTCAAGGATGACGGCCTCTTCCTGCTGCATACCATCGGCAACGCCGTCACCTCACCCAAGACCGATGCCTGGATCGATAAATACATCTTTCCGAACGGCAAACTGCCATCGGCCAGGGAAATAACATCAGCCGTTGAGCGCCGTTTCCTGATCGAGGATTGGCACAACTTTGGCCTGGACTATGACCGCACCCTGATGGCCTGGTGGGAGAACTTCGTCCTCGCATGGCCCTTCCTGGAAGCCAAATACGGCACGCGCTTCTACCGCATGTGGAAATACTATTTGTTGAGTTGCGCAGGTTTCTTCCGCTCGCGTCAGGGGCAACTCTGGCAGTTGGTTCTGAGCAAGCCGGAAAGAGGAAGTGGCTATCGCTCGGTACGCTGAAGCGTCGGCATAACAAGCGATGCGCCCATCCACATGAAGTTTCCCACTCATTACATCGCTCCCGCAGAGGGGCGGGTGCTTAAAAATGGCGCCTTCTGGCTGGTGTATGGCTGGCTGACCAAGGACGGCGTGTTCACCGCCCTAGACGGGCGCAGGTATCCGGCCGACATGGCTGTGCCGATCAACCCGCTCGATGACTCGCTGAGCGCGGAGCATGAAAAATGAAAAATGTTTGAATGGCGGTAGGTCAGACCGAGGTTCGTATGCCTGTCAGTTTGAGACTGCCGAACAAAACCGACTAAGCTGTCATGTCTCATCTGAACCGCCAAATCTTCAAGCAATTGGCCCCATCGCAAGCTCGGGCTAAACCCGGCTCGCCGTCCGCCGCATCACATCCGCCGCAAAGCGCATCGCCATCTTCACCGGCAGCGGCAGCGCCGCGCCGCCGTGGGCGACGGCGGTCTGCGCGTGCCGGGCTTCGTCGGTTTTCATCTGCTCGACGACGGCACGGCTCTTGGCGTCGGCTTGCGGCAGCTTGTGCAGGTGGCCGTCGAGGTGGGCCTCGACCTGGCGTTCGGTTTCGGCGAGGAAGCCGAGGTTCCATTTGTCGCCCAGGAGGCCGGCGGCGACGCCCATGCCGAACGCTCCGCCGAACCACAGCGGGTTCAACAGGCTCGTGCGGCCGCCGAGTTCCTTGATGCGCTGCTCGCACCAGGCGAGGTGGTCGGTTTCTTCTTTGGCGGCCTGTTCGAGTTCGGCGCGCACGGACGCGTTTTTCGCGGTGAGCGCCTGGCCGGCGTAGAGCGCCTGCGCACAGACTTCGCCGACGTGGTTGACGCGCATGAGGGCGGCAGCCTGCTGGCGCTCGGTCTCGCTCATGTCGGCTTCCGGCCCGCTACCGGGATAGGGGCGTCCGGGGTGCGGGCTGGCGAAGACAGTGCGCAGGCCGAGGTCGAAGGTGGTGATGAGCTGGTCGAGTCGGTTCATGGTTATTTCACGTAGTAGTTGAAATTGGCATACGCCGCTTCGGCGACCTTGAACCACTGGAACTGGGTGTCGCGGAACAGCTTCCACGGGCGGTAGATGGCGGCGAAATCGGGGTTGGTCCTCGCTTCATTTTCGTATAGTTCGAAGGTGGCGCGGCGCGCGGCAAGCATGATGTCTTTCGGGTACGGATGCAGCTGCACGCCCTGCCCGGCCAGGCGCAGCAGCGCGGGCGGATTCTTGGCGTCGTATTGCGCCAGCATCAGCTGGTTGGCCTCGGCGGTGGCGACTTCGAAGGCCTGGCGGTACGCCTCGGGCAGCGCGCGCCAGCTGACCTGGTTGACGTAGAAAGAGAGCTGCGGCCCGCCCTCCCACCAGCCTGGATAGTAGTAGTGCCTGGCGATCTTGTGGAAGCCGAGCTTTTCGTCGTCGTAGGGGCCCACCCATTCGGCGGCGTCGAGCGCGCCGCGTTCGAGCGCGGGGTAGATGTCGCCGCCGGGCAGGGTTTGCGGCACCGCGCCGAGCTTCGCCATGATCTGGCCGCCGATGCCGGGGATGCGCATTTTGAGGCCCTTGAGGTCGGCCATCGACTTGAGCGGTTTGCGAAACCAGCCGCCCATCTGGGTGCCGGTGTTGCCGCCGGGAAACTGCACCACGTTGTATTTCGCGTAGAGCTTTCTCAGCGCCTCGATGCCGCCGCCGGCGTACATCCAGGCGTTCTGCTGGCGCGCGGTGAGGCCGAAGGGCACGGCGGTGTCGAAGGCGAGCGCGAAGTTCTTGCCAACGTAGTAATAGCCGGCCGAGTGGCCGCATTCAGCGGTGCCGTTGCCGACCGCGTCGAGCACCTGCAGGCCGGGCACCAGTTCGCCGCCGGCGAAGACGCGGATCTGGAACTTTCCGCCGGTGAGCGCGGCGACTCGCATGGACAGGGTTTCCGCCGCGCCGTAGATGGTGTCGAGGCTTTTGGGAAAGCTCGACGCCAGCCGCCAGCGGATGGCGGGGAGGTCGGCGGCCTGCGCGGCCATGGGCAGCATCGCGGCGACGCCTGCGCCGGTCAGGAAATCTCGTCTTTGCATGGTTGGCCTCGGGTTTTGGACGATTATACGAGGCCGCTTATGGAAACCCGGGAACACGCCCGCATTCGTCGTTCCGGGGGCAGCCGGAACACATCTGTCCGGAATGATTTTCCGGGCCGTTTGTAGAAACCTTCTCTCCTTATCAACACTCCGGGCCACGACCGGCGCCGGAGCAATCGCGCCTTGGAAGGCGCTCCCACGCAGGAGCGGCGTCCACGCCGCGATTTTCGCACCCTCGCATACACCACAGCATCGGGCCAGGACGACCCTCCTACAGGAAGGGCGCCCGCCTGGGCGGCGGCTTGTGAAGGCTGATGGCCAATTGCCGCCGCGTGTTAAAATTCCGCCTTTTCCAGCCCTGCCCCACTGCCATGTTCAACCGCCAAGACACCCTCGCCAAGACCGATCCCGACCTGTGGGCTGCGATCCGGAAAGAAGACCAGCGCCAACAGGATCACATCGAGCTGATCGCGTCGGAGAACTACACCAGCCCGGCGGTGATGGAAGCGCAGGGCTCGCAGCTCACCAACAAGTACGCCGAGGGCTATCCGGGCAAGCGCTACTACGGCGGCTGCGAATACGTCGACATCGTCGAGCAGTTGGCGATCGACCGGGTGAAGGCGCTGTTCGGCGCCGAGGCGGCCAACGTGCAGCCCAATTCCGGCTCGCAGGCAAACCAGGCGGTGTTCATG
>JAJPEP010000090.1 GCA_021166845.1 Thiobacillus sp.
CAGGGGTCAGGGGTCAGGGGTCAGGGGTCAGGGGTCAGGGGTCAGGGGTCAGGGGTCAGGGGTCAGGGGTCAGGGGTCAGGGGTCAGGGGTCAGGGGTCAGGGGTCAGGGGTCAGGGGGCAGGGGGCAGGGGGCAGGGGGCAGGGGGCAGGGGGCAGGGGGCAGGGGGCAGGGGCATGGCAACTTTGGTTCGATCAAAAAATGCGTAGCGCATTCCCTGAATCCTGACCCCCGACCCCTTTATAATCGCCCCATGCAACCCCCCCCCTTCCACACCGTCGGCCTCGTCGGCAAATACGATAACCAGGGCATGGAAACCTCCGTGCGTGTGCTGGGGGAGTTTCTGCGGGGGCGCGGGCATGCGGTGCTGCTTGCCAGCCAGACGGCAGAACACCTTGGGATCAAGGATTTTCCAGTTCGCACCCTGCACGATCTGGCGATTGAAAGCGATGCTGTCGTGGTGATGGGCGGCGACGGCACCATGCTGTCGATCGCGCGTGAAGTGGCGCCGCACGGCGTGCCGCTGATCGGCATCAACCAGGGGCGGCTGGGCTTTCTCACCGATATCATGGTCGATGACATGTTCGGCGCCGTCGCTGAAATCCTCAGCGGTCAGTACGTGGCGGAAGAACGCATCCTGCTGAACGGGCAGATCCGCCGTGGCGGCGAGTGCGTGTTCGAGGCCACCGCGTTCAACGACGTGGTGGTGGGCAAGGGCGGTTCGGGCCGCCTGATCGATCTGGAAATCGCCATCAACAGCGAGTTCGTCTACAGCCAGCGGGCCGACGGTCTGGTGGTCACCACGCCGACCGGCACCACGGCGTATGCGCTGTCGGCGGGCGGGCCCATCGTGCATCCCACGCTGGAGGCGGTGACGCTGGTGCCGATCTGCCCGCACACCCTGTCGGCGCGCCCCATCGTGGTCGGCAGCCATTCGCGCATCGAACTGCACCTGACCTTTGCCGACGACGCACGCGCCCACTTCGACGGCCAGCATCATTACGACCTGCGCAGCGGCGACCATGTGTGGATCACCCGCACCAGCCGCCCGGTCACCCTGCTGCATCCGCATTCCTACAGTTACTACGACACCCTGAGGCAGAAGCTGCACTGGGGCAAGA
Organism: Thiobacillus sp.; assembly: GCA_021166845.1. Taxonomy (GTDB): domain Bacteria; phylum Pseudomonadota; class Gammaproteobacteria; order Burkholderiales; family Thiobacillaceae; genus Thiobacillus. Next base: position 1,121 of record JAJPEP010000090.1, read on the forward strand.
AGCTTTAAGCGTTTGTGCTGTCGCATCTGTCCATCCGCAATTACCTGCTGGTCGAATCGGTCGAACTCGATTTCGCGCCGGGGCTCACCGTGCTCACCGGCGAGACCGGTGCGGGCAAGTCGATCCTGATCGACGCGCTGGCGCTGGCGCTGGGCGACCGCGCCGAGGGCGGCGTGGTGCGCAGCGGCGCGACGCGCGCCGAAATCGCGGTCGAGTTCATGATCGACCGCCTGCCAGGGCTGGTGGCCTGGCTCGACGAGGCGGGCTACGCGGCGGACGACGGCGTGCTGATCCTGCGCCGGGTGATCGACGCCGGCGGCCGCTCGCGCGCCTTCATCAACGGCAGCGCCGCGCCGCTGGCGCAGCTGAAGGAGGCCGCCGAATTCCTGCTCGACATCCACGGCCAGCACGCGCATCACGCCTTGCTGCGCCCGCAGACCCAGCGCGAGGTGCTCGATGCCTATGCCGGCGCGCAGCAACAGGCCGCCGCGGTCAGCGCCGCCTGGCACGCCTGGCAGGCGGCGCGGGCGCAGCGCCTGGACGCAGAATCCCACAGCCAGGCGAGGCAGATCGAACGCGAAGGCCTGAACCTGGCGGTGGAGGAATTGCGCGCGCTGGGCGACGACCTTGCGCGCTGGGACGACATCCAGACCGAGCACGCGCGGCTGGCGCACGTCACCACGCTGCTCGAAGGCAGCCATGCGCTGATCCACGGGCTGGACGAGGGCGAGGCGGCGGTGGCCGGCCGCCTTGGCGAAATGAGCGCGCGGCTCGACGCCATGCAGGCGGTGGACGACAGCCTGCAGGAGGTCGCTGCGCTGCTGGGTTCGGCCAGCGCCGATCTCGCCGAGGCGGTGCATGCGCTGCGCCGCTACGCTGGGCATCTCAGCCTCGACCCCGAGCGGCTGGCCGAACTCGATCGCCTGCTCGCCGACATGCACCGGCTGGCGCGCAAGCACCGGGTGCAGCCGGAAGCGCTGGCCGATCTGCTGCGGCAGTTCGAGGCGCGGCAGGCCGAACTGGCCGCCAGCGACGACCTCGACGCCTTGCAGGCCGCCGAGGACGCTGCCTGGACGCAGTACCAGACGCCGGCGAAGCAGCTCGGCGCGTTGCGCCGCAAGGCGGCGGCAGCGCTGTCGAAACAGGTGACGGCGGCGATGCACGAACTCTCGTTGGCCGGCGGCCAACTCGACATCCAGCTGCAGCCCGTCGGCGAGCCGCGCGCGCACGGCCTGGAAGACGTCGGCTTCCTCGTCGCCAGCCATCCCGGCCTGGCGCCGGGGCCGCTCGCCAGGGTGGCGTCGGGCGGCGAGCTGTCGCGCATCAGCCTGGCGATCCAGACCGCGCTGTCCGGCGTGGCCGGGGTGCCGACGCTGATCTTCGACGAGGTCGATGTCGGCATCGGCGGCAGCGCGGCCGAGGCGGTCGGACGGCGCCTGGCGAAGCTGGGCGAAACCCGCCAGGTGCTGGTCATCACCCACCTGCCGCAGGTGGCTGCGCGCGGCGCGCAGCACCTGCGGGTGGCGAAGCAGGCTAGCGGCGGCTTTGTGTCATCCAATATCGAATTGCTCGACGCCGACAAGCGTGTGGAGGAAGTCGCGCGCATGCTCGGCGGGCTGAAAATCACCGCCACCACGCGGCAGCACGCCGCGGAGATGCTCGCCGGGTGAGAACCCTGCTGGCGCTGTGGCTGCTGTTCGCCGCGTCCGGCACGGTTTGCGCAGACACGCTGCACGGCGTCGTCATCGTGGTGATCGACGGCGACACCGTGCTGTTCAGGCCCGACCATTATTCCCCCGGATCGCGCGCCTTCCTGAAGGTCCGCCTGGCCGATATCGACGCTCCCGAAACCGGCCAGCCATTTGGCGAGGCCGCCACCGAAGCGCTGAAGGCGCGGGTGCTGAAGCGGCGGGCGCAGCTGGAAATCGTCGCCACCGATGCCTACGGCCGCAAACTGGGGCGCCTTACCGTGGATGCCCGGTCGGTCAACGCGGAGTTGGTGCGGCGCGGGCTGGCGTGGGCATCGACCCGCGGCGCGGACCGCCATGGCATGCGGGCGCTGCAGCGCGAGGCGCAGGATGGACGGATCGGGCTATGGCGGGACGCCGCGCCGACGCCGCCCTGGGCGTGGCGGAAGGCGCGGGCGGCCCCCGCCTATTGATCGTCCGGTTGGCCGATCGCGCGCGGTCGGCATCCGATGCCGCAAGCATTGACAGCCCCGCCAAAAACAAATACAAATGAGAGATATTCTCATATGAATATCGCTAATACATGACCCCGACCGCGCATACCTTCCCTCTCCACGGCCCCGGCCTGCGCGGCGCAAGACGGCCTCGTGTGGCGATCGTCGGCCGCGCCGGCAGCGGCAAGCACAGCATCTTCCGCGCCGCCGCCGCCACCTCCACCCGTCACGAGCGCCTCGCCGGCATCGGCCCCGCGTACGAGGAATGCCTGGTCGAGGTGGGCATCGACCAGATTTCCCTGGTCGCGCTGCCCGCCGTCGACGGTCTGCACGATCTGGACGCGGACGCCTGCGTGACGCTGAAGTACCTGTTGTGGGGCGACCACTGGCCGGCCATCGCCGGGCACGAGGCGCATCAGCCGGCGAGCGCTTTCGCCGCCCCCGACGTGCTGCTGATGGTGATGGATGCCACGGCGCTGGAACGCGACCTCGAACTCGCACTGGAGCTGATGCAGCTGGGCCGGCCGATGGTGTTTGCGCTCAACCGCATGGACGGGGCGCGTTCCAGGCGGCGCTTCATCAACGTGCGCGCCCTGTCGGCCAAATTGGGCGCGCCGGTGGTGCCGACCGTGGCGCACATGGGCATCGGCCTGGCCGATCTGTATTCCACCGCGGTTCGGGTCGCGCGCGAGGCCAGGCATGCCCACGCGCAGCCGACGACGCAACCGCCCAGCGCGCACATCGTGGCGCAATTGCGCGCCATTGCCGAGATCGCCCGGCAGCCCGAGGTGGCGGCGGCATTCGCGGTTCCCGAGTCCCTGCTGACGCTGCAGCTGGCGGAGAACGACGGCTACTTCGCGCAGGAATTGCAGGCGCATTTTCCCGACCGCCACGCCGCCCTGCTGGCCGCGCGCGCCGCCGCCGACGCGGCCTTGCCGCGCCCGCTGGCGGAGGAGATCCATGCCGACCGTCATCACCGCGCCGCCATGCTGTATGAGGCGGTGACCCGCCCCGGCCAGGAAGGCGCGCCGCCGCGCTGGCAAATCTGGGCGGACGACCTCTTCCTGCACCCGCGCTGGGGCTTCGCCGGCTCGCTGGTGATTTTTGCCCTGGTGCTGGTCGTGGTGTTCGAGGTGAGCGCCTTTCTCGACGCACTCACCGTCGCACGCCTGATCGAATGGGCCGCGCCGTGGCAGCCGACCGACCTCACGGGGGTGGTCGCCCGCGCCGTGCTGGACGGCTTCATCGGCCTGGCGGGCATCGTCATTCCCTACATGATCCCGCTGGTGGTGCTGCTGGTGTTGCTGGAAGAATCCGGGATCATGCACCGCGTGGCCTTCGTGGTTGATCGCGGTTTCCACCGGCTGGGCCTGCACGGCGGCGTCGCCCTGCCATTCCTGATGGGACTGGGCTGCAACGTGCCGGCGCTGGCCGCCACCGCCGCCGTCACCCACGGCCGCGACCGCACCGTGGCTTCATTGCTGATCACCTTCCTGCCCTGTTCGGCGCGTTCGGCCATCATCCTGGCGGTGGGCGGCAAGTACCTCGGCGGCTTCGGCGTGTTCGCGCTCTTCATGCTCGTCCCCGTCGTCGTCAGCCTGGTCGGCAAGCTCCTCAAGCGCCGCTATCCCGAGACCACGCCCGGCATGATCCAGGAGATTCCGTCCTACGCCGTGCCCACCCTGCGCGCCTTGCTGGTCAATACCTGGGAGCGCAGCCGCGACATCGTCACCATCGTGCTGCCGCTTCTGGTGGCGGGCAGCGTGGTGCTGGCGCTGCTGGGCCATTACGGCATGGACGACTGGGTCAATCTCGCGCTCGCGCCGGTGACGGGTTGGTGGCTGGGGCTGCCGGCGGCGCTGGGCGTGCCGATCCTGTTCGGCGTGCTGCGCAAGGAACTGTCCCTGCTCATGGTATTCACCGCCCTCGGCACGCAGGAGCTGGCGGGCGTGCTCGACACCACGCAGATCGCCACCTTCCTGGTGTTCCTGACCTTCTATGTGCCCTGCGTGTCCACCTTCGCCATGATGCTGAGACTGCTCGGCCGGCGCGATGCGCTCTATTCCGTCGGGCTCTCCATCGGCGTGGCGCTCGTGGTGGCGGCCGCGGTGCGCTGGTCGATGGAACTGGCGGGGTGGGCGTTATAGCGGTCGGCTTTAGGTCTCGGGAGGCGCGATCAAGGCGTTGAACGTTCGCAGATCTACCAGGCTGCAACTTGTCTTGCGCGATGCCCGGCACGCCTCATCGCCGGGGTGATGCTCAAACGAACACGAGCGCTTCTGCAGCATGTCCCAATCTTCCTCGGCATACATCTGCCGAGGAAGATTGGGCGGGAAGTACACGCAACCGAAGCAATGTCCGTGCGGCTCAGCGGTCTTTTCTGACATGGTAGCGCAGCACCCCATTCTCTTCAGTCGTCGACAGCAGCGTCTGGCCGGTGCGCTCGCACCAGGATGGGATGTCCTTTTGCGTCCCCGTGTCGGTTGCAATGATTTCAAGAATGTCGCCAAGAGACAACCCCTTCATGGCTTTGTTGGTTTCAACTATTGGCATCGGGCAACATTTGCCGGAAGTGTCGAGGATCGAGGTAACGGTAAATGCACTCATAACTGATCTCCTTAGAAGTACTGGCAGTGATCCGCTTTGGCGGCTTTGTCGTTGAGGAACCAGGAGGCGCCGACGATGCCTTCCGCTTCTGGAATCAAATTGCTCTCGTTTACGCCGAAAATGGCGCCGGCCAGACTGCAAGCGTAAAAACTCACGCAACCCGTCGATTTCAAGGCCTTGAGAATCTCGTAAATGTCGTTCGGCAGCCCCGCCTTGGCCACGTTTTCACGCACCATGGCTTCATCGGCGGCATGCCGTCCATCCATGCGCAAACTTGCGGCTCCCTCGACGGTGAGGGCCTTGACCGCCCAATTGACAAACAGTATATCGACCTGGGTTTGTTCCGCTGACGCCAGGTAGGCAAAGACGAGCGGCGTGAGGATCTTGTCGTAAGAGTCGTCACGTATCACGATGGCCATGGATTTCATTTGAATCTCCTTAGAATGAACATTCGTTCGATAACGAACGAAAAAAATACGGCCATAATCAGGCCGCGACACCGCGCCAGGCACATTCCCAGACACCGTCCAGCCTGTCCGGGAGGGGCTCGGCAAGAACGCCGTCGAGACGCGCAGTAATCAGTCGGATGGCGCCGCCGAAGAGGCACGAGGTTGCGACCATGACATCCATATTGCGAATTTCTCCGTTCTCCATGCCACTCTGTACAAAGGCTCGCATGGTTTCAAACGGCTTGGACGAGCACACGGGGCGCTCGGATGGCAGGAAATCCCGATGCTTCGCATACAGCATGAACTCCATGGCATCGCGGTTCGACTCCGTCAATTCGAACAGCGTCGTCATGACCGCCCGGCAACGATCGTGTGCCGTGGCGTTGTCCAGGGCGATTTTTTCCAGCGCTTCCTGTAAACCCACCGTCAGCCCCAGATAGAGTGCGCGAGCCACGTCTTCCTTATCCTTGAAGTGATGATAGATCGAGCCTACGCTGACCTGCGCCGCGCGTGCCATATCGGGCACTGAGGTGCTGAAGTAACCGCGCTGCGTGAAAAGCTGCAGGGCGGCAGCAATAATCCGCTCACTAATTTGCCCAGGCTGAACGTTGGCGGGGGTGCGAGCCATTGCGTATCCCGATATCGAATGAATGTTCGTTCATAATAGCAAAGAAATAGTTCATGTGCGAAAACAAAATAACAAAACAACGCGGTCGGCGCCTAGCTGATTTCGGCGCCCCGCGTTTCGAGAAGCGCTTTCAGTATCGAACGGTGGCAGCGGCTTTCGTCCTCGCAGTAGCAGCCGATGGAGAAGTTGGCGTGGTGCGAGAGCGCGGCGAGAAGATCCAGATCCCGCCTCGCTTCGGGCGCTTTCATTTCCGCAAGGAACCGCCGTTTGAACGCGCGCCAGGTTTTGTCGTCAGTCACCGGAAAGGCTTCCCGAAGCAGGGCCTCGCTCGGAGACAGGTTCGGAAACCATACGTCATAGATATTTTTCGACGCATAGTCTTCCTTCCGCACGCCGCGAGGGGGGCGCCGCACCGTCCCGATGCGCAGCCCCTCATCGCCTGCCCTGGTAGTGCCTAATCGTACGATCCGTATGGCCATGTGGTTGGGGAAGCTTTTGGGTCAGCAGTCGAAATATGTCCTGGCTTTTAACCATAGGAAATATTCCCGGTTTCTGCCATTCGCGCCAACGCGCCCAAGCGGGTCAAGGCTGCATGGCTCATAACGCGGCCAGCGTCTTGATGTGCGCCGCCGCGCTGCGCCCCAGGGCGCTGAGGTCGTAGCCGCCTTCCAGCAGCGAAACGGCGCGGCCTTCGGCGTGGCGTTCGGCTATATCCATGACCTGCTCGGTGATCCATATGTAATCGGCTTCGACCAGGCCGAACTGCGCCATCTCGTCCTCGCGATGGCCGTCGAAGCCGGCGGAGCAAAACAGCATCTGCGGGCGGTGCGTTTCCAGGCGCGGCATGATTCGCGCGCTGAAGGCTTCGCGGTAGGCGGCGCCGGCGGTGCCGGCGGGCAGCGGCACATTGACGATATGCTCGCTGGCGGTGTCGGCGCCGCAGAACGGGTAGTAGGGATGTTGGAAGGTGGAGCACAGCATCACGCGCGGATCGTCCTTGAAGATGTCCTCGGTGCCGTTGCCGTGGTGGACATCGAAATCGACGATGGCGACCCGTTCCAGGCCGTGCGCTTCCAGCGCGTGCGCGGCGGCGACGGCGACGTTGTTGAAGAAGCAGAAGCCCATGGCCCGGTTGCGGGTGGCGTGGTGGCCGGGCGGGCGGCAGGCGACGAAAGCGTTGGCTGCTTCGCCGCGCATGACGCGGTCCACCGCCATTACCGCGCCGCCGGCGGCATGCCGGGCGGCCTCCAGGGTGTGCGGGTTCATGCTGGTGTCGGGGTCGAGCGCGCGGAAGCCTTCGCTGGGCGAGGATGCTTCGACGAAGTCGATATAGGCGGCGTCATGCACCCGCAGCAGCTGGCTGCGCCGCACCGGCGGGGCTTCGAGATGCGTCAGGCAATCGAACAGGCGGGCGGCGTGCAGCCGGTCTTCGATGGCGCGCAGCCGCTCGGGACTCTCCGGATGCCAGTCGCCCATGGTGTGCAGGAGAAAGCTGGGGTGGGTGATGTAGGCGGTGGGCATGGCGCGGGAAAGGGCAGCAATAAATAAACTATACGCCGGCATGATGGCGCGGTAACCGGGGATGGCCTAGCATAGGCTGCTCACGACTCCATCGGTTCAGCGTAGCCAGCCCGAAGCAAAACCATGCCCCAGCACTATCTTTACCCCCTGTTCAACGCCCGCTCGGTGGCGGTCTTCGGCGCCAGCGAACGCGAGGATTCGGTCGCCGGCATTCTGTTCCGCAACCTGCGCAATGCCGGATACAAGGGCGAGGTCTACCCGGTCAATCCCAAGCACGACACGGTGTTCGGCGTGCCCTGCTACGCGTCGGCCGGCGAACTGCCGGTCGTCCCGGAGCTGGCGCTGATCGCCACGCCGGCGCCGACGGTGGCGCCGATCATGGAGGCATGCGGGCAGCGCGGTATCCGTCATGCCATCGTGCTGTCGGCCGGCTTTCGCGAGGTGGGCGCGCAGGGCGCGGCGCTGGAAGACGGCGTCAAGGCGGCGGCCAAAAAGCACGGCATCCGCTTCATCGGTCCCAACTGTCTGGGCATCCAGCGGCCTTCCATCGGGCTCAACGCCACTTTCAGCCAGGGCGCGACGCTGTCCGGCGACCTTGCGCTGGTGTCGCAGTCCGGCGCCATCTGTACCGCCATGCTCGACTGGGCGGAAACCAACGGCATCGGCTTTTCCAGCGTGATCTCCACCGGCGCGTCGGCCGACCTGGATTTCGGCGAGATCCTCGACTACCTCGCCTTCGACACGCAGACCCGCGGCATCCTGCTCTACATCGAGGGCATCCGCGACGCGCGCCGCTTCATGAGCGCATTGCGCGCGACCTCCCGCTTCAAGCCGGTCGTCATGGTGAAGGTGGGGCGCCACGCGGCCGGTTCGAAAGCGGTGCAGTCGCACACCGGCGCGCTGGTCGGTTCGGACGCGGTGTTCGACGCGCTGGTGCGGCGCGCCGGGGTGGTGCGGGTCAACACCATCCTGCAACTGTTCGCGTCGGCGCGGGCGCTGTCCACCCATATCCGGCCCAGCGGCAACCAGCTGGCCATCGTCACCAACGGCGGCGGCCCTGGCGTGATGGCGACTGACCTCGCGGTGGAACTGGGGGTGCGCATGGCCGAGCTGTCGCCTTCCACGATCGCGGCGCTCGATGCGGTGCTGCCGCCCAACTGGTCGCACGGCAACCCGCTCGACATCATCGGCGACGCCACCGCCGAGCGCTACCGCGCGGCGGTGGATGCCTGCCTCGCCGACGACAACGTCGACGGCGTGCTGGCGATGCTGACGCCGCAGGCGATGACGCGGCCGACCGATGTGGCCGAGGCCGTGATCGAGGTGGCGAAAAATTCGAGCAAGCCGGTGCTGACCTGCTGGATGGGCGAGGCCCAGGTGCACGAGGGGCGGCGTCTGTTCAAGCAGGCAGGGATTCCCTACTTCACCACGCCGGAGCCGGCGGTCGAGGTGTTCTCCTATCTATCCGCTTTCTACGAGAACCAGCGCCTGCTGATGCAGACGCCGGGGCCTCTGTCGCAGCAGGCCGCGCCGGACGTGGAGGGCGCGCGCCTGATCGTCGAGAGCGCGCTGGCGCACGGCCGCCATCTGCTGAACGAGGTGGAATCGAAGGCGCTGCTGGCGGCCTTCCACATCCCGATCGCGCAGACCATGATCGCGCGCGACCCGATGGAAGCGATGCTGATGGCGCAGCAGATGGGCTTCCCGGTGGCGATGAAGATCAACTCGCCGGATATCACCCACAAGTCCGACGTCAACGGCGTACGACTGGGCTTGTCGAGCGGCCAGGCGGTGCGCTCGGCCTTCGGCGAGATGCTGGCCGACGTCAAGCGCCTGCGTCCCGACGCCACCCTCGACGGCATCGTGGTCGAACCGATGGCGGCCCGCCCGCATGCGCGCGAGGTGCTGCTGGGGATGACTTCCGATCCGGTGCTGGGGCCGGTGATCGTGTTCGGCGCGGGAGGCGTCGATGTCGAAGCCTTCCGCGACCGCGCGGTGACCCTGCCGCCGCTCAACCGCTATCTGGCGCGCGACCTGATCCAGCGCACCCGCGTCGCCACCCTGCTGGGCCCGTTCCGCAACCGCCCGCCGGTCGACATGGACGCGCTGGAGAACGTGCTGCTGCGCCTGTCGGAAATGGTGTGCGAGCTGCCCTGGCTGGCGGAGCTGGACATCAACCCGCTGCTGGTGGACGAGCACGGCGCGCTGGCGCTGGATGCGCGCATCGTCATCGCGCCGCGGGTGCCGACGGCCGATCGGTACGGCCACATGGCGATCCATCCCTATCCGGCGCATCTGGTGACGCACTGGCAATTGCCGAGCGGCCACGATGTGGTGATTCGCCCGATCCGTCCGGAGGACGCCGAGCTGACCCAGGGCTTCGTCAAGAGCCTGTCCGCGGAATCCAGGTATTTCCGCTTCATGGACGCGGTAAGCGAGTTGTCCCCGATCGCACTGGCGCGCCTGACCCAGATCGACTATTCGCGCGAAATGGCGCTGCTGGCGCTGACCGAAATCGACGGCCGCGAAGTGGAACTCGGGGTGGCGCGCTATGCCATCAATCCGGAAGGGGCGTCCTGCGAATTCGCCCTGGTGGTCAACGACCAATGGCAGAAGCAGGGGATCGGCCACAAGCTGATGGACGTGCTGATGGACGTGGCGCGCGGCAAGGGGGTGAAGGTGATGGAGGGCGAGGTGCTGAAAACCAACCGCCCCATGCTGAAGCTGGTGGAGGCCCTGGGTTTCCGGATCGGGCCGCACCCGGAGGATGACGCGGTGCGAAGGATTTCACGCGCGCTGTAGCGTCGGCCAGGCGAACCTTACAAGCTTACTTTCGACCTGCCGCCTCGACCAGCGGATGAGGCCACAGGACTTTTTCCTTGTTTTTCAACTCCGTGTCCCAAGGGATGCCGTCCCTGCGGGACATATCTCCGTGTCTCCGTGGTGAATGGTTTCCCCCACATTTTGCTGCCGGGTGCAGGTACGGTTGCGCCCGGCTTCCTTGGCTGCATAGAGCGCCTGGTCGGCCAGTCTCATCAGCACGTCCATGTCGGGGGTGTCGGGTTCGCGTGTTGCCACGCCGATGCTGATGGTGAGGGTGATTTTCGTTTCCCCGATGGCGATCCGTCTTGCGCCCAGGTTCGCGCGCAGGCGTTCGGCCGATTGCATCGCGGACTTGAGATCGGTGTTGGAGCAAATGACCAGGAACTCCTCGCCGCCGATGCGGCAGACGCTGTCTTCGCGGCGTGCCGATTCGTTCAGGGTCGCCGCGGCCTCGCGTAGAACCATGTCGCCGGCGGCGTGGCCGTAGCTGTCGTTGATCTGCTTGAAATGATCGATGTCGATCACCATCACCGCAAGCGGTCGCCCGGAGCGCGACGCGGCACTCCAGGCCTGTCCGAGCTGGTCCATGGCCGCGCGGCGATTGGGCAGCCCGGTCAGCAGGTCGGTCAGCGCGGCGGTGGCCAGCCGCCGGTTGGCCACCGCCAGCTCGGCCGCGATCTGGCGCAGCTGCGTGCGGTCTTTTTCCCAGGCGGTCTGCAACTGCACCAGCCGCTGCGCGGCGCATAGCCGGGTGCGCAGCCCCTTGGCGCTGATCGTGCCGGGTACATAGCCGTCGGCGCCGGCCTCGAAGGCTCGGGTCAGTTGTTCTTCGCTATGCTTGTCGGCCATCAGCAGGATATGCATGCGGCGGCCTTCGTCGGTTGCGCGCAACGCCTGGCACAACTCCATGCCGTCGAGCAGCGGCAGGTCGCAATGCGCGACGATGACGTGGGGCAGCACCTCCATCGCCAGCGCCAGCGCGGCGTTGCCGTTGTCGGCCGGATAAACGATGTGGTTGCTGTTCTCGACCAGCAGCGCCATGGCCTTGCGGCGGGTGAAGGCATTGCCGTCCGCCACCACGATGCGCAGCGGCGTTTCGCTTTCCGCCGCGGTTTCCATCTCGGCCTCATGGTGGCCGTGGCGGATTTCGGCAAACGACGGCAGCGCGGCAGCCGGGATCTTCAGCAGTTTGCCCCATTCCCGCCAACTGGCCATGACTTCGTCGATAAAGCGCCCGGCGTCTTCCTGCGAAATGTCGAGCTCCTTTGCCAGCGTCATCCATTCCTGCGCCAGTTTCGGGTGCAGGTCGGCATTGGCCAGCCCGAGATCGGCCAGCCGATGCGACAACCGCAGCATCAACATCAAACTGTTGGACCGCGAATCCAGGGGGCGGCTCGGGTTATCCGGATATTCGTAGTGGGTGATCGGCCCGGTGAATATCCTGGGCATGCCCCAGTCCGACATCATGACGATGCCGAGTTCGATGTGGTCGGTTTCCAGACGGGCGCGCTCCTGGACGATGATTGCTTGCGCGGGATCGGCGTGATGCGCCATCAGGACCGCGCTGTACTCATCGGGGTACGCTGTTGCCAGCGCCAGTTGACCCACCTGCGCCAGCAGGCCGCAGACAAACAGTTCGTCCGCATCCGCCACGTGCACCCGCCGCCCCAGGGCCTGCATGCCGAGCGCCATCAGCAGCGAGTGCGACCAGTACCGCTGATAATCAAAAGCCTGGCAGGCGCCGCTGCGGTACTGGTCCACCAGCGAAAACCCCAGCGCCAGGTGACGCACCGTCGCCATGCCGAGGCGCGCGACGACGTCCTGTACCGATACCACCGGACGTGAAATATACGAAGCGGAGTTGGCCAGTTTGATCAGCCGCCCGGATAGCGCGGGATCGGTCTGCACCACCCGTGCAATGGCTTCCAGCGTCGCATTTTCGCGCTGTGATATCTCAAGGATTGCAAGCGCGACCCCCCGGGGCGTGGGCAGCTGACCGCTGAGCTTGAGTTGTTCAACCTGTGCCATCAATCAACCTGTATCGATATGAAGCAAATATGCCCTTGTTATGGGTGGCGGCCCGAATCGGCCCCGATGCGCGCACGCAGGATCGCGACTTCGGCTGCGTTCCGGTCAAGTCGATCAAAGATCGTTGGGAGCGCCATGCAATGGGCGTTGTGAGGCGCCGATGTCATACATCCATCAGGATTATCGGCAGTGTTCCGACAAAATGAAGTCGGCCGGCGCCGAACGCCGCCCGGTTGCTCAGGGCTCGCCGAGCTTGAGGTCCAGGCAATGCAGGTAGGCCGCCGGGTCGAACGCCGTCCGATGGCGCTGCACCTGCCAGATCATCTCGGCCAGGCAGTCCATCACTGCGTGCTGGGCGTTCATCGCGTCGCCATGCTGCTTCAGCAGGCGCTGATAGCGGTCGCGGATACCGGGCGGCTGGTCGACCGACAACTGCTCGCTGATCGCCAGGTGGATCGACAAATGCAGGAAGGGGTTGGTCTCGCCGGACTCCGGCAGGTAGTCCCGCTCGATATAACGATCGGGCTGATCGAGCAGGGCGTGGTATTCGGGGTGCGCCAGCACGACCTCGAGCGCCGGCCGTTCCGCGCCCGTCAGCGGCCGGCCCGCACGGTATTTCGCCCACACGTCGAAGAAGAACTGGCGGACCTGGTCGCGGCTGGGATTAAACATTAGCCGGTTTTGGCCTGGCGTTTGCGCCCGCTCGCTTTGGGGGGAGGGGTGAGTCGGACGGCAGGGTTTTGTTCTTGTACTCGCACAGGTCCGCGATGATGCACTCGGGGCATTTCGGCTTTCTGGCCTGACATACGTAGCGCCCGTGCAGGATCAGCCAGTGATGGGCGTCGATGCGGAATTCGTCCGGAATGGTCTTCACCAGCTTCTTTTCCACTTCCAGCACGGTCTTGCCGGGGGCGAGGCCGGTGCGGTTGGCGACGCGGAAGATATGGGTGTCGACCGCCATGGTGGGCTGGCCGAACGCGGTGTTGAGGATCACGTTGGCCGTCTTGCGCCCGACGCCGGGCAGGGCCTCGAGCGCGGCGCGGTCGGCCGGCACCTGGCCGCCGTGCCGCTCGATCAGCATCCGGCAGGCGGCGATGAGGTGGCGGGCCTTGCTTTTGTAGAGGCCGATGGTCCTGATGAACTCGGCGAGCCCCGCTTCGCCCAGCGCGTAGATGGCTTCGGGCGTGCTGGCGACCGGGAACAGCCGACGGGTGGCGAGATTGACGCCCTTGTCGGTGGACTGCGCCGACAGCACCACCGCTACCAGAAGCTCGAACGGCGTGATGTATTCGAGTTCGGTGGCGGGATGCGGATTGGCGGCGCGCAGGCGGCTGAAGATTTCACGGCGCTTGGCGGCGTTCATTGTTCGACGAGGCACTTTTTCAAGGCCTGCTTCTCGGCCTGGCGCTTGGCGCCGGGCGTCTTTTCATGCTCGCCGGCCTTGCGGGCAAGCACCAGCGGCACGTAGGGGTTGCGCGGCTTCGGAACGCGTCTTTTCAGCGGCGGCTTCATGCCGGCATCGGCACGGCAGCGGGGACGCGCCGTTCGGCACGGGCCTTCCGCCAGTTGTGCGCGGCGATCAACAGGCCCAGCGCGATGAAGGCGCCGGGCGGCAGGATGGCGAGCAGGAAGCCCTGGTAATCGGGCAGCACATGCAGCACGAATTGTCTGGATTCCTCGCCGAAGACCAGGTCGATGCCGGACAGCAGCGTGCCCTGGCCGGCGAGTTCGCGCACGCCGCCCAGCACCACCAGCACCGTCGTCAGGCCGAGGCCCATCGCGATGGCGTCGACCACGCTGTGCAGGGGGCGGTTTTTCGAGGCGAAGGCATCGGCGCGCGCCAGCACGATGCAGTTGGTGGTGATGAGCGGAATGAAAATTCCCAGCACCAGATAGAGCGGATGCACAAACGCGTTCATCGCCAGATCGATCACCGTGACCAGCGCGGCGATGATGAGCACGAACACCGGAATGCGGATTTCGTTCGGCACGAAATTGCGCACGCCCGACACCGCGCCGCTGGAGGCCGCCATCACCAGCGTCGTCGCCAGCCCCAGTGACAGCGCATTGACCACGGTGGTGCTGATGGCCAGCAGCGGGCACAGCCCCAGCAGCTGCACCAGGCCGGTGTTCTGCTTGACGAGGCCGTTGTAAAAAATCGTACGGAATTCCTGCTGGGTCATGGCGGCGTCTCCTTGTTGGGTGCGGCGTCAGGCGCTCCATTCGAGGCCTGCAGCGCGGCGCGGTTGCGGGCGAAATAGTCCAGCGTGTCGCGCACCGCCCTGACCACGGCGCGCGGGGTGATGGTCGCGCCGGCACGGGCGTCGAATTGGCCGCCGTCCTTGGCGACTTTCCAGTGTTTGGCTTCGGGCGCGGTCAGCGACTTGCCCACAAACTGCTCGATCCATTCGCTCTTGGCGCGATTAATATAATCGCCCAGTCCCGGCGTTTCGCGGTGGGCGGTGACGCGCACGCCGGTCACGCTTCCGTTCGCATCGATTCCGATCAGCAAGGCAATATCACCACTGTAGCCGTCGGGCGCGACGGCTTCCAGCACCACCCCGCTGAATGCCCCGTCGCGCCGGGCGATCCACAGCGCGGACGGCTGGCGCGTTCCCAGCAGATCGTCGGGCGGCACGGACTGCTGGCTGGCCAGGAGGTCGTTGTCATAGAGCCTGGCGGGCAGCACCTGGCTCAGGAGCCTGCGCTTTTCGGCGAGTTGGCCGCGCGTGATGGTCGGCTCGGTGCGGTCATGGGTAAATGCCAACATGGCAGTACCGACGACGGCGAACACGAACAGGATGACGGCGGTGCGCAGCGCGTTACGTATCGCGGCGGGAATCCGTGAAATCATGCCGGAGGCGCCTTGATCTTTTTCGCCTCGCCATAAACGCGCGGCTGGGTGTACTGGTCGATCAGCGGCACGGAGAGGTTCATCAGCAGGATCGCGAACGCCACCCCGTCCGGGTAGCCGCCCCAGGTGCGGATGATGATGGTGAGCAGGCCCGCGCCGAAGCCGAAAATCAGCTTGCCGCGCGGCGTGGTCGCGCCCGACACCGGGTCGGTGGCGATGAAGAAGGCGCCCAGCATCACCGACGGCGCGAACAGGTGGAACCACGGCGCGCCGAAGCGGCCGGCGTCGAAGAAGTGCAGGAAGCCGGCGGCGAGCCAGATGCCGGCGAGAAACGCCAGCGGCACCTGCCAGCTGATGATGCGCAGCGCCCACAGCAGCAGGCCGCCGAGCAGAAACGCCGCGGCCAGCCATTCGAAACCGATGCCGCCGAACTGGCCGAAGATCGGCTGCGTCATGATCTCGTCCACCGTCAGTTGCTGCAGCAGGCCGGTTCGCAGCGCATCCAGCGGCGTGGCCATGGTCACCGCGTCGAGGGTGGCTTTCGGCACGTCGCCGCCAAATATCACCGTCGCGCTTTGCGCCAGCGTGAGTGGCGTCTCCGTGAGCGCAAGCGGCCCGGACCATTGCGTCATCTGCACCGGGAACGACACGATCAGCACCGCATAGCCGACCATCGCCGGATTGAAGATGTTCTGCCCCAGTCCGCCGTACAGATGCTTGGCGACCACGATGGCGAACAGCGTGCCGGTGACGATCAGCCACCACGGCGCCAGCGCGGGCAGCGACAGCGCCAGCAGCCAGGCGGTGACGATGGCGCTCAAGTCGGTGAGGAAGGGCTTGGCCGGATAGCCGCGCGCCTTCAGCATCGCCGCTTCGGCCGCCAGCGCGGTGACGGTGGCGAGCGCCAGGGTGACCAGGATGGCCGGCCCGAACAGCCAGACGTACGCCGCAACGCCGGGAAGCAGGGCGGCCAGCACCCAGGCCATGACCTGGGTGACGCTGCTGTGGTCAAGAATGAAAGGGGATGACATCAGGGTTTCTTCTCTTCGGATTCCAGCGGCTGGCGCGCAAGCTCGCGGATTTTAGCCCGGCGCGCCTCGATTTCCTCGATCTCGCGCTGAGTGCCGGGCGGCAGGTGGTCGATGTTCCTGGGGGCGACCTCGGCTTTTTTCGCCTGCGCGCGTGCCAGCGCGGCGGCGATCAGCGCCTTCTTGGCGTCGGCATCGCTGGGCGCGGCGGCGAGTTCGGGCGCGGGCGCGGCAGGGAGTTCGGCGCGCTTTGCCTGCTCCAGCGCAGCTTGCGCCCGTGCGGCCTGCGCCTTGGCGGCGAGCTTCTCGGCCTTTTCCTTCTTCTCGCGCACCAGCCTGAACTCGCGGAATTCGTGGCGTTCGCGCGCCAGGTCGGCGGCGCGCTTTTCCTTCTCGCGCGCCCAGATCTCGCTCTTGGCGTAGCGGTAGAAATCGACCAGCGGGATATGGCTGGGGCAGACATAGCTGCAACAGCCGCATTCGATGCAGTCGAACAGGTGGTATTCCTGCGCGCGCCCGAAGTCGCCCGCTTTGGCAAAGCGGAACAGCTCCTGCGGCTGCAGCTCGGCCGGGCAGACGTCGGCACAGCGGGTGCAGCGGATGCATGGCAGCGCTTTGGGCAGCGGCGGGAACAGCGCGTTCGACTTCACCAGAATGCAGTTGGTCGCCTTGACCACCGGCGCCTCCAGGTCGGGCATCGGCATGCCCATCATCGGCCCGCCCATCAGCGCGCCGGTGGTGCCGTCGCGCTCGCCCGCCAGCGTGATCAGCGTGTGCATCGGGGCGCCGATCAGCACCTCGAAATTCTGCGGGCGCAGTACGTGGCCGGTGACGGTGACCAGACGCGAGATCAGCGGCTCGCCGTGGTGCACCGCGCACGCCAGCGCGTAGGCGGTGCCGACGTTGAACACCTGGATGCCGATGTCGGTGGACAGCTTGCCGGAGGGGACCTGCTTGCCGGTCAGGGTCTCGATCAGCTGCTTGGCGCCGCCGGCGGGATAGATCGCCGGCACCGCCACCACCTCGACCGCGAAGTCGAGGCTTTGCGCGGCGGCCTGCATCGCGGCAATGGCTTCGGGTTTGTTGTCCTCGATGCCGACCAGGATTTCCGTGCTGCCCAGCAGGTGGCGCATCACCGCCACCCCCTGCAGGATTTCGCCGGCACGGTTGCGCATCAGCATGTCGTCGCAGGTGATCCACGGCTCGCATTCGCCGCCGTTGATGATGAGCGTGGGGCAGGAATGCGCGGCGCCGGGATCGAGCTTGACCGCGCTGGGGAACACCGCGCCGCCGAGGCCGGCAATGCCCATGTCGCGCAGTTTCATGCGCAAATCGGTAGCCGCCATTGCCTGGTAATCGAGCGGCGCGTGGGCGATCCATTCGTCGCGGCCGTCGGTTTCGATGGTGATGCACCGATCGGGCAGGCCTGAGATATGCGGCACGGCGGCCGGGCCGATTGCCGTGACGATGCCGGAACTCGACGCATGAACGGCGGCGGAAATATAGCCGTCCGCCGCACCGATCATCTGGCCTTTCAGCACCCGATCGCCCACCTCGACCACCGGCTTGGCCGGGTTGCCGATGTGCTGGCGCAGCGGGATGACCAGTTTTCCCGGCAGCGGCGCGGCATGGAACGGACGCGCATTCGATTCCGCCTTGTGTTCGGGCGGATGCACGCCGCCCTTGAATTTGAACAGTTTGCGGCTCATGCGACGCGTTTCAGCTCGATCACCGGGTACTTCCACTTCCAGTGCGGCAGATCCTCGGCGATCGGCGCCATCGAAATGCAGTCGACCGGGCACGGCGCCACGCACAGCTCGCAGCCGGTGCATTCGGCGGCGATGACGGTGTGCATCTGCTTGGCCGCGCCGGAGATGGCGTCGACCGGGCAGGCCTGGATGCACAGGGTGCAGCCGATGCAGAGCTGCTCGTCGATGAAGGCCACCGATTTCGGCTTGGGCGTGCCGTGGCTTTCGTCGAGCGGCTTGGGTTCCACGCCCAGCAGTTCGGCGAGCTTCTTGATGCCTTCCTCGCCGCCCGGCGGACACAGGTTGATGTCGGCCTCGCCCTTGGCGATGGCCTCGGCATAGGGCCGGCAGCCGGGAAAGCCGCACTGCCCGCACTGCGTCTGCGGCAGGATGGCGTCGATCTTTTCCGCCAGCGGGTTGCCCTCCACCTTGTAGCGGACCGCCGACCAGCCGAGCACCAGGCCGACCACCACGGCGAGGACGACCATCACCAGAATGGCGGTGAGCATTATTTCACCAGCCCGGAGAAACCCATGAAGGCGAGCGACATCAGGCCCGCGGTGATCATTGCGATGCTGGTGCCCTTGAACGGCGCGGGCACGTCGCAGGTGTCGAGGCGTTCGCGGATGCCGGCAAACAGGACCAGCGCCAGGGTGAAGCCGATCGCGCCGCCGGCGCCGAAAAACAGCGATTCGACGAAGCCGTGCTGCGCCTGCACGTTGAGCAGGGGAATCCCCAGCACCGCGCAGTTGGTGGTGATGAGCGGCAGGTAGATGCCCAGCACCTGGTACAGAACCGGGCTGGTCTTGTGGATGAACATCTCGGTGAACTGCACGATGCCGGCGATCACCACGATGAACGACAGCGTGCGCAGGTAGAACAATTCGGTGCCGAGCAGGTACTCGTTGATGAGGTAGCTGGCGCCGGACGCCAGCGTCAGCACGAAGATCGTCGCCAGGCCCATGCTGATCGAGGTTTCAAGCCGGCGCGACACGCCCATGAACGGACACAGGCCGAGAATCTTGGCCAACACGATGTTGTTCACGAACACCGTGGAAATGAGAATGAGGAGGTAGGTTTCCAAAATGGGCTGATCCGGCGCAATGTCGCATTATCCGCCGCGGGAGGCGTGCGATTCAAGCTATTGCAGTCAGGGGTATTCGTCCCCCGACGTATCCGGTCAGCCGAGCGCCTTGCCGCTGGCCCAGAAATCGTAGCCCTTGCTGAGGAATTCGTCCCACGGCAGGTAATGCGAGCCGTCGCACGAGAAGGTGAGGCCGACCATGCCGTTGAAGATGTTGAGCGAGCCGGCGCGCAGGTAGAAGGTCTCGTCCATGAAGCGCAGCGCGCGCAGGCCGTCGAGCACCGGGCGGATCTTGTCCCGCGGCACCACGGCGTCGGCCGGGTAGGCGTGGTGCGGGTAAATCAGGCAGGTGTTGGGGTCGGTCAGCGCGTGAATGTCGAGCAGGCGGTAGCGATAGGGATCGTCGACCACCCACACGGTGGCGCGGCTGCTGGAAAAATGCAGCTTGCCGTGGAATACGCCGTGGTCGGTCATCAATTCTTCCATCACCCCGATGACGGTGTCGAGGTTGAGGTCCATCTGGCTGTCGATGCGGGTCTGGTGGAACACCGCGCCGCGGATTGCCGGGTCGCCCTTGATCTGCCGCCAGTAGGTGGGCTCGTCGTACAGCTTGCCGGTGATCGGCAGGTCGCGCAGGTCGAAGTCGGCGCCGACGAAGCCGAGCACCTGGCCCTCGTCGTCGCGCACGATCTGGATCGCGGTGAGCGACGGCCGCTTGGCGCGCAGGCTGATGTAGGCCTGGGTCAGCAGAAAGCCCTGATTCGGTACCGCTTCGCGCATATAGGGACGGTCGGAACGGTCGCGTCCGTAATCCGTCTCGACCAGGCCCTCGCGGCTGATGTTGTCGGAGAGCTGGATCGCGCGGGTGTCCAGCGCATACAGATACTTGCACGCGGGAATGGTCGACAGCGCATGCGTCAGCGCGGCATTGAGGCCGGCGCGGCTCGGCCAGGCCCGGCTGCAGGCCTGGGCGGCCAGCGCCAGCGGTTCGCGCAGCAGGTTGGCGAGGGCATCGCGCTGGCGCGCGACGCTTTCGGCAAGGGTGGTGGGGGTGGGCATGTTCGATCGATCCGCGGTGGAAGCCTGCATTATCCGCAATATAAATGACGCAAGGATTAATGGCGCAATGAAATCACCGGCCAGCCCTGCGCTTCGGCATGGGTGCGCAGCGTGGGGTCGGGATCGACCGCGACCGGGTGGCGGACCTTTTCCAGCAGCGGCAGATCGTTGTGCGAATCGCTGTAGAACCAGCTGCTGTCGAGGCAGTCGAGGCGGGTGCCGTGGGCCTCGAGGAAGCGTTCGAGACGGACGACCTTGCCTTCGCGGAAGCAGGGCGTGCCGGCGACTTCGCCGGTGAAGCGGCCGTCGATTTCCTCGGGATCGGTGGCGATCAGGTGCGGGATGCCGAATTCCTTCGCGATCGGCCCGGTGACGAAGCTGTTGGTGGCGGTGATGACGGCGACCAGATCGGCCTCGTTCAAGTGCCGGTTCACCAGATCGCGCGCGGCCTGCGGGATCATCGGCTTGACGCGCGTTTCCACGTATTCGGCGCGCCAGGCGTCGAGCTGTTCGCGCGCGTGGGTGGCCAGCGGACGCAGGGCAAACGCGAGGAAGGCGTAGATGTCGAGCCGCCCGGCCTTGTAGTCCTCGTAGAACGCCTTGTTCTTGGCTTCGTAGTGGGGGCCGTTGACCGCGCCCTTGGCGATGAGGAACTGTCCCCATTCGTAGTCGGAGTCGCCGGCGAGCAGGGTGTTGTCGAGATCGAAGAGGACGAGTTTCATCTGTAGGGCTAGGGGCTAGGGGCTAGGGGCTAGGGGCTAGGGGCTAGGGGCTAGGGGCTAGGGGCGCACGCCCTGGCCGCGGTCGAGCCAGAATTCGCGCAGTTCGTAGGCGCCCCAGATGGCCATGGCAAGGTGGTCCTCGCGGCGGATCGCACGCTCCTCGGGGCTGAGTTCGTCGAGCGGCGCGGCGAGCACGTAAAAGGGGTCGAGCACCTCGTCGACGAAGGCTTCGTCCTTGCTTCCCGCCGGGAGTTCCCAGTCGGCTTCCCAG
>JAJPEP010000115.1 GCA_021166845.1 Thiobacillus sp.
TGCGCATTCCGCTTTCCGCACCCCGCCCGACGCGATGAAATGACGCATAATCTGCCCATAACAACTCCAGGCTGAGACCGACCGTGGCTGTCGCAAAACCCTATCGCATCCTCATCGTCGACGACCATGCCATCGTGCGCGAGGGACTCAAGCAGATCCTCGCCGAAGTTGACGACATCGAAGTAGCCGGCGAGGCCGACTGCGCAAGGAGCGCCCTGCAGATGGCCCGGCGCGAACCATGGGACATGGTGCTGATGGACATCTCCATGCCCGACCGCAGCGGACTGGAAACCCTGGAACTGCTGAAAAAGGAGCATCCCGGCATCAAGGTGCTGATGCTGTCCATGTACCGCGAAACCCAGTACGCGGTGCGCGCGCTGAAGACCGGCGCCGCCGGCTACCTCAACAAGCAGAGCGCACCGAATCAGCTGGTCGACGCCATCCGGCTGGTTGCCTCGGGAAAAAAATACATCAGCGCCGAAGTGGCCCAGGAACTCGCCAGCCAGGTCAGCGGCGAGCGCGATGGCCTGCCGCACGAGGGCCTTTCCAACCGCGAATACCAGACCCTGTGCATGATCGCCTCCGGATTGCCCGTCTCCGCCATCGCCGAAAAGCTGGTCCTGTCGGTCAAGACCATCAGCATGTACCGCGCCCGCCTGCTGAAAAAGATGCAGCTCAAGAACAACGCCGAACTGACGCATTACGCGATCAAGCAGGGCCTGCTGGATTAACGGAATGGGCTGCACGGGTCGCAGCGAATGCGCCGCTTGAAGCGACCCGGTTAAGGCCATGGCCAGCGCACTGCACAAGGAACGGCTGGATGCGATCGTTCGCCGCTTGCTGGACAGCGGCGCTGCCCGCATACTCGATCTGGGCTGCGGCCCCGGCGAACTGCTTCTGCGGCTGGCGCAGCAGCCGCAGTTCACCCGCATCGTCGGCATCGACATCGATGCGCGCGTGCTCGGCGAGGCGCGGTCGGCCCTGGGGCTCGGCTTGCCCCACCCCGCCGACCGCATCCAGGTGCGTTACGGGTCTTACGAAGAAGCCGACCCGGAACTGGCCGGCTTCGACGCTGCCGCGCTGGTGGAAACCATCGAGCACATCGATCCAGGCCGCCTGCCACGGATCGAGCGGGCCGTGTTCGGCGGCATGCGTCCGCGCACCGTGCTGGTGACCACGCCCAATCAGGAATTCAACGTGCTGCATGGCATGGCGCCGGGCAAGCGCCGTCACCCGGGCCATCGCTTTGAATGGGACCGCGCGAAATTCCGCGAATGGGCAAAGGGGGTCGCGCAGCGCTACGGCTACGAGGTCAGTTTCATCGATATCGGCGCGCACGACCCTGGTCGCGGCAGTTCGACGCAGATGGCGCACTTCATCGCCAGCACGGACACACAGAGGGCCTGACCCCACCCGGGCATTTACTCGATCCGGCAGCCTCCGATCCGGGACTGTGGAGGCCGCAATCTTCTGTTGCCGGTCCGACAGCACAGCCAGCCTCCGGACCAGGATGAAAGAACGCAGGGCAGTGACGCCACCCGCGAGCACGGACGGGATCAAACTCAGGATCGGCGCCGGGATCGGGATCACGACAGGTAACCCATGCAGGGCAGATCGCCTGCTGTGCTATACACAACAAGAGGCTTGAGCAAAAAACAGGCGTGGTGAAAAGCGAGCGCATGTACACATGCCGCCGTCAGTCATGACAACGGTTTGGGTGATCGAACTGGAGGTTACAAAATGCTGAAAACTCGCAACGTAATTCTTGTGCTGGGAATGCTGATGTCCTCCCTGACGGCTTCTGCTGCGCAGGTGAGCATCGGCATCGGAACGCCGCACGTAAGCATCGGAATCAATCTGCCCGCCTACCCGCAGCTTGTCCGCGTGCCAGGCTACCCGGTCTACTACGCGCCGCGGCTGAATGCGAACTACTTTTTCTACGACGGCTTGTACTGGGTGTTCCATAGCGACAACTGGTACGCCAGTTCCTGGTACGACGGGCCCTGGTGGTTTGTGGATTCATATGCGGTGCCGGCGTACATCCTGCGCATCCCGGTGCGCTACTACCGCCAGCCACCGTCCTATTTCCGCGGGTGGCGGCCGGATGCGCCGCCACGCTGGCATGAAAACTGGGGCCGCGACTGGGAGCAGCGCCGAGACGGCTGGGACAAATGGGACCGCCGCGCTGCCCCCGCCCCTGCCCCGCTGCCCGGCTACCAGCAGCAGTATTCCAGGGATCAGTATCCCCGACAGATGGAGCGGCAGCGCGCGCTTCAACAGGATCGCTACCGTTACCAGCCGCGCGACCCCGTCGTGCGGCAGCACTATCGGGAGCGCTATCAGCGGCAGGATCAGGATCAACGGCGGGACCAGCGAGGTCGGGATCAAGATCAGCGACAAGGCCGGGATCGCAACCGGTAACCCGAGCCCAACCTAAACCCAGTTTCACTTGGGGGCGGACGCCCCCCTCCGGAACAAGCGCCGGCCGGCACAGTCAATTGATTACATGGCGCAGTTCGTCGGCTGGCGCCTCGTCAACCGTGAATGCCATGCAACACAAGCTTACTTTATCTAAGGAGACCTAAAAATGCAGACCATCAAATTACCTGATCAAGATACCCCCATGAACTTTACGCAGGCGCGCCTAAGGGCTGTTGGGAAAGCCGACGAGATACTGAAGAAGCCGGTGATCGTCGCCTGGAAGGATGACAGGACTGGCAAATTCGCTCCCGATATTCCTGGAGGGACGGGGGACCGTTGGCATGTTTATGGCGAAAGCAACGAAGGGATGCTGGAACTGCAGGTCGCCGATGCGTTTCACTTCATCTTTACAGACGCTGAGTCCTTCGACGAACCCGATACGAACATCGCATCGCTTGAAGCGAATGGAACAAAATTTCTGTGCCTGAATGACGCTTGTACCGAAGAAGACCGGCAGTCATGGATACTTTCCGAAGGTATGGGCGGGTAGCGCACGGCCATATTCAATCGACCGTAGCCACGGCCCATACCGAAAATTGTGCGAATCGCTTTTGTCCGACGCCCGTCGCGCCTTTTTCCAGGTACAGGGCCCAGGCCCAGTCGGGCTCGAACAGGCTGGTGGTAGACGACCAGTAAGTGTCCTGCACATCGGCGAAAGGATGCCCGGACGGCAAGGCCGGGCTGTGGGTGGCGCAATCCACCAGCGATTCCAGTTCGTTGATCGTTGGCAGACGCCAGGCACTTCCCTCGCCTTTCTGGTTAAGTTCGCCCACCGCGGCCAATGCCTCGCGCCAGGCCACCGGTTGCGCCGTCAGGTTCGCGCTGCGGCGCCAGAGCAGATTCGTGAGCCGATCCAGCACACCGGCGTGAAGGAATTCGAAGCGGGGCTCGGGCCACACGGCGCCGCAACGCCATTCGCCGTCCTGGCCGGAACCGGTGCATGGAATGACGTTGCCGGCGGCGTCGTAGCACAGGCTTTGGCCCGTGCGCGGGACCACGCCCAGGCCTTTGCCGCGCACCGGCCAGAGCATGAAGGATTGGTCCTTGCCGCCGTAAAACATGCGCGCGCCATCGAGCGCCACGTACCAGGCGTGCGCCGGGCTGATGGCCGCCGTCGTCGAAGTCCAGTACCAGCCGTTGAACACATCGATGAAGGGATGTTGCTCAGGCAAGGCCGGCAATTTGGTTTGCAGGCTGAGCAGGCTGCGCAATTCACGACGATTTGGCATGCGCCAGTCGCGCTGGCCGAAACGCTGTTCGCGGTTCATGGCCGCGACGAAATCCAGTGCTTCCTGCCAGGTTAGGGGGTATTCGGCAAGACCGGCGTTGCGGCACCAGATGAGGTCGGTCAGCCGATCCGTGACGGCGTCGCCACGCACGTTGAAACGCGGTTCCGGCCAGGGCGCGCCGACGCCGAACGACGCGTCCTGGCCGGAACCTTCGCACGGAACCCCGCTGCCATCATCGGCATGACACGTGCACTGGCCGGTATGCAAATAATGCTGCGCTTCGTGTTTGCTTCCTGCTTCCATTCGATCTCCTATGCGGGTCACGCCGCCCTGCCCAGTTCATCGTGAAGGGGAGTCTGTGACGCCGGGGCAGACAGCGCGTGTTTTTTTCTTTTTTCCTTGGGGAGCGGCATTCCTTCCCTGCGCTTTGTCAGCTTTAACCGTAGTCTGTACGGTGGCGTACACCGGAAAACCCTGATTCCGATTAGGCTGTGCGCCGAGACTTCACGTCAAACGGAAAACCCAATGAAGCGAACGCGCCATGACTAATGCACAATGGTTTTTACTCGTGGGCGGCCTGCTGCTTGCCAGGAGCTTGACTTCGCCGCTGCTCCAGCGCCTGCCGGTGACGCCGGCTATTATCTACCTAGCGGTGGGGCTGCTGGTCGGGCCGACGGCGCTCAATTTGTTTCACTTCAATCCGCTCCAGCAATCGCTGGAGCGGCTCTCGGAATTGATGCTCGTCCTGCTGATCGGCGTCACGTTGTTTCTCGATTCCTGGAGCTGGCGGCGGGGCTCGCGCTATTCCTGTTTATGGTAGCGCGCCCGGTCGGCGTCCTCGTTGGCCTGTTGGGCACGCGCACGTTGTGGCCAACACGCAGCATGGTCGGCTGGTTCGGGGTGCGCGGCGCCGGTTCGCTGTACTACCTGATGTTCGCCTCCAGCATGGTCTCCCCAAAGAGCTGGCGCTGGATCTGATCCAGTTGACGCTGATTGCGGTCTCGCTTTTGATTCTCGTCCACGGCACCAGCGTCAAGCCGCTGATGAGACTGTTTTCAGCGTACCGAAAGCGTCCGCCACTGCCATGAATGTTGCGGTGCGGACCTCATGACACCCCGGCAGGTCCCATCACCGTACGTCGCACTATGTGCGCCGCCGTACAGACGGCGCATGGATATGCGACTTAGTCTTGAGCCCAAGTGTTCATTCGGGCGAGATGCTTTGGGTAGGGTGCACTCCGTGCACCTTCGGAATCGGTGCACGGGGTGCACCCTACACACCCTAAATCGTCTAATGAATAATCTGGATTTTAATAAACGAAAGGGGACGTAATGAATTTTCTCGGCGCAATCATCCTGGTGACATTGCTTCTGTTGGGCGTCTTCATCCTGGTCAACTGGTCGGTACTCATAGCGCCCACCACGCTGTCATTCGTGGCATTCGATATCGAGGGTCCGCTGGGCGTGATCCTGCTTGGCGTCACGCTGGTCCTGGTGGCGCTTTTCGTCCTCCATGCCCTGGCGCTGCGCACCAACATGTTGATGGAGTCGCGCCGCCACAATCAGGAGCTGCAGGCGCAGCGGAAACTGGCGGAAAGTGCCGAAACCTCGCGCATCAATGAACTGCGCAAGCAGATCGAGCAGGAGTTTGCGCAATTGCGCGGGGTGATCCTGGCTATCGACACGCGCATGGACACGGTGACGCAGTCGACGAAGCAATCCATCGACGAGGCCGCCAACAGCCTGGCCGCCCTGGTCGGCGAGATGGACGACAAGATCGACCGCGCGCTCGCGCGATGAGGTGTCGGGCCGGCGACGTGAACGCCAGCTGAACGAGCCGTCGGAGCAGACGCTGCTGATGTTGATGCCGCCGAGAAACGCCGTATGCCCGTCGATCTGAAACGCTTTCCGATCGACACCCTCAAGATCGGCCAATCATTCGTGCGCGACATCTGCACCGATGCGGACAATGCAACGGCAATTAGTGAAGCGCTGATTCATTCGATATGGCCGTCATTGCGACCGCGAGCGCAGCGCGGCGGGAAGCAATCCAGCGTATTGATTAAGCGGGTGTTTCTGGATTGCCCCAAAGAACTCCAATTTTTTAGATTACGGCTACCTGCCGCGCAGTTTCCGTACCATCTGCCAGGTTGCCCAGCCGCGCGTCAGCCATTTTCCGATGCCAGCGGCGCTGACGCGCCCCGGCCGCAACGCCGCCAGCAAGGCGATGC
Organism: Thiobacillus sp.; assembly: GCA_021166845.1. Lineage (GTDB taxonomy): Bacteria > Pseudomonadota > Gammaproteobacteria > Burkholderiales > Thiobacillaceae > Thiobacillus. The sequence goes on from JAJPEP010000115.1 coordinate 5,941, forward strand.
CGCCGACGATCCAGGCGGGATGGCCCTTGAGATAACGCAGCACAGCCAACCCCTGGTCGGCCCGCGCCAGAGGCGCACGCCACGGCTCGATATTCTGCGCCAGCGCCAAGCGTTGGGCCGCGGCCTGCGCAATCAGGCGTTCGCGGCGTTCAGCCAGCCGGATCAGTTTTTCGTTCATGATCGTCCTTTACGGCCTGGAAACGAGTTGTTGCCGGTCTTTTAACAATTCCGACAGAGTCGCCGCAAACAGTCTCGGCTTCGTTCTCGCTTTGTGCAGGGCGTACGCCCATGCCCCCACGCCCGCCGCCAAAAAGAATCCGGCAAGCGACCCCAACGCCAGGAGGCGGTGGCTGTCCCAGAAAACGACCACGATCAGGATCGTCGCCAGCACCACCCCCACCCCGATGAAGAACAGCGCGGCCAATGCCAACACCAACAGCGACAGCACATGCGCCCGGTCTTCCTCCACGTCTGTGGACAGAAGCTCGAGTCGCGTGTGCACGATGGCAACCAGCGTGGCGGCCAGCGTACTCAGCGACTCGAGCAGGCCCCGGCTTTCGCCGGGCATCTTATCGCTCATGGCGAAGCGGCTAGCGGCGGCCGATGAGCAGGCCGATCACCAGGCCGACACCGGCGGCAGCTCCAATGGCTCTCCAGGGATTTTCATGGACATACACGTCGGTTGCCCTGGCTGCCTCTTTGGTTTTGGCCAGCAGTACCGCCTGCGCATCGGCCATCTTGGCTTTCGCAACCCGGAGCGACTCTTCCGCTTTGGCACGGACCTCGGCCATCTTTTCGCCGCCCTGGCTGGCTGTCGCTTTCAGTAGTGCTTCCGCATCGGCCACCACCACCTTTAAATCGTCGATCAACTGTTCTTTGGTGACGTCACCCAATAATTTTTCCATGCTTTTTCTCCATTACCGTTTCTATCGTGCGCATAGGGATATTCCTATTTTTTACGTGCGGTCAAACCATTGAATTGGGCAAAATCCGCGGTGCGGCTGTCCGATACATTGGCCGATTCTTAATAACCGGCAGCAATTTTGTTGCGCCAGCTCTTGCTACTTGCGTACGAAAAGCAGACCCACTCCAGCCACGATCAATCCCAGTCCGGCCCAGATCGGGATGTTTACCGTCTGCGTCTCCTTGACCGACAGCTCGATCGGACCGATCTTGGCCTGATGCGTGTCCTTGGTGTACGTGAAGCCGCCATACGCCAACGCCAGGCCACCGGCCACGATCAGCACGATTGCCAGCATCTTGATTGAGTTCATTCTATCTTCTCCCTTGGAAATGCACTTGTATTGGCAACGGGAATCCGGGTCAAGCAAAAACCGAGAACAACCGGGTCGCCACTACCCGCTCGCCCTGTCGCCTGAAAAACTTCAGCGTCTTTACAGGCGTCGACCCTGAATGATGCGCACCAGAACCACCACGATCGCGATGACCAGAAGAATGTGGATGAATCCGCCCATGGTGTAGGTGGAAACCATTCCAAGCAGCCAGAGGACAATCAGAATAATTGCGATCGTTCCGAGCATTTTTTCACTCCCTATTAAGATCACTGATGATTGCAGTGTTTTTAGTCATAGTAGTCAAAAAATACAGGGGGGCTACCTGGCGGACGTCCTGCGTTTGGCCGGCGTCATACATTCTCACTACCGGCAACAATACGAAGGATAGGGAGGGTCGTCTGTGCGGCATCATCGTACATAGCGATGCCATGCGTCCGGCAGGCCAGTCTGGCTAAACCACCCTTCTGCGCTATGTGCGCCACCGTGCCGATCCCATCTGCTTTTTTAGCTGCATTTCGATCAAGGCTTTGACACGGTGTGCGGCGAAGCCCGTTTAGGCCCTGCCGCATCACACTGGCCTGTCGGCGAAAATCCGGCGCCAAGCAGCTCTTGTTTTTCTTACCACTGGAGAATCCACCATGAACAAATTCAGCAAAGTTCTTTCAGCAGCATTCCTGGCCGTTGCGCTGGTATCCGTCGTGGCTTGTGCGCCCACGGCGAAGCAGGAAGGAACCGGCCAGTATATCGTAAGCGTCCAGCCGCACCACCCCCACAGCAACAAGATTTACGGTAATACCGCCTTCAGCGGCAGCAACTCATCAATCCGGCTATTGGGCCAGGTGGGCAACTTTTCCAAAGTACCCTTCAGCCAGACATGAGGATCC
>JAJPEP010000025.1 GCA_021166845.1 Thiobacillus sp.
GGATCCTCATGTCTGGCTGAAGGGTACTTTGGAAAAGTTGCCCACCTGGCCCAATAGCCGGATTGATGAGTTGCTGCCGCTGAAGGCGGTATTACCGTAAATCTTGTTGCTGTGGGGGTGGTGCGGCTGGACGCTTACAATGCCCCGGCGGCTGCATCGTTTATATATACAGGAGGCGCTCATGCGTTACATGATCATCGTCAAGGCCAGCACGGAAACGGAAGCCGAAACCACCCCGGTGAACGCCGATTCCGAGATGCTGGCCGAAATGGCCGGCTACCATGGCCAGTTGAGGAAAGCCGGCGTGCTGCTCGACTACGCGGGGCTGAAGCCCAGCTCGCAGGGCTGGCGCATCCGCTACGACGGCGATGCGCGTACCGTGATCGACGGCCCGTTTGCCGAAACGAAGGAACTGGTCGCCGGCTATACGCTGATCGATGTGAAGTCGCGCGCGGAGGCGATGGAGTGGACGCGGCGTTACCCCAATCCCCAACCCGCCGGACGCGGCAAGCCAGCGGAAATCGAGGTGCGGCCGCTGTACGAGCCGGATGATTTCGGGCCGTCGCCGGAGGTCGGGAGGCTGAAGCGGACGGCGCCGAGTGGCGGGAATGCCGCGTGAACCAGGATCACACAAGGCGAGACACCATGAACAACCCCGTCATCTGGTTTGAAATTTATGTGGAAGACATGCCGCGTGCGCGCGCCTTCTATGAGCACCTGCTCGGGCTGAAGCTGGAGCGGATGAACAGCCCGGCCAGCCTCGACGGTATCGAGCTCTGGGCTTTTCCCATGGAAATGGATCGCGTCGGTGCCGGCGGCGCGCTGGTGAAGATGGAAGGCGTGCGCCCGGGCGGCGGCGGCACGCTGGTGTATTTCGTCTGCGCAGATTGCGCGGTCGAGGCGCAGCGCGCCGTCGAAGCCGGCGGGACGGTCTTCAAGGCGAAAATGCCCATCGGCGAGTACGGCCACATCGCGCTGGTTCACGACACCGAGGGCAATCTCGTCGGCCTGCATTCGATGCAATAAGCCGGGCCATGTGGTGGAAATCCCTGCCAAACCCTGGAGAGGATGCTGCAATGAAATATTTGTTGTTGATCGTCGAGCCGCGCGGCCAGCGCGACACCCGCAGCGAGGACGAGGGCCGCGCGCTCTACGCCGAGATGGTCGAATTCGGCCAGGGGCTCGCGGCGCGCGGCCAGCTTGTCGCCAGCGAATCGCTGCGGCCGGACAGCCACGGCGTGCGGGTGCAGCGGCGCGGCGAGCAGGCCAGCCTGGTCGACGGCCCCTTCGCCGAGGCGCGCGAAGTGGTCGGCGGCTTTTTCCTGATCGAATGCGCCGGCCGCGACGAGGCGGTACGGCTGGCGCAAGCGTGTCCGGCCGCGCGCTTCGCCACGGTCGAGGTGCGCGAGTGCGCGCCGTGCTACGTGAAATGAAACGCGGGAAAGCAGGGCAATGACCGCGGCTCTCGCAGACCTCAGCTTGAAAGGAGAAACATCATGACAAAGATCGCCAAGAACACGATTTGCCTCTGGTTCGACGGAACCGCCGAGGACGCGGCGCGGTTTTACGCCGCAACCTTTCCAGACTCTTCGGTCGGCGCGGTGTATCGCGCACCGGGGGATTTCCCCTCCGGGAAGCAGGGAGATGTGTTGACGGTCAGTTTCACCGTGATGGGCATTCCGTGCCTCGGGCTCAACGGCGGCCCCGCGTTCCGCCACAGCGAAGCGTTCTCGTTTCAGGTCGCAACCGATGACCAGGCCGAAACGGACCGCTACTGGAACGCGATCGTCGGCAATGGCGGCGAGGAGAGCGCGTGCGGCTGGTGCAAGGACAAATGGGGGTTGTCCTGGCAGATCACGCCGCGGGCGCTGACGGAAGCGATCTCCGACCCCGATCCCGCTGCCGCCAAGCGCGCATTCGATTCGATGATGACGATGCGAAAGATCGACATCGCCACGATCGAGGCCGCGCGGCGTGGCTGAGTGTCACATCGGGGTAATCAGAATATGACGAAGTACCTGATTTCCTTCCCCGGACCTGCGATGGACGTCCCGGAGGAAGACTGGGCGGAAGTCGGCGAAGCGGCGCACGCGGTTATACGCGAGGCGAAGCGCCTCGGGGTCTATGTGTTCGGTGGCGGGATCAACGAGAAGGTCGCGCCACAAATGGTGGCTTCCGACGGCACCGTCACGGACGAGACCTACCCACAGACCAGGGAATTCAATGGCGGCTTCTGCGTTCTGGAGCTTGCGTCGCGCGAAGCGGCCATCGAATGGGCCGCGAAGATCGCCAGAGCGTGCCGCTGCGCGCAGGAACTCCGCGAGTTCCAGTATGACCCCGAAAGCTGAACCGACAGGCCGTAGCCCCTGGCCCCGCGCAGCCCGATTCTCATGCCGCCGCGGCGTGCCCAGTCAGGCAAGCCGGCGAGGGGCCAAGCGGGTCGGCGCGAGCGTACATTCATGACTTACGAAAAGGAGCCTGCATGAAAGTGACCGTTGAAACCAACGTCGCCGCGCCGGTCGATGCCGTCTGGCGCGCCTACACCACCCTCGAGGCCATCGTTCAGTGGAACGCCGCCTCGGACGACTGGCACACCACCGCTGCCAGCGTGGACCTGCGCGAAGGCGGCGCCTTCTCCTCGCGCATGGAAGCGAAGGACGGCAGCGAAGGCTTCGATTTCGCCGGCATCTACACCCGCATCGTGCCCGAGCGCCTGATCGAATATGCCTTCGGCGATCGCAACGCACGGGTCGAGTTCGACCCGGTCGGCGAGGCCGTGCGCGTGCGCGTCACCTTCGATGCCGAGACCACGTACCCGGTCGAATACCAGCGTGCAGGCTGGCAGGCCATCCTCGACAACTTTGCGCGCCACGTGATGGCGCGCTGACGCAACAAGGAGCGCGACTCATGAGCCGTATCCGTGTGCTGGTGGGAACGCGCAAGGGCGCGTTCATCCTGACGTCCGACGCGGCGCGCCGCGACTGGCAGGTGAGCGGGCCGCATTTCGACGGCTGGGAGATCTTTCACGTCGCCGGCTCGCCGGCCAACCCCGACCGGCTCTATGCCTCGCAGACCAGCGGCTGGTTCGGCCAGGTGATCCAGCGCTCCGACGACGGCGGCGCGACCTGGAACCCGGTCGGCAACGATTTCAGCTATGCAGGCGACCCGGGCACGCACCTCTATTACGACGGCACGCCGAAACCGTGGACGTTCAAGCGCGTGTGGCATCTGGAACCCTCGCCGACCGACCCGGACACGGTCTACGCCGGGGTCGAGGACGCCGCGCTGTTCCGTTCGGCCGACGGCGGACAGAGCTGGCAGGAGCTGCCCGGCCTGCGCGAGCAGCAGGGCGCGAAATGGATGCCGGGCGCCGGCGGCATGTGCCTGCACACCATCCTGCTCGATCCCGCGAACCCGGCGAGGATGTACGTGGCGATCTCGGCGGCCGGCGCGTTCCGCAGCGACGACGGCGGCGTTTCGTGGAAGCCGGTCAACCGCGGCCTGCATTCGCAATACATCCCCGAGCCGGAAGCCGAGGTCGGCCACTGCGTGCACCGCATCGCGATGCATCCGGCGCGGCCCGGGACGCTCTTCATGCAGAAGCACTGGGACGTGATGCGCAGCGACGATGCCGGCGATTCGTGGTTCGAGGTCAGCGGCAACCTGCCCAGCGATTTCGGTTTCGCCATGGCGGTGCATGCGCACGATCCGGATACGGTCTACGTCGTGCCGATCAAGAGCGACTCGGAGCACTACCCGCCCGAGGGCAGGCTGCGCGTATACCGCAGCAAGGCAGGCGGCAACGACTGGGAAGCGCTGACCGACGGCCTGCCGCAGCAACATTGCTACGTGAACGTGCTGCGCGACGCCATGGCGGTCGACGCGCTCGATCCCTGCGGCGTGTATTTCGGCACCACCGGCGGCCAGGTCTACGTCTCGCCCGACGCGGGCGACCACTGGCAGGCCATCGTGCGCGACCTGCCGGCCGTGCTCTCGGTCAGCGTGCAGACGCTGTCCTGACATGGCCACGGTGCGAGTCGTGCTGCCGTATCACCTGTACACGCTGGCGCGGTGCAGCACTACCGAGGTGGAGCTCGATCTGACCGGCCCGGTCACGCTCGGCGCGGTACTCGATGCGCTCGAGGCGGCCTATCCTGCGCTCACCGGCACCGTGCGCGACCGTGTCACGGGCCGGCGCCGCCCGCTGGTGCGTTTCTACGCCTGCCAGGACGATCTCTCGAACACCGCGCCCGACGCGCCGTTGCCCGACGCCGTCGCTGCCGGGCGCGAGCCGCTGATCATCGTCGGTGCGATTGCGGGCGGCTGAACTGCAAGCAAATCGCTGCGCCGACGGCCAGCAAATAAATTCAAGGACGCGTCCGTCTCGACTCAGGCGGCTTCCTTCGGACGCATCTGCCGGCTGTAGAGGAACTCCAGGACCTTGCTGCGCAGCTCGTGGTATTTCGGTTCGTGCGCCAGTTGCAGGCGGTCGCGCGGACGCGGCAGGTCCACGTGCAGGATGTCGCCGATGGTCGCCGCGGGGCCGTTGGTCATCATCACGATGCGGTCGGACAGCAGCACCGCCTCGTCGACGTCGTGGGTGACCATGATGACCGTGCTCTTGGTCGCGGCGACGATCTTCATCAGTTCGTCCTGCAGGTGGGCGCGGGTCAAGGCGTCGAGTGCGCCGAAGGGCTCGTCCATCAGCAGCACCTTGGGCTCCATCGCCAGTGCGCGGGCGATGCCGACGCGCTGCTTCATGCCGCCGGAGATTTCGCCCGGCAGCCTGGCCGCTGCGTGGGTCAGCCCCACCAGTTCCAGCGCGACGCTGGTGCGCGCCTTCAGCTTTTTTCCGGATTCCGTGCGGCCAAACACCTTTTCCACCGCGAGGTGGACGTTCTCGAACGCGCTGAGCCAGGGCAGGAGCGAATGATTCTGGAACACCACCCCGCGTTCCGGCCCCGGCCCCTTGATCTCCTTGTTGGCGAGCAGCAGCACGCCATCGGTGGCGTCGAGCAGGCCCGCCACCAGGTTGAGCAGCGTCGACTTGCCGCAGCCGGAGTGGCCGATCAGCGCGATGAACTCGCCCTGATTGACGTGGAGGTCGATGCCGGTGAGGGCGGTGAACTTGCCTTTCCTGGTGTCGAACACCATCGAGGCGTTTTCGATCTGGACGTAGCTTTGCATCGTTTTTCCTTTCGAGGGGTGAGGCCTAGGGAGGGGTCAGGATTCAGGGATCAGGGGTCAGGGGTGGAGCGGCCTTCGGCCGCGCTTATTTGAGAAGGCGCGAAGCGACATCCCCTGACCCCTGAATCCTGACCCCTAGTCCCTTAGTGGCCCCCTGATCCCTCAGTCATACGAGAACCGTTTCGCGATCAGCATCAGCATCTGTTCGAGCAAGAGCCCGACGATGCCGACGACGAAGATGGCGATGATGATGTGGGCGACGTTGAGGTTGTTCCATTCGTCCCACACCCAGAAGCCGATGCCGACGCCGCCGGTGAGCATTTCGGCGGCGACGATCACCAGCCAGGCAACGCCGATCGCGAGGCGCACGCCGGTGAGCACATACGGCAGCACCGCCGGGAACAGGATCTTGGTGAAGACCTTGAGCTCGGACAGGTTGAGCACGCGTGCGACGTTCGTGTAGTCCTGCGGGATGCGCTGCACGCCGGCGGCGGTGTTGAGCACCATCGGCCAGATGCTGGAGATGAAGATCACCCAGATCGACGCCGGTTCGGCCTTCTGCAGCACCAGCAGGCCGATCGGCAGCCAGGCCAGCGGCGACACCGGGCGCAGGATGCTGATCACCGGCGAGAGCATGCGGTTGAGGAAGTCGAAGCGGCCGATCATGAAGCCGAGCGGGATGCCGACGGCGGCGGCAAGGCTGAAACCGATGCCGACCCGGCCCAGCGAGTTGAGGATGTTCCAGCCGATACCCTGGTCGTTGGGGCCGTTGTCATAGAACGGGTCGGAAAACAGTTCCACCGCGGCATCCCAGGTTTCGCCGGGGCCCGGAATCTGACCGCCGCTGTTGGCCACCAGCGCCCACAGCGCCACGAACAGCAGCATGCCGAGCAGCGGCGGGATGGCATTTCTGAACAGGGTCCGCGTGCCTTCGAGAAAGCGCTTGCCCGATTCGGTTTCGAAACAGGGCGTGCGCCGGGACGGCGCTGCGGGAGCGGGGAGGGCTTGGGTTTCCGGCGCCTCCAGCACCTCGGACAGACTTCGGTCATTCAATGTGATCGCATTCATGTGCGTACTCCTTGTACGGTGTGTTCCGTCATTGCGAGCGAAGCGCGGCAATCCAGTCTATAAGCCAGTCAGCCGCCTGGATTGCCGCGTCGCTTTGCTCCTCGCAATGACACGTCCCTAATCAGGCCTTGATCTTGAAGCCGTCGGCGTACTTGGCCGGATCCTTGCCGTCCCACACCACGCCGTCGATCAGCTTTGACGTGCGCATGTCGAACTTCGGCAGCGGCGTCTTGGTCATCGCGGCGGCGGCCTTGTACACATCGATGCGGTTGACCTTCTTCGCCACCGCCAGATAGTCGGGATGATCCTTCAACAGGCCCCAGCGCTTGTGCTGGGTGAGGAACCACATGCCGTCCGACAGGTAGGGGAAGCCCACCGTGCCGCCGTTGTAGAACTTCATGTAGTTGGGGTCTTTCCATTTCCTGCCGTTGCCGTTGTCGTACTCGCCGTGCATGCGGCCCTCGATCGAGTCGAAGTCGGTGTTGACGTAGGACTTGGCCGAGATCACCTTGGCGACTTCGGAGCGGTTCTTCATGTCGTCGATGTACTTCGACGCGTCGAGAATGGCCGCCACCATGGCGCGCGCGGTGTTGGGATACTTCTCGACGAATTCGGCGGTGGCGCCGAGCACCTTCTCCGGGTGGTCCTTCCAGATTTCCTGCGTGGTCACCGCGGTGAAGCCGATGTTGTCGCGGATCGCGCGCGCGCCCCACGGCTCGCCCACGCAGAAGCCGTCCATGTTGCCCACCCGCATGTTGGCGACCATCTGCGGCGGCGGCACCACGATATTTTTGACGTCGCGGAACGGATCGATGCCGTACGTGGCGAGCCAGTAATACAGCCACATCGCGTGGGTGCCGGTGGGGAAGGTCTGGGCGAAGGTGTATTCGCGGGGTTCGGCCTTCACCAGCTTGGCGAGCGAGGCGCCGTCGGTCACGCCCTTGGCCTTGAGCTGGTTCGACAGCGAGATCGCCTGCCCGTTATGGTTGATGCTCGCCAGCACCGCCATGTCCTTCTTCGGCCCGCCGATGCCGAGCTGCACGCCGTAGATCAGGCCGTACAGCACGTGCGCCGCGTCGAGTTCGCCGTTGACCAGCTTGTCGCGCACCGCCGCCCACGAGGCTTCCTTGCTCGGCGTGATGGTGAGGCCGTACTTCTTGTCGAAGCCCTTCACAGAGGCCATCACCACCGACGCGCAGTCGGTCAGCGGAATGAAGCCGATGCTGAGATTGGGTTTTTCCGGCGCGTCGGAGCCGGCGGCCCAGGCGCCCTGGCGCACGCCCGGAGGCACCAGCGCCATCAGGGCGGCGGCGACGGAAATTCTCGTGGTTTTTCTCATGAAGTCACGCTTGCTCGGATCCTGCACGAGGGGTTTGTCCTGGGTGTCGCTCACGGTGGTTCTCCAAATAAAAAAGGCGTCGCCTTGAGGGCGGACGCCTTTGTCCAGTTGCGAAAGAGTTGACGGTTACGCTGAAAGCCACATCGTTGCGACTGTTCAGTTGAGGATTAGCAACCGCCGTGCCAGATGCTTGATTGCCTTGCAGCGCAAGGCTTGGCGTGGAATCTGTCTTGCGGTGCGCACGTCTGGAAGCCTGCGCTGCGCACTCGTGCGGTGCGTATTCGGGGTGCCATGCACCCCCGTGCAGCTCAGACCAGAGGCTTTTGCAGAATCTGCCGCGCGATGTCCGCCAGCTTCAGGCCGCGATCCATCGCCGCGCGCCGCATCTCGCGATATGCCTCGGGTTCCGATGCGCCTGTCTGCCTGATGAGCAAGGCCTTGGCCTGATCGAGCAGCTTACGTTCCGACAGCTCAAGGCGCGTCTGCTCCATCTGGTCGTGCAACGCCTGGAACGCCGCGAAGCGCGACACCGCCACGTCGAGGATCGGGCGGATGCGCGCCGGGTCGAGGCCGTCGACCACATAGGAGGTCACCCCCGCCTGCGTCGCCGCGCGGATCGACTCCGCGCTGCCGTCGCCGGTGAACATCACGATCGGGCGCGGGCAGTCCTGGTTCGCCACGCAGATGTGTTCCAGCGTGTCGCGGTCGGGCGAGTCCTGGGCAATGATCACCACGTCCGGGCGAAGGGCCGGAATCTGCGCGTCCAGACTGCGTGCGGAGTTCAACGTGGCCGCGACCACGCAGTCCGCTGCCTCCAGCGCGCACACCAGCATCGCCAGCCGTTCAGGCTGATTTTCGACAATCAATACACGCATGTTCGTCTCAATGTTTTTACCCGACTGAAAAAAAGCGGCCTTCGGAGAGGCCGCCAGGTCGGAGACTGCCGAGCAACCTGGCCTTGCGGTTTGGATGCTCGGTTGGGATGTAGCAGGGGGCGTGCCAGATTCTGGAATGGTTGATTATCAAATGCTTAGCTTGTTTCCAGCCTGCGGCGCGTCGGGTTGGCCCGAATGGTTGTGGTGCATTGGGTGGAGAAATGGAATCAAAACGGGGCGTGTTCTTGCAGGCTCTGACCTGACCTCGGACAAAAAAACGGCCGAACCGGAAGCCCGGACGACCGTAATCGGCGACGGTGACCTCACGGTCAACGCGCCTTGGGGGAGAGAAACCAGAAGGTCAGATGAAGCTGTCGGCGAACATTGCCTCTGCCCATGTGAACATATCATGGTAGCTGTCGCCATCGACCATGTCTGCTGCCGCTTCGCCAATGTCCACCCGGTGCATGCCTTTTCCCTTCACGTTGCCGTTGGCGTCGAAGATGTCACCGTAGATGAAATTGGCGGACAGCCAGGACGACTTCTTGTTGGTGATCGGGCTGTAGCAGGCGGAACTGGTTGCGATGATCTCATCCGGCGCCTCTCCGTTGAAAGAACGGATGATCGCATCGGCACAGATCTTGGCTTCCGAGTTGGCCATGTGGCCGGACTTGGGCACCGCCTTGCCGTCGGAGGCTGGAACGGCGCAGGAATCCCCGATGACATGGATGTTGGGATAGCTGGCGGCGCCATACGTCAGTGGATTCACCGGTACGAACCCAGTGCTGTTGAGGGGCAATCCCGCAGCGATCGCGCCGGCGCGCTGGTCGGGGATGTAGTTCAGCACCTTGGCATTGTTGACCGTCATGGCGCTTGTCACGATGGAACGCGTGCTGGAATCCACCGACAGCACCGTCGCATTGGGGTAGTACTCGATGATGCCGGCATGGGTCACGTTGAAGGCATGGTCGAAGGCTTCCGGCTCGGCGGTGATGTCGGCGTTGGCGTCCAGCACGATGACCCTGGCGCCGGTGCGGCGCTTGCGCTTCAGGTAATCCGCCACCACGCAGGCCCGTTCGTAGGGTCCGGGCGGGCAGCGATAGGGCGCCTTCGGTACCGTCATGACAAAGGTCTCATTGCTGCGCATCGCAGCCAGTTGATTCTTGAGCAGAGTGGTCTGGGGGCCGGACTGCCAGGCATGGGGCGTCAGGTTCGGGTCCCAATTGCCTGCTGCCGGCACGAAATCGATGCCCGGCGACAGCACCAGATGGTCGTAGGGCAGGACCTGATTTCCGCTGCTCGTGCTGACCGTCAGCGCGTTGCCCGGCGCATCGATGGCAACCGCGCGGCCTTGCATCACGGTCACGCCGTGGTTGGCCTCCAGGGAATCGAACCCCAGGGTGATCCGGCTCATCGACAGCGCGCCGGTAACCACCAGGTTGGAGAGGATGCAGGAAACATGGTTGGGATTGGCGTCGACCAGGGTGACCTCGACGTTGCCGCCCCACATGCGCACGTACTTGGCCAGGGTGGCGCCGCCGAAGCCGCCGCCAACCACGACCACGCGTGGCGCCGTTGTTGTTGCGCCGACTGCACGGGGAAAAGCAGCCAAGGCGGAAATCGCGCCGGCCAGCTTGAGGAACTGCCTTCTGTTCAGGGTATTCATCGTGTTTTCCTCCCGGAATTAATCGTCGCCGTTGCCGGGCAGCGTGGACAGGTAATCGGAAATCAGCCGCAACTGCTCATCGGTATAACCACGGGCCTGACGGTCCATGATGCCTTCGATGCGGCGGTATTTCATATCGAGCAGTTCATGAAAGAGGTCGTACGAGCTTTTGCCGGCCAGTTCGTCGAAGCCGGGTCCGGCTCCGTTGGTGCCGTGGCACTGGGCGCACTGGGACGCCAGCAGACGACCTGGCTCGGCGCCAGCCGGCGCAGCAGCGGCCAGAAGCGCAATGCCGGCCAACAAGGCGCGCGAAAAAAGAAGAGAAGTATCCAGAGAAATATCCATAGTGTTTGCTCGCTTGAGAGTGAACGACGACGGCAGGGGACCTGCCATGCTTGCCATTGCGGCACAGCTCGCAATGCCTGCGCCATTGGACTTACCTTTGATCTGACTCGGGCCAGGTCTTGCAGAGTGGGGACGGCCTGAGGCACTCAAGGCGCATATAGCGATGACTGTGCCAGGTATTTTTTTGATAATGAAATCAGATGGATGGCCTGATTAACATGGGTTGGGCGGCCGGGTTGGCTGGCATCGCACAGATCAATTTGTCGCCCGATGGAGACGGGTTCAGGCACGGACACCGGCCCCTCGCGGGTCAATTTGTCGCCTGGTGGAGACAGCGACGGACGGATTTAAATATGTCTTTGTATTGATTGTGTTATTTTGTCCGCTTTCGGCGACAGAGGTTCGTTGTATACGGTGAAGTAAAAGAACGCAGGAATGGTAGGCACGGCAAATTTCGACAATTGTGGGCGCAGTGAGGAGACAATCAGCAGAGGCCTCAGCAGCCACTATTTATTGGCACCGCATCTCCGGCGTCAACTTCATCCACTGCACCAACCAGTTCTTCGCCCGCTCCCGCGCATGCCGCGTGGCAACCTTCTCCTCCGGCGTCTGGTCGGGGCGGAAGTCGAACGCACGCCGCGCCATCGGGTATTCCTGCCATTCCACCGGCACCCCGCGCTCCCACAGCGCATAGAAGGCGCGCCCGCCGTTCATGCGGCGCAGTTCAAAATCGGCATCCCCAATCAGATAAAGCATCGGCGTGGTGATCTGCATGATCTCCGGGGCGACCCGGAACAGCTGATCCGGTTCGGGCGCGTTGGGGTTCTGCATGTGGCCGTAGTAGCTGACGATGGCGGCGATGTCGCCGCCGCGCTTGGCGGCCAGCCGAATCGCGTAATAGGGACCGCGCGAGAGGCCGACGATGCCGACCGGCTGCCTGCACGCGTTGGGCAGTGACTTCAGGTAATCAAGGCCGGCTTCCACGTCCAGCTCGGTTTCGGGGTCGTGTGCCGAAGGCCAGCGTTCGATGAAGCGGCCGCTCTGCCAGTCGGGGGCGACGACGAGAAAGCCCTGGGCGGCAAGTTCCCGCACGTGCGCGCGTTCGTCGCCTTCGTAGCCGCGCTTGGCGTGGATGAACAGCACCGGCGGGAAGGGGCCCTTGCCCGTCGGCGCGGCGATTTCGACCGGCACGTCGGAGCCGTCGGCGGCCTTGATGGCGGCCTTGACGAGTTCGATGTCGTCGGCCAACGCCGGCGCGACAAGCGCCGATGCTAAGATGGCGCCCGCAATGGCGAGTCTTCTCATGATCTACTCCTGTCGTTTTTCCGGCTCTCATTCTAGGCCGGCACCCCCGGTTTCCTGCGCAGTCAAAAAGTACCCTGAAGGGCATCGATGCTGGTGAATGCTTCCATTGAGGAACCGACGATTCCGCCCCGGATGCGGCGGCCATTGGCTGCTGCGTGGATTTCGCTGGGCTTGCATGCGGCGCTGATTGCGCTGGTGCAGGTGGTGCCGCCGGCGTCGTTGAGCCTAAGCGCGCCGGCGATCGAGGCGCGGCTGGTGTCGGCGCCCGTCGCGCCGCCGGCTGCAAAGACGCCCCCGGCGCCCGAAGTGAAAGTGCCTGAAAAGCCTCCCGAAGCCGTGCCGCTGCTCGCGCCGAGCGAGACGCCCGAGGCGCTGCCGGTGACCGAGCCGCCTGCTTCGCCGCCCGCCGAGCCTGAGCCGCCCGCCGCCGAAGCGCCGCCTGCCGCCCCAGCGGACCCCCTGCCTGCGCCCGTTGCCGCCTCACCGGCTGCGCCGGCGCCGGTCGCGACGATCACCAGTTCGGTCGACCTCACCTTTTACAGCGCGCGCGACCTTGATGTGCAGCCGCGCGCGCTGCGCGAAATCGTGCCGGACTATCCTTCCGATGCCGATCGCCGACGGCTGTCGGGCAAGGTGCGCCTGCAGCTGAAACTGGAAGCCGACGGCCGCGTCAGCGACATCGGAATCGTCAGCGCCAGCCCCCCCGGCGTATTCGACGAATCGGCGATCAAGGCATTTCGCGCTGCGCATTTTGCGCCGGCGCAAAAGGGCGGCCGCCCGGTGCGTGCGCTGGTGGTGATCGAGGTGATGTACGACTGGGAAGGGCGGCGGTAATTGAGGCGAGGGGTGAGGGCGCCGGTGCGTGGTTGTTGACGCTTCAGCGGACTTGCAATCCAGAAGCCGCCACGCCGGCGCTCATTCGGCGCGGCGGGCCGGCCGCCAGCGTTTGAGGGTGAGCGCGTTGGTCACCACGCTGACGCTGGAGAATGCCATTGCGGCGCCGGCGATCACCGGGTTCAGGAAGCCTGCCGCCGCGAGCGGAATCCCCACCACGTTGTAGATGAACGCCCAGAACAGGTTCTGCCGGATCTTGGCGTAGGTGCGTTTGGAAATATCGATGGCGTCGGCCACCAGCGCCGGATCGCCGCGCATCAGGGTGATGCCGGCGGTGTGCATGGCGACGTCGCTGCCGCTGCTCATGGCGATGCCGACGTCGGCGGCGGCCAAAGCGGGCGCGTCGTTGATGCCGTCGCCGACCATCGCCACCGTCTGGCCCGTGGTCTTCAGCTGGCTGACCTGGGCTTCCTTGTCCGCCGGCAGCACCTCGGCCAGCACGCGGTCGATGCCGAGCGTCGTGGCCGCGGCCTGCGCCGCGCCGCGGTTGTCGCCGGTGAGCATGACGGTGGCGATGCCGCGCGCCTTGAGGTTCGCCACCCCGGCGGCGGCCGTGGCCTTGACCGCATCGCCGAACGCCAGCACGCCGAGCGCGCGGCGGTCGCGCGCCCGCGCCAGCCACGACACGCTGCGGCCCGCGGCTTCCTGTTCCGCCGCCACGGCGTCGAGGGCGGCGGTGTCGACGCCGTTATCGGCCATCAGCCGGCGGTTGCCCAGCCAATATTGTTCGTCCGCCGTCTCGCCGGCGAGGCCGCGCCCCGGCAGCGCTTGCTGCGCCCGCGCGGCAACGGGCGCGATTCCTGCCGCGGCCGCCTCGGCCAGCACCGCGCGCGCCAGCGGGTGCTCGCTGCCCGCCTGCAGGCCGGCCGCGATCGCCAGGATTTCATTCCGCTCGACGCCATCGGCCGCCACGCAGGCCGCCACATGCGGCGTGCCGTCGGTCAGCGTGCCGGTCTTGTCGAACACCACGGTGGTGATCTTGTACGCCAGTTCCAGTGCCTCCGCGTCCTTGATCAGGATGCCGTGGCGCGCGGCCACCCCGGTGCCGGCCATGATCGCAGTGGGGGTGGCCAGCCCGAGCGCGCACGGGCAGGCGATCACCAGCACCGCCACCGCGTTGAGGATGGCGACTTCGGCGTCGCCGCCGAGCGTCCACCAGGCGATGAAGGTCACCAGCGCGATGCCCATCACCACCGGCACGAATACCGCGCTCACCTTGTCCACCAACCGCTGGATCGGCGCCTTGGCGGCCTGCGCGTTCTCCACCAGGCGGATGATGCGTGCCAGCGTGGTCTCGGCGCCCACCGCCGTGGTGCGCGCGACCAGCACGCCGTGGGCGTTGATCGCGCCGCCGGTGACCGCATCGCCCGCCTGCTTGTCGACCGGCATGGATTCGCCGGTGAGCATGGATTCGTCGATCTGGCTTTCGCCTTCGATCACTTCGCCGTCCACCGGCACCCGCTCGCCGGGGCGGATCACCACCAGGTCGCCGACGCGGATGGCGTCGATAGGCAGGTCGCGGTCGACGCCGTCGAGGCGCACGCGGGCGGTGAGCGGACGCAAGGCCTGCAGCGCGCGGATGGCTTCGGTGGTCTGGCGCTTGGCGCGCGCTTCCAGCCACTTGCCGAGCAGCACCAGGCTGATCACCACCGCCGAGGCTTCGAAATAAAGATGCATGGCGTCGGCGCGGGTGAGCAGCAGGTACACGGAGAGGCCGTACGCCGCGCTGGTGCCCACCGCCACCAGCAGGTCCATGTTGCCGCTGCCGGCGGCGAGCGCCTTCCAGCCGGCGCGATAAAAGCGCGCGCCGAGCCAGAACTGCACCGGCGTCGCCAGTGCCATCTGCAGCCAGCCCGGCAGCATCCAGTGCACGTCGAACAGGCTGCCGAACATGGGGACAACCAGCGGCAGCGACAGCGCGATGGCCAGCGCCACCGGCCACCAGTCGGGCAGCGCGCGCGCCGGTGCGGTTGCACCCTCGCTTGCCGCCTGCGGCAGCTGCGCGCCATAGCCGGCACGTTCCACCGCCGCGATCAGCGCGGCCGCCGGGATGCCCCGCGCCACCTTGATCGTGGCCTGTTCGGTCGCCAGGTTGACGCTGGCCTCGAGCACGCCGGCCGCCTTGGCGAGCGCCTTTTCCACCCGCGCCGAACAGCTTGCGCAGGTCATGCCGGTGATGTCGAAGACAAAGGAATCGGTCGGCATGCTGAAGCCGGCTTTCTCGATGGCGCGCTGCACCGACACCACGTCGGTCTCGCCGGAAACCGCCACGGTCTCGGTCGCAAGGTTCACCGTGGCGTCGGTGACGCCCGGCAGTTGCTTCAGCACATTTTCAACCCGCGCCGAGCAGCTGGCGCAGGTCATGCCAGCTATGCCGACAGCGAGTGGGGAGGGAGTGGGGGGCATCGTGAATTCCTGATTGGTGCGGGGATTGCACCATAGACCTGGACTTGATGGGAAGGTTTGTTGCCGGAGTTTTTTGTTTGGCTGCGGCACGTTGGCCGGGCTACCCTTCCCCGGTCAGTCGTCCTGCGAAGGGCGGATATAAGTCGTAACGATCAATTCCCGAAATCCCCGTCGCCGTCTCCGAGCTTGCCCTTACCCCTTTTCCATCAAAATGGCTCGCACGGTTTCGGTTGTCATCATCAAAGTCATAGGCTGCAAGGGCGATGCCACGAAGCCGCGCGACAGGTAGAACTGTTTGGCTTGTTCCGTCAGGGCATGAACCAATAGGGCAAAAACTCTGGCATTGCTGGAGATGCTGACGGATCGCAGCATGGCATCCCGCAACAGCGCCTGGCCTATCCCCTGGTTATGGTGATGCCGATCAATGGCGAGCCGACCCAGGAGCAGCACCGGCAGCGGATTGGGCATGTTGCGGCGCATGGCTTTGGGTGCGGCCTCGTGGCTGATTGCGCCGGCTGACAGGCAGTAATAGCCGATGACGGTCTTGCCATTGCGGATGGCAAAGCAGCGCGAGGCGCCGCCGCCATGATTTTTGAGGGCGCGCTTTTTCAGCCATTCATTCAGCGAAGGCTCGCCGCAGTCAAAATCAGCCAGTGCGTGATCGGCTGTGATGGGCTCCGGCGGGGTCAGCGCCAGCACCGTTACTTTTCCCAGGGCGCTTTTGTTTTCAGAAGTCGGCGAAGTTTGTCGCTGGGCGGCAGCGGGGTGTCCAGCAGCGCCTGAAACCTGGCGAAGGTGCCCGCATCGACCGTAAAAAAGGCCTGGTCGAGCAGTACGTCTTCTGCTTCCCGGCAAGCCGCATCCAGCATGAATTCAGACCGGCTGCGCCCCAGTCTGCTGGCGGCCTGGTCGATCAGGTCACGCTGGCGGGCCTTGGCGCGAATGTTGATGGATACGGCTTCCTGGGGTTGGGGCATGGCGACGCCTCCTTGTATTGTTTTTGAATATACATTTGTGTATAGCATAGTGCAACACATCTACGCTTCATTTATTGGCTTGCCGGTTAGCGCCTGGCGCTACTTGGTGGATAGTCCTTCGGCAGCAGCACCCACATGCGGCCGCGCTGCTTCATGCGGCCGGCGAGCTCGCCGGCCTTGTCGCCGAAGCCCCAGAAGAAGTCGGCGCGCACGCCGCCGCGAATGGCGCTGCCGGTATCCTGCGCCATCACCAGCCGGTTCAGCGGCAGCGCCGAATTGGGCTGGGCGGTGGCGAGGAAGACGGGCGCGCCGAGCGGAATGAAGCGCGGGTCGACGGCGATCGAGCGGCCGCCGGTCAGCGGCACGCCGAGCGCGCCCAGCGGGCCGGGCAGGCTGTCGGGCAGTTCGCGGAAGAACACGAAGCTGGGATTGCTGGCGAGCAGATCCGGCAGCTTGTCGGGGTTCTTCACGCCCCAGTTCTTGATCCCCTGCATCGAGGCCTGTTCGAGTTTCAGCTCGCCGCGCTCGACCAGCAGCTTGCCGATCGACTGGTAAGGATGGCCGTTCTGGTCCGCGTAGCCGACCCGCATATGCGAGCCGTCCGGCAGCTCGATGCGTCCCGAGCCCTGGATCTGCAGGAAAAAGAGATCGACCGGGTCTTCGGCCCAGGCGATGGGTTTTCCCTTGAAGCCGTCGCCAGCCATCCCGATTTCCTTGCGTGTGGGGTAGGGCACCAGTTTGTTGCCGAGCAGCCGCCCGCGCAGGCGCAGGTTTTTCAGTTCAGGATAGACGCTCGCCAACTCCACCGAGACGAGGTCGTCGGGGACGGCGTAAAGCGGAAAGCGCGCCCGCTCGGTGCGCACGCGGTCGCCTTTCAGCAGGGGCTCGTAATAGCCGGTCACCATGCCTTCGGCGCTGCCGTCCTCCTGCGTGGCCTGGTAGGGCCGGAAGCGCCGTTCGAAAAAGGCGCGCGTCGTCGCGTCGTCGGGCGTCCCCATCGCCGCCGCTTCGCTGCAGACCGCCTGCCACGCGGTGCGCCTGGCCAGTGTGGAACAGCTGTGCAGGAAAGCGCTCCAGGTTTCGCTGATGGCGTCGTCCTGCCAGAAGGCCACTGCCGTCCAGTCCACCGGTTTGAGCGTGGGGTAGGTCGTCGCCGGCGTGGGAATGAGCGCCGGCGGCGCAGCGGGCGGCTCGGGCGCCGGTTGCGGCAGCGGCGCAGGCATTGGTGCGGGCATTGGTGCGGGCATTGGTGCGGGCGTCGGGGCGGGGAGGGGGGCGGGCGGTTCCGCGGGCGGGTGCACCGCGCAAGCTGACAACAACAGGGCGAACAGCCACGGGCTTGCGTGTAACAGCATCAGGGGTCAGGGGTCAGGGGTCAGGGGTCAGGGGTCAGGGGTCAGGGGCCAGGGGCCAGGGGTCAGGGGTCAGGGGCGAGCCATCGCCCCCTGATCAATGCAGAACTCTGGGCATCGACAGCGTGAACTGGGGGATCTCGGCGTCGAACTTGTTGCCGTCTTCCGCCACCATCTGATAGGCGCCGCGCATGGTGCCGACCGGGGTGGCCAGCGCGGTGCCGCTGGTGTATTCGAAGTGCTCGCCCGGCCGCAGCAGGGGCTGTTCGCCGACCACGCCGAGGCCCTTGACTTCCTGGGTGACGTCCTCGGCGTCGGTGATGATCCAGTGGCGCGAAATCAGCTGCGCAGCCACGGTGCCGCTGTTGGTGATGGTGATGGTGTAGGTGAACACGTAACGGTCCGCCGAGGGATCGCTCTGCTCGGCCAGATAGGTCGTGTCGACATTGATGCTGATCTGATATTTCTTGCCTTCGGCCACGGTTTTGCTCGATGGGATGGGATGCTTGAAGTGTAACGCAATGCCACGGCGGACTGCTAAAATGCCCGGGTTTCCAAAATCTCCCGGAGTTTCCCATGACTTACCGCATCGCCCCGTCCATCCTGTCCGCCAACTTCGCCAGGCTGGGCGAGGAAGTCGACAACGTGCTCGCCGCCGGCGCCGACATCGTCCACTTCGACGTGATGGACAACCACTACGTGCCCAACCTCACCATCGGTCCGCTGGTGTGCGAGGCGCTGCGCAAGCACGGCGTCACCGCGCCGATCGACGTCCACCTGATGGTGAAGCCGGTCGACCGCATCATTCCCGATTTCGCCAAGGCGGGCGCGACCTACATCACCTTCCACCCGGAAGCCTCCGAGCACGTCGACCGCACCATCGGCCTGATCAAGGAAAACGGCTGCAAGGCCGGCCTGGTGTTCAACCCGGCGACCCCGCTCGACGTGCTGGAATACACGCTCGACAAGCTCGACATGGTTCTCCTGATGTCGGTCAACCCCGGCTTCGGCGGTCAGAAATTCATCCCCTACGTGCTCGACAAGGCGCGCGCCGTGCGCAAGATGATCGACGACCGCGGTCTTAACGTGAACATCGAGATCGACGGCGGCGTCGGCCCGGCCAACATCGCCGAAGTCGCGCGCGCAGGCGTCGACACCTTCGTCGCCGGCTCCGCCATTTTCGGCGCCGCCAAGGACAGCGACCCGCAGCGCTACAACAGCGTCATCGCCGCCATGCGCGCGGAGCTGGCGAAGATCTAAGAGCGGAGGGGTCAGGATTCAGGAGTCAGGATTCAGGGAAGGTGCGGCCTGCGGCCGCGCTTATTCAAGAAACCGCGAAGCACAAAGCCTCCTGACCCCTGAATCCTGGCCCCTGACCCCTGACCCCTAACAAAATGAACTTCCCCCTCCCCATCAAGGCCGTCGTCATCGATCTCGACGGCACCCTTCTCGATACCGCGCCGGACCTGGCGCACGCCGCAGAGCTGATGATGGCCGACCTCGGGCGGCCTTGTCCGTCGCTGGCAACGATTTCCACCTACATCGGAAACGGCGTGTCGCGGCTGGTCAAGCGCGTGCTCACCGGCGAGATGGATGCCGAGCCCGAAGCGGCGCTGTTCGAACAGGCCATCGCCGCGTACCAGAAGCATTACGGCGAACACGTATCGCTGCATTCGCGCCCGTTCGACGGCGTGGTCGAGGGCCTCGACGCCTTCAGGGCGATGGGCGTGCATATCGCCTGCATCACCAACAAGGCCGAACAGTTCACCCATCCGCTGCTGAAGGACACCGGCCTGTTCGACTACTTCGAACTGATCCTGTCCGGCGACACGCTGCCCCGCCGCAAGCCCGATCCGCTGCCGTTGCTGCATGCCTGCGAAGTGTTCAAGGCGGCGCCTGCCGAACTGCTGCTGATCGGCGATTCGCTCAACGACACCCAGGCCGCGCGCGCCGCCGGCTGCCCGGTGTTCTGCGTGCCCTACGGCTACAACCGCGGGCGCCCGGTCGCCGAGCTCGACCTGGACGCGGTGGTGCCGACGTTGGCCGAGGCGGCGAAGTTGGTGGTGAAGGCGTGAGTTTCAGGGGTCAGGATTCAGGGGTCAGGGGCCAGGGAAGGTGTGGCCGATGGCCACGCTTTTCTTGAATAAGGCGCGCAGCGACTAACCCTGACCCCTGAATCCTGATCCCTGACCCCTGACCATGACCGAACAAGACTTCTTCGACCTCGCCCGCCAGGGCTACAACCGCATCCCCCTGGTGCGGGAAATGCCCGGCGACCTGGAAACGCCGTTGTCGGTGTACCTCAAGCTGGCCAACGCGCCCTACACCTATCTTCTTGAATCGGTGGTGGGGGGCGAGCGCTTCGGCCGCTATTCCTTCATCGGCTTGCCGGCGCGCACCGTCATTCGCGTGCGCGCGCACCGGCTGACGGTGGAAACCGACGGCGAGGTGGTGGAAGAGCACAGCCTGCCCGATCCGCTGGCCTTCATCGCCGGGTTCCAGGCGCGCTTCAAGGCCGCGCCGGTGGCGGGCTTGCCGCGTTTCACCGGCGGGCTGGCGGGCTATTTCGGCTACGACACCATCCGCTACATCGAGAAGCGGCTGTCGGCCACGCGCAAGGGCGACGTGCTGCACACGCCGGACATTCTCCTGATGCTGACCGAGGAGCTGGCGGTGTTCGACAACCTGGCCGGCAAGCTCTATCTCATCACCCACGCCGATCCGATGCAGCCGGATGCCTACGCGCAGGGCCACCTGCGCCTGCGGGCGCTGGCCGGGCAGCTGCGCGCGCCGGTGCAGCTGCCGGCCGAGCCGGTGATGGCGGCGGACGAGCCGCAGTCGGAATTCGGCGAAGCCGAGTTCAAGGCGGCGGTGCAAAAGGCCAAGGACTACATCGCGGCCGGCGACGTCATGCAGGTGGTGCTCTCCCAGCGCATGTCGCGGCCGTTCAACGCCTCGCCGCTGTCGTTGTACCGCGCGTTGCGCGGCCTCAATCCGTCGCCCTACATGTTCTATTACGATTTCGGCGGTTTCCACGTGGTGGGTTCGTCGCCCGAGATCCTGGTGCGGCTGGAGGGCGACACCGTCACCCTGCGGCCCATCGCCGGCACCCGTCCGCGCGGACTCACGCGCGAGGACGACCAGCGCCTGGCCGAGGAATTGCTGGCCGACCCCAAGGAATGCGCCGAGCATCTGCAGCTGCTGGATCTGGGACGCAACGACACCGGGCGCATTGCCGTGACCGGCAGCGTCAAGGTCACCGAGCGCATGCAGATCGAGCGCTACTCGCACGTGATGCACATCGTTTCAAACGTCGAGGGCACGCTGAAGCCGGGGCTGTCCGCGCTCGACGTGCTGCGCGCCAGCTTCCCGGCCGGCACCGTGTCGGGCGCGCCCAAGGTGCGCGCGATGGAGATCATCGACGAGCTCGAGCCGAGCAAGCGCGGCATCTACGCCGGCGCGGTGGGCTATCTCGGCTTCAACGGCGACATGGACCTGGCGATTGCCATCCGCACCGCGGTGGTCAAGGACGGCATGCTGTACGCGCAGGCCGGCGCCGGCATCGTCGCCGATTCGGTGGCCGCCAGCGAATGGCTGGAGACGCTGAATAAGGCGCGCGCCGTCATCCGCGCGGCCGAACTGGCGCAGGCGCAGTTCGGCACCCTGACGGAATGACCCGGAACTATCGCTAGCTCAGGCCATAGCGCTTGAGTTTGCGGTACAGCGTGCGCTCGGTGATGCCGAGCGCGGCGGCCACCCGGCTGCGGTGGCCGGCGTGCACGTCGAGCAGGGCGCGGATGTGGGTGCGCTCGACCTCGGCGAGCGGTTGGGCGCCCGGCAACGCTGTCGTCGTTGCCGTTGCCGTGGGCAGGTGCAGGTCGGCGGCGCGGATCACGCCGTCGCGGCAGGTCAGCACCGCACGCTGCAGCAGGTTGCGCAGTTCACGCACATTGCCGGGGAAGTCGTACGCCTGCAGCATCGCCAGCGCAGCGGAATCCAGCCGGCAGGCGCGGCGAGCGCCGGCCAGGCGCTTGAGCAGAAACGCCGCCAGCCCGGGGATGTCGTCGCGCCGCTCGCGTAGCGGCGGCAGGTCGACGTCGATGCCCGCCAGCCGGTAATACAGGTCGAGCCGGAAGCGTTTTTCATCCACTTCGTCCAGCAGCCGGCGATTGGTGGCCGATACCAGCCGCACGTCGGCCTTCAGCGTGTGGGTGCCGCCGACGCGCCTGAATTCGCCGCTTTCCAGCACGCGCAACAGCTTGGCCTGCAAGCCCAGTGGAATCTCGGCGACTTCGTCCAGGAATAGGGTGCCGCCGTCCGCCAGTTCGAACAGTCCTTTCTTCAGGCCGCTGCTGCCCGAGAACGCGCCGCGTTCATGGCCGAACAACTCGCTTTCGAACAGGTTTTCCGGCACCGCGGCACAGTTGATCACGATGAAGGCGCCGCCGGCGCGCGGCGAGCGGGCATGAATGAAACGCGCGGCGAGTTCCTTGCCGACGCCGCTCTCGCCGAACAGCAGGATCGGCGCCTCGCAGTCGGCCACGCGCGCGAGATTGTCCACGCAGGCCAGAAACGCCGGAGATTTCCCCACCATCCGCATGGAGTCGCAATCCGTCCCGGCGTCGGCTTCCAGCGGATAGAGCTGTTCTCCCAGGTAGCGCTCGCCATTCGTGCCGCGCAACGCATGGCCGCGGATACGGGTGCGCTCGGGCTGGTCGTCGGCGTGGAAATGCGTGTGCAGCACCTCGACCGCTTCACCGTGCTCGAACAGGGCCTGGTGCGGACACTGCTCGCCATTTTTGTGGCAGGGGCGCGGCGAGTGATGCGACACCACATGGCAGAGCTGGCCGACGATGGCGTCGGTGGTGACCCCGTAGGTGGCACTGTAGCGCCGGTTGGCCGCCACGATGCGGTATTCGCGATCGATCACCACAAAAGGCTGGTCGTTGGCGTCGATGAGTTCCTGCAATTCAAGCTGGGGCATGGCAATCTCCGTACTTGTCATGACGCATGGTAAATCAGTCATGACATGAATGCCATGTCCGCGCCAACCAATTTTCCTGATGCCCTGAAACCCAATGATTACAAGGATTGGCGGGCTGGCACGCCTGTTGCTTTTGTTATCGTGGTCGTGCATTCCCCCAACACACAACAGGATGGAGAGAAACATGTCTGAAAAAATGAACTGGAAGCTGCAACCCGGCGTGAACATCGCTCCGGAGATGGTCGACGAGGTGGCCAGGATTGCCTGCGCCCTCAAGAGCCTGTCCGCCTACACCACCTTCGCCCTGGAACGCGAGGACTGTCCGGAGGATCTGCGGCGGATCGTGGAGGAAGGCCTGGAAGCCATGAGCCGTATTTTTAAGTGGTGATCACCACGCCAACTCAACACAGCACAAGGAGCAAAAACTAATGGCACACATCATCATTCTGGGCGCAGGCGTAGGCGGCATGACCATGGCGTATGAAATGCGCGAACAGGCGCGGGCCGAAGACAAGGTCACCGTCATTTCCAACAATTCATATTTCCAGTTCACCCCGTCCAACCCCTGGGTGGGGGTGAACTGGCGCAAGCGCGACGACGTCACCATCCCGGCCGCGCCGTATCTGAACAAGAAGAACATCGATTTCATCGGGGTCGGCGCGGCGCGCGTGCACCCCGAGCGCAACCAGGTCGAGCTTACCGACGGCCAGGTGATGGACTATGACTTCCTCGTCATCGCGACCGGTCCCAAACTGGCGTTCGACGAGGTGCCAGGGCTGGGGCCGGAAGGCCATACCCAGTCGGTCTGCACGGTCGATCATGCGGTGAACTCGGGCCGCGCGTGGGACGGTTTCGTGAAAAATCCGGGCCCCATCGTGGTGGGCGCGGTGCAGGGCGCTTCCTGCTACGGCCCGGCCTATGAATTCGCAATGATCATGGACACCGATCTGCGGCGGCGCAAAATCCGTGACCGCGTGCCGATGACCTACGTCACCGCCGAGCCGTATATCGGCCATCTGGGTCTGGGCGGCGTCGGCGATTCCAAGGGCATGCTCGAATCGGCGATGCGCGAACGCCATATCAAGTGGATCTGCAACGCAAAGGTCACCAAGGTCGAAGCCGGCAAAATGTTCGTCGCCGAGCATAACGACAAGGGCGAAGTCATCAAGGAGCACGAACTGCCGTTTGCCTATTCGATGATGCTGCCGGCATTCAAGGGCATCGACGCGGTGTTCGGTATCGAAGGACTGACCAACCCGCGCGGCTTCATCGCCATCGATGCCTTCCAGCGCAACCCGAAATTCCCCAATGTCTATGGAGTGGGCGTATGCGTCGCCATTCCGCCGGTCGAAGCCACCCCGGTGCCGACCGGAACGCCCAAGACCGGCTACATGATCGAATCCATGGTCACCGCCACCTCGCACAATATTCGCGCCGTGCTCGACGGCCGTGAACCCGTCGAGAAGGCCACCTGGAACGCCATCTGCCTGGCCGATTTCGGCGACACCGGCGCGGCTTTCGTAGCGTTGCCGCAGATTCCGCCGCGCAACGTCAACTGGTTCAAGGAAGGCAAGTGGGTGCACCTGGCCAAGGTCGGGTTCGAGAAATACTTCATGCGGAAAATGAAAAAGGGTTCGACCGAGCCGCTGTATGAAAAATACGTGCTCAGCCTGCTGGGTGTGAAAAAGCTTAAATAGCGCCTCGTGGCATCAGCCATTAAGCGCCTTCGGGCGCTTTTTTTTTGGCCTGCGGCGCCGGCCGCACGGCTATAATTCTCCGCTCTTGGCGTAGACGCGCATCTCGCCCCGATGGCGGGACGCCGAAGGACACCCCCATGCTTTTGATGATCGACAACTACGACAGCTTCACCTACAACCTCGTGCAGTATTTCGGCGAGCTGGGCGAGGACGTCCGGGTCGTTCGCAACGATGAAATCGACCTCGCCGGCATAGCCGACATGCACCCCGGCCACATCGTCGTCTCGCCCGGCCCCTGCACGCCCAACGAGGCGGGCGTGTCGGTGCCGCTGATCCGGGAATTCGCCGGCAGGATTCCCATCCTCGGCGTCTGCCTCGGCCACCAGAGCATCGGCCAGGCCTTCGGCGGCAAAATCGTGCGCGCGAAAGAACTGATGCACGGCAAGACTTCGATGATCCATCACCTGGACAAGGGGGTCTTCGAAGGTCTGCCCAACCCGTTTCGCGCCACCCGCTACCATTCGCTGGTGATCGAGCGGGCGTCGCTGCCGGACTGCCTGGAAATCACCGCGTGGACCGACGACGGCGAGATCATGGGCGTGCGCCACAAGACCCTCGCGGTGGAGGGTGTGCAGTTCCATCCTGAATCCATCCTCACCGAACACGGTCATGCCATGCTGGCGAACTTCCTGAAGGGCACGCGATGATCACGCCGCAGCAGGCGCTCGCCCGGCTGGTCGAGCAGCGCGAAATTTTCCACGACGAGATGCTGTCGCTGATGCGCCAGATCATGAGCGGCGAACTCACGCCGGTGCAGATCGCCGGCATCGTCACCGGCCTCAGGGTCAAGAAGGAGACCGTCGGCGAGATCGCGGCGGCGGCGCAGGTGATGCGCGAGTTCGCCGCCAAGGTGCCGGCGCAGAACAACGCGAACCTGGTCGATACCTGCGGCACCGGCGGCGACGCAGCGCACACCTTCAACATCTCGACCACCGCGGCCTTCGTCGCCGCCGCCGCCGGCGCGCGCGTCGCCAAGCACGGCGGGCGTTCGGTGTCGTCGACCAGCGGCAGCGCCGACGTGCTCGAGGCGCTTGGCGTCAACCTTGATCTTACGCCCGAGCAAGTGGCGGCGAGCATCGACGCCATCGGCATCGGCTTCATGTTCGCGCCCAAGTTCCACGGCGCGATGAAGCACGCCGCGCCGGTGCGCCGCGAGCTCGGCGTGCGCACGATCTTCAACATCCTCGGCCCGCTGACCAACCCGGCCGGCGCGCCGCACCAGCTGCTCGGCGTGTTCCACCCCGACCTCGTCGGCATCCTGGTGCGCGTGCTGCAGCGCCTCGGCAGCCGCCACGTCATGGTGGTGCACGGCGCCGACGGCATGGACGAAATCACGCTTTCCGGCGAGACCATGATCGGCGAGCTGAAGGACGGTGAAGTGACCGAATACACCATCCATCCGCGCGAGTTCGGGCTCGAGACCTGCGACAGCGACGTGCTCAAGGTATGGGACGCGACGCAGGCGAAGGACATGCTGCTCGCCGTGCTCGACGGACTGCCGGGGCCGGCGCGCGACATCGTGCTGTTCAATGCCGGCGCCGCGATCTATGTGGCCGATTGCGCCGCCACGCTCGGCGAGGGCATCGCAACGGCACGTGCCGTCATCGATAGTGGCGCGGCGCGCGCCAGGCTCGCGCAGCTGGTCGAGTTCTCCAACCGCGGCGCGGGGGCCTGAGCGATGTCCGACATCCTCGAAAAGATCCTCGCCACCAAGCGCGCCGAGATCGCCGCCGGCCTCGCAGACGTGCCGCTCGCCGAGATGCGGCAGCGCGCGGTGGCCGCATCCGCGCCGCGCGACTTCGTCGGCGCGCTGCGCGCGAAGATCGCCGCATCCAGGCCCGCGGTGATCGCTGAAATCAAGAAGGCCAGCCCGTCCAGGGGCGTGATCCGCCCCGACTTCCGCCCGGCCGAGATCGCCGCAAGCTACGAGGCGGGCGGCGCCGCGTGCCTGTCGGTGCTGACCGATCGCGATTATTTCCAGGGCGGCGCTGAATACTTGAGAGAGGCGCGTGCCGCATGCGCGCTGCCGGTGCTGCGCAAGGATTTCATCGTCGACCCTTACCAGATCTATGAAGCGCGTGCGATGGGGGCGGACTGCATCCTGCTGATCGTCGCCGCGCTGGAACTGCCCGCCATGCAGGCGCTGGAGGCGCTGGCGCACGAGCTTGGCATGGCGGTGCTGGTTGAGTCGCACAACGCCGGGGAACTCGACGCCGCGCTGCAATTGAAGACCCCGCTGCAGGGCATCAACAACCGCAACCTGCGCAGCTTCGAGGTGAGCCTCGACACCACGCTGGCGCTGTTGCCGAAAATCGGCAAGGAGCGCATCGTCATTACCGAGTCGGGCATCCTCGCGCCGGCGGACGTCGCTAGGATGCGAGCGCATCAGGTCAACGCATTTCTGGTCGGCGAGGCGTTCATGCGCGCCGCCGATCCCGGCGCCGAAATGGCACGGCTTTTCGCTTAAGAACGGATGCACATTACCCCCACATCCAAGTAAGTCCCCCTTGGCCGCAATGTTTGGCGATCTTATCTTGAGCATGCTGATTCATCTTTGAATCCGAGCTTCTTCCAGAGCCAAAGGTTTACGCAAAATCCTGTTATGCCAGCAAAGCCTGCGAAGATAATTGGTACATAAAGAAGCCAATGCACAACCCCGAATCCTGTCAGCCAAACACCCGCGAGCATGATTAAAGAGAAGGACAGATAAAGCATCCGGTTGGCGGTCATAGTGATTTTCTCTCTGGTCGATTTGTTTGATCTTGGCAGTCCTGCTGTTCCCAAATCAGGTTAAGAAGCTCTGATATTTGCAGGTTTTGATTTACGGGACACTGTGGGCATCCCTTTCTTGTGGGCGGATTGGCGCAATGGAAACAGCCCTCGACGGTAACCGCAGCGAATGACAAGTCCGACTCTAAATTGGCAAGTGTCGTGATTTGATTCTTCACTTGCGAGATCAATCGATGCAGAACAGTACGGACCTTGTGGCTGCTCTCATCGCCCGTGGCGCATTCGCTTCTGATTAAGGCCAGTTCCTTGATGAGGCTAATTGGCAGACCCGAATGAGCTAAACGCAGCACAGCCTGGAACCGGGCAATGTCATCCTTCGAGTAGAGGCGCGTGCCACCGGGTGTGCGGCACGCCGCGACCAACCCTTCTTCTTCGTAATAACGTAAAGCTCTTGGTGTGGTGCCTAGCAGATCGGCGACCGCCCCAATTTTTTTTAGACTTGCCGCATCCATGTTGGCTAGCCGCCGATTAGTTGTGCGTGGTAGCCGTAGGACTGAACTTTAGTCAGTAGTTCGGCTGCGCTGGCAATATCGGGGTTGTAAGCGACAAGTAACAGGTGTTCTCTTCCTGGATTAAATCGAGGCGCAACGACCCCTTCGATTTTACGAACGGCTTCTTCCAAAGCGCTTCGCTGTTGTTCGTTAAGGGATTCGTTGACGTGAATCAAAATATCGCTGACGTCCATGATATTGCTCCTTTGTTGGCGTATCGCAGGATTGCGGTATGTATCTTACGTAAACGTAAGATAGTACATGGGCACCTGATTTGCAACTTGATGTTTGGCGATTAACGTTTACCGCCAAATAAACTCCCCAGCACCCCGCGCACGATGGCGCGGCCGACCTGGCTGCCGATGGAACGCGCGGCGGATTTCGCCATTGCCTCGACCGCGCCTTCGCGGCGTCCGCCACGCCCGCCCAGGATGTCCCCCAGCACGCCGCCTGTGGGTTGTGCGGCGGCCTTGGCCTGCTGCTTCGCTTCGGCTTCTGCCGCCGCCGCTTGGGTTGCCTGCTCGGCGCGTGCCCTGAGGATTTCGTGGGCGGACTCGCGGTCGACGGTTTTGTCGTAGACGCCGGCCACCAGCGAGGTCTGCATCAGCTGCCGGCGCTGGGCGTCGGTAATGGGACCGATCTGCCCCTGCGGCGGCACGATGAAGGCGCGCTCGACCACACCGGGGCGGCCTTTCTCGTCGAGGAAGGACACCAACGCCTCGCCGACGCCGAGTTCGGTGATGACCGAGGCTTCGTCCAGGCTGGGGTTGTCACGCATGGTCTCGGCCGCTGCCTTGACGGCCTTCTGGTCGCGCGGCGAGAACGCGCGCAGCGCGTGCTGCACCCGGTTGCCGAGCTGTGACAGGATCTTGTCCGGCACGTCGGCCGGATTCTGGGTGACGAAATACACGCCGACGCCCTTGGAGCGGATCAGCCGCACCACCTGCTCGATTTTTTCCACCAGCGCGTCGGGCGCGTCGGTAAACAGAAGGTGCGCCTCGTCGAAGAAGAACACCAGCTTCGGCTTGTCGAGGTCGCCCGCCTCGGGCAGGTTTTCGTACAGCTCGGCCAGCAGCCACAACAGCAGCGTGGCGTACAGTTTGGGCGACTGCATCAGCCGGTCGGCCGAGAGGATGTTGATGACGCCGCGACCGCGATCGGTCTGGATGAGGTCGGCGATGTTGAGCATCGGCTCGCCGAAAATCCGTTCGCCGCCCTGCGATTCCAGCGCCAAGAGGCCGCGCTGGATGGCGCCGATGGACGCGGTCGAGACGTTGCCGTATTCGGTGGTGAATGTCTTGGCGTTGTCGCCGACGAAGGCCAGCATGGTGCGCAGGTCCTTCAGGTCGAGCAGCAACAGGCCGTTGTCGTCGGCCACCTTGAACACCAGATTGAGCACTCCGTTCTGGGTATCGTTGAGGTCGAGCATGCGCCCCAGCAGCAGCGGCCCCATATCGGAGACGGTGGCGCGTACCGGATGCCCGGCCTCGCCGAATGGATCCCATAAAGTGACCGGATAGCCCTGGTGCTCAAAGCCTTCGAGCTTCAGCATTTCGACCCGCTCGGCCACCTTGGCGTTGCCGCCGCCCGGCTGCGAAATGCCCGACAGGTCGCCCTTCACGTCCGACATGAAGCACGGCACGCCGATGCGGGAAAAATGCTCGGCCAGCGTCTGCAGGGTGACCGTCTTGCCGGTGCCGGTGGCGCCGGTGATGAGGCCGTGGCGGTTGGCCATCTGCGGCAGCAAATAAAGGTCGGTGGCGGTGTTGCGGGCGACGAGCAGCGGTTCGGTCATATCGGTTCCCGTGGGCGTGATGCCGGAATTCTAGCGAGTTAGGACGGGCAGGGCATCGGACGATCAACGGCGGCTTCAGGATAATGGTGAGAGGACGCGTGCCAACCATGATACTTGACGTTGTATAACGCCGAGCGTTATGGTTCGGCATGATCCTCGACTTTGCCGACAAGGAAACCGAATCGATATGGCGTGGTGTGCGTTCGCGCCGTTTTCCCGCCGGGATTCAGGAGATCGCGCGACGAAAACTGCGGATGTTGAATAACGCACATCGGCTCGATGACTTGCGCATTCCCCCGGCCAACCGGCTGGAAAGGCTGAAGGGAAACCGCAAGGGCCATCACAGCATCCGCATCAACGATCAATGGCGGATTTGTTTTGTTTGGCAGGACGGCCAATGCCGCCAGGTCGGGATTGTCGATTACCACTGAGATTTGGAGATACGTCATGGCCGTGCTCAAAAATATTCACCCTGGCGAAGTGCTGCTGGAGGAGTTCCTGCTTCCCATGGGGATCAGCCAGAATGCGCTGGCCCGCGCAGTCGGCGTGCCGCCGCGCCGCATCAATGAAATCGTGCTGGGCAAGCGCGGTATCTCGGCCGACACCGCCTTGCGCCTGGCGCGCGCGTTCGGTACCAGCGAAGCCTTCTGGATGGGCTTGCAAGCAGATTACGATCTGGAAGAAACGCGCAAGCGGATCGATGCGGACTTGCGGCAGGTGGAAAAACTCGCAGCCTGAAGATCAGGGCGTGTCGTTCCATAGCCAGGCTGCCCCGCGCACGCCGCTGGAATCGCCGAATGTCGGCGGCACCAGCCTGGTGTCGACGCGGTCGGAGAACACGTAGCGCGGCCACAGCCGGGGCGCCGTGTCGTACAGGCGGGCGATGTTGGACAGGCCGCCGCCCAGCACGATGACGTCGGGGTCGAGCAGGTTGATGACGCCGGCCAGCGCGCGCGCCAGCCGCTCCTCGTAGCGCGCAAGCGTGGCGCTGCAGGGGCCGTAGCCGGCGTTCGCCAGCTGCACGATTTCGTGCGCGGGCAAGTCCTCGCCGCCGTAGCGCACGTGGTCGGCGGCCAGCGCAGGGCCGGAGAGCCAGGTTTCGATGCAGCCTTTCTTGCCGCAGTAGCAGGCGGGCGCGGCGTCGAGTTCGCGCGGACTCGGCCACGGGTGCAGGATGGCTTCGCCGGTGGCGGGATGCTGCCCGGTGGAGGCGCGGTCGGCCTGGGCGTGGGCGAACTGGAAATAGGGCAGGGGGCTATGCCCCCATTCGCCGGCGATGGCGTTGGCGCCATTCAGTACGTGGCCGCGCACCACCACGCCGCCGCCGACGCCGGTGCCGATGATCACGCCGAACACGGTTTCGGCGCCGGCGGCCGAGCCGTCGACAGCTTCCGACAGCGCCAGGCAGTTGGCGTCGTTGGCGAGCCGCACGTTTCGATTCAGCGCGCGTTCGAGGTCCTGCTGCAACGGCTGGCCGTTGAGGCAGGTCGAGTTGCAGTTTTTCATCCGCCCGGACGCAGGCGAGATGGCGCCGGGGG
Source organism: Thiobacillus sp. (assembly GCA_021166845.1). Classification (GTDB taxonomy): domain Bacteria; phylum Pseudomonadota; class Gammaproteobacteria; order Burkholderiales; family Thiobacillaceae; genus Thiobacillus. The sequence goes on from JAJPEP010000025.1 coordinate 30,770, forward strand.
TGCCGATGCCGATGCTGGCGGTTTGTCCCAACTCGAATTCGGCCTGGTGGATGAGCGCGGCGACCGCGGCCACCGTGGCGAGGTAATCGTCCTGCGGGGTCGGCACGCGGCGGCGCAGGATTTCCTGCCCGCCGGCGTCGAGCGCGATGAGTTCGATTTTGCTGCCGCCGAGGTCGATGCCGAAACGTAGAGTGGGAGCCACGGTGTAAAATCTCCGGCTATTCAAATTTGCGTTGGAATCGACATGGCAGGACATTCGAAGTGGGCCAACATCCAGCACCGCAAGGGACGCCAGGATGCCAAGCGCGGCAAGATCTTCACCAAGCTTATCAAGGAAATCACCGTGGCGGCCAAAATGGGCGGCGGCGACACGGGCATGAACCCGCGCCTGCGCCTGGCGATCGAGAAGGCCAAGGCCGAGTCGATGCCGAAGGACAACATCGAGAGCGCGGTCAAGCGCGGCACCGGCCAGCTCGAAGGCGTCAACTACGAGGAAGTGCGCTACGAGGGCTACGGCATCGGCGGCGTCGCGGTGATGGTCGACTGTCTCACCGACAACAAGGTGCGCACCGTCGCCGACGTGCGCCATGCCTTCGTCAAGCACGGCGGCAACATGGGCACCGACGGCTGCGTGGCATTCCAGTTCAAGCACTGCGGTCAGATCGTCCTGGAGCCGGGCGCCAGCGAGGAGGCGGTGATGGAAGCCGCGCTCGACGCCGGCGCCGAGGACGTCATCCCCAACGAGGACGGTTCGATCGAGGTGCTGACCTCGCCCGATCCCAAGGCCTTCGAGGCGGTGAAGGAGGCGCTGGAAAAGGCCGGGTTCAAGCCGGCGGTCGCCGAGATCACCATGCGCCCGGAAGCCGAGACTGAACTCGTGGGAGACGACGCGGCGAAGATGCAGAAAATCCTCGACGCGCTCGAATCGCTGGACGACGTGCAGGAGGTCTACACCAACGCCGTGCTTCCTGAGTGAGGCGTAAGGGGTAAGACGTGAAGCGGGTTCACCATGAGCTGGCGGCTTGGCAGCAAGTCATGCTTCTGGTGAGACAGGTGTACGAATTGACGGCGGGGTTTCCTGCTGACGAGCGATTCGGACTGGTGGCGCAAATGCGGCGCGCGGCTGTGTCGATCCCCAGCAATATTGCGGAAGGCGCAGCACGCCAGTCCAAACGTGAGTTTGCACAGTTTCTGATCGTGGCGCGCGGTTCGCTGAGCGAATTGGATACGCAATTCAGAATCGCCCAGGATTTGGTTTTTTATCCACCGCAGAGCGAACTTGAAATGCAGATAGACCGTCTGCTTGGTTTATTGGGTGGGCTGCTCAAATCCCAGCGGGAGTCAGAAAAGACATGACAGCCCCCAACCGTGCTCCCTCACCTCTCACCCCTCACCCCTCACGCATACTGGGCATTGATCCCGGCCTGCGCCTCACCGGCTTCGGCGTGATCGAGCAGACCGGCCAGAAGCTGGCCTATGTCGCCAGCGGCGTCGTCAGGAGCGGCGAAGGCAGCCTGCCGCAGCGGCTGGGCGTGCTGTTCGCCGGGCTGAACGAAGTGATCGCCACCTGGCAGCCCGATACCTGCGCGGTGGAAATCGTTTTCGTCAACGTCAATCCGCAATCCACGCTGCTGCTCGGGCAGGCGCGCGGGGCGGCGATCTGCGCCGCGGTGTCGAATGAGTTGCTGGTGGCGGAATACACAGCGCTGCAAATCAAGCAGGCGGTGGTCGGCCATGGCAAGGCTGCCAAGGAACAGGTGCAGGAAATGGTCAAGCGCCTGCTGAGTTTGCCCGTCGCCCCGACGGCGGACGCCGCCGACGCGCTCGCCTGCGCCATCGCCCATGCCCACGGCAGCCGGCTCGGCGCGCATTCCACTGCGGGCTATCGCGTCAAGGGCGGACGCCTCGTATGAACAAGGACTTCTCCAAATGATAGGCAGAATCACCGGCACGCTTGCCGCCAAGCAACCGCCGCAGGTGCTGGTGGATTGTAACGGCGTCGGCTACGAAATTGACGTGCCGATGAGCACCTTCTACAACCTGCCGGCGCTGGGTGAAAAAATCAGCCTGCTGACGCATCTGGCGATCCGCGAGGACGCACACCTGCTGTATGGCTTCTGCAGCGAAATCGAGCGCATGGCGTTTCGCGAGCTGCTGAAAGTCTCCGGCATCGGCGCCAAGACCGCTCTGTCGGTGCTGTCCGGGCTGTCGGTCAACGACTTGTCGGCGGCGATTGCCGCGCAGGAAATCGGCCGCATCGTCAAGGTGCCCGGAATCGGCAAGAAAACCGCCGAGCGCCTGCTGCTCGAACTGAAGGGCCGGCCGGTGTTCGCGGGCGCGATTGCCGATACGGCAGCCGGTGGCGTGTCGGACGACGTGCGCCAGGCGCTGCTGGCGCTGGGGTACAACGAGCGCGAGACCACCGACGCCGTGCGCCAGTTGCCGCCCGATCTTACAGTGGGCGAGGCGATCCGCCTGGCGCTCAAACTGTTGTCCAAGGCATAGTCGTCCGTGA
>JAJPEP010000041.1 GCA_021166845.1 Thiobacillus sp.
GTACCCGCAAGGGGCACGCCGGATTCGTACGCTGCCAAAGCAGCAACGACTCCGCAGTACCCGCAAGGGTGAGGATCAGGAACGCAGGCGTTCGCTCTGCCGTTTGAGCGAATCGGCCAGCGCGTCCAGAACGCCGCTTGCCACCTGGGACAGGCGCTCGGTGGCCGTGCTGGCCGATTCGCTCAAGCCGGCGCGCCCCGCCTTGCCGCCGGCTTTGACGCCATCCGCCAACTGCTGCAGCGCTTCCCGCACCTGCTCGCCGGTGCGGGAACCGCTGTGCTTCAGGTGGTCGATCAAATAGCCAAGCTCCTCTTTCAGCTTGCCGCCGGACTGGCTGGCGGTCTGCTTGAGGCTGTCGACAAGCTGCGTCTCAAGGTCGCGCAGTTGCTCCAGGCTGGCTTTCAGTTCGTTGTCCCTGAACGCCTTCCCCTCTGCGGCGGCTTCCTGCAAGGCGTAGGAAGCCGCCTGCGCAGCACTGCCGACGGCCGCATCGATGCCGGTCATGGCCTGCTTGAGGCCGTCCTTCATCTCGCCGCCGCGCGCGGCCAGCCCGCTGCCTACGCCTGAGGTGATGGCGCCGACGATTTCACCGATGTTTTGCAGCGCCAGGCGGCGTTCGTGCAGCGCACGCGCGGTTAATTCGCGTACCCGCTCATACAGGTCGGGCTCGGAGGCCGCAGCCGCGGCTTCATCGTGCAATTGCTTGAGCTGCGCTTTTTCGAGGATACTGGTTTCACTGTCAGGAAGAGATGGGGCGTCATGCATGATGCAATCCTCAGGGTCAAGATTCGCCGGATTTGGCCGTTTTTCCTGCTTAACTATAGAGCAGATTGTTTGCCCATGAAGCCTGTCGTGCTGCTGTCCCTGTTGGCTTTTCTGTTGGCGTTGCCCGCCCGCGCCAACACCCCGTCCGAAGACATCCCGATGTACGCCGTCAGCCTGATAGGCAGCCCGTATCGTCTTGGCGGAATTTCGCCCGAAACCGGACTCGATTGCAGCGGCTTCGTCGGCCATGTATTCAGGCAGACAACCGGCATCGTGCTGCCGCGCGACAGCCATGCGATCAGCGAAGCCGCGCAGCCATTGGCTGAAACCGAACTCTTGCCGGGCGATCTGGTCTTCTTCAATACCCTCAACCGCGTGTTTTCCCATGTCGGCATTTATCTGGGCGATGACCGTTTTGTGCATGCCGCGAGCAGCCGCTCGGGCGCGGTCATGGTCTCCAATCTCAACGACCACTACTGGCGTGAACGCTTTGACGGCGCACGGCGCGTCACGCCTCCGGACAATGCCCAGTCCCCCGAGAGTGTGTCCGACTAGTTCCGGCCCACGCCCGATCCGGTACGGCCTGCTGGGGGCTTCAATTCTGTGTGTGGGCCTGGCGCATGCCGCGCAGGATCCCGGTTTTGAAAGCGCGGAGGCCGTCAACGAGGGGGCATTGCACTTCCTTGAAACGCTGCCCGCCAAGCCCGTTCACCATCACCAGAACCACATCCGCATCGAGACCGACAGCCTGGCTTCCGGCTGGGTCGGCCTGTCGCAATGCCACGACCATCTCGACGCCGTGCCCAGCGCGCAAATCACCTTCCGCGAGGGTTTCGTGCGCGATCTCCGGGTGGATGCCTTTACCCATATCAAGGATGCATGGATCGAAGGCGCCAGCGTGCAATTGCGTCATGTCGAGCCGGGTGCGCGCCTGTGTCTCTCCGCGCAAATCCGCGCATTGCGCAATACCGGCAATGGCTATTTCAACCTGAACAACGGCCCTTATATGCGCAAGTTTCTGGATGGCTATTACCCCATGCGGGTTACGCTGACGGTTGACTATCCGGCACAGTCGCTGACCCTGCTCGACATCTCGCCACCGGTACAGGCCGGATTGGATATCGTCGAGCAGCCAGGCGCCATTTGGGTGGAAGCGGTGTTCGAGGGCGAACTGCAAACCATGATCCAGTTCGAGCAGAACTGATGGTCCGTTATTTTTTTGCTTCATTATTGATAACCGTTATCATTTGCAGTACGATTTGCAAACACTTAATATTTGAGGATCAACCGAACATGAAACCGACCAAACTGCTCTCCGCCCTGGCTCTCCTCATCGTCGCCCTGCCCGCGCTGGCGGAAGAGGTGGTGGTGTATTCCGCGCGCAACGAACAGCTCATCAAGCCGCTGTTCGACGCCTATACCCGCGACACCGGGGTGCAGGTCAAATTCATCACCGACAAGGAAGGCCCGCTGATGGCGCGCCTGAAAGCCGAAGGCAGGAATACCCCGGCCGACATGCTGCTGACGGTGGATGCAGGCAACTTGTGGCAGGCATCGGAAGAAGGCCTGCTGCGTCCGATCCAGTCGAAAACGCTGGAAGCCAACGTGCCGGCCCACCTGCGCGACCCCGGCAACGAATGGTTCGGCCTGTCGGTGCGCGCCAGAACGCTGGTCTACAACACCGGCAAGATCAAACCCGCGGACCTGTCGACCTACGAGGATCTGGCCAGTCCGAAATGGAAGGGCCGCCTGTGCCTGCGCACCTCGAAGAAGGTCTACAACCAGAGCCTGGTGGCGATGATGATCCACGAATACGGCGAAGAGAAAGCCGAAGACATCGTCCGTGGCTGGGTCGGCAATCTGGCCACCTCGCCTTTCCCCGACGACACCAAGGCGATGGAAGCCGTGGCCGCCGGCCAGTGCGACGCGACGCTGGTCAACACGTATTATTTTGGTCGCCTGATGGAGAAGAAGCCGAACCTGCCGCTGGCGATCTTCTGGCCCAACCAGAACCTTGCAGACAAGGCCTCCGGGGTGCACGTCAACATCTCCGGGGCGGGTGTCACGCGCCATGCCAAAAACCCGGCCGGCGCGCAGAAGCTGATCGAATGGCTGTCGTCCGGCAAGGCGCAGAACCTGTTCGCCGACGTCAACCTGGAATACCCGGTCAACCCCAAGGTCGCGCCGGACAAAACCGTGGCGGCCTGGGGCGGCTTCAGGCAGAGTCTGATCAACGTGAAAGAGGCTGGCAGCCTGCAGACCAAGGCCGTAAGATTGATGGACCGCGCCGGCTACAAGTGACCCCGACGTCTCCTGAAAGCCAAGGAAACACCGATTAAACCAATTCCCGTCATTGCGAGCGAAGCGAAGCAATCCAGAATGCTGGCGAAAACAAAAGCTTCTGGATCGCCACGTCGCGTCGCTCCTCGCGATGACGGAATGGGTCATGCGCTTTCACGTTAATTCCGTTCCCCCGGCTGCGGGCGTTTTTGCCTGGCCCCGCCCCAGCGGCTGGATGCTGCTCGCTCTCGCAGTCGCCGCGCTGGTGCTGGTGCCGGTCGTGGTCACCTTCTCGTCGTTTGCCCGGGTCGAGGGCAGCGTCCTTGCCCACCTGATCGAATTCGCCCTGCCCGAGCTGGTGGGCAACACGCTGTGGCTGGTGTTCGGGGTGGGGCTCGGCGTCAGCGGGCTGGGCGTCTCGCTGGCCTGGCTCACGGCGATGTGCGAATTTCCCGGCCGCCGCCTGTTTGGCTGGGCGCTGCTGCTGCCGCTCGCGCTGCCCGCCTACGTCACCGCCTTCGTCGCGATCGGCCTGCTGGATTTCACCGGCCCGCTGCAAACCTGGCTGCGCGAGGGCTGGGGCATCACCGGCCTGCCGGAAATCCGCTCGCGCGGCGGCGTCATCCTGGTGATGTCGCTGGCGCTCTACCCCTATGTCTACCTGATCGCGAAAAATGCCTTCGCCACGCAGGGCGCGATCGCGCTGGAAGCAGCGCAGTCGCTCGGCCTGTCGCGCAGGCAGGGCTTTTTCCGGGTGGCGCTGCCGATGGCGCGGCCGTGGATCGCCGCCGGGCTGATGCTGGCGCTGATGGAAACACTGGCCGATTTCGGCACCATGGCCATCTTCAACTACGACACCTTCACCACCGCCATCTACAAGGCGTGGTACAGCCTGTTTTCGCTGGCGGCGGCAGCTCAGCTCGCATCGATCCTGATCCTGTTCGTGCTGGTCGCGGTGGTGTTCGAGCAGCGCTCGCGCACCCGGATGCGTTACGGCGCGGTGGGCCGCGGCGCCGCGCAGCGCCGCATCCAGCTGTCGCCGGCGCTGGCCGGGCTGGCCTTCGTGTACGTCGGGACGGTACTGACGATCGCCTTCGTCGTCCCGGTCACCCAACTGGCGCTGTGGACCCGCGAGGTCATCGCCGCCGATCTCGACGCCCGCTACTGGACCTTCGCCTGGCATTCGGTGCTGCTGGCCGGCATCGGCGCGCTGATTGTGGTTGCGGTGGCCCTGCTGCTCGCCTACGCCGGGCGCCAGCGCCCCGGCACCGCGATGATGTGGACGCAGCGCCTGGCCACCATCGGCTACGCCTTCCCCGGCGCGGTGCTGGCGGTAGGGCTGTTCATCCCGGTGGCGGCGCTGGACAACTGGCTGATCGACGCCGGGCGCGCCTGGTTCGGTTTCGAAGGCGCCGAAATCCTCAAGGGCACCCTGTTGGTGATGCTGCTGGCCTATCTGGTGCGTTTTCTCGCGGTCGGCTTCGGCCCCATCGACAGCGGCCTGCATCGCATCACCCGCAACGTCGACGAGGCCGCGAGGAACCTCGGCGCCGGCGCCGCCGGGCTGCTGGGTCGGGTGCACCTGCCGCTGCTGCGCGCCAGCCTGCTGACCGCGGCGGCCTTCGCCTTCGTCGACATCATGAAGGAAATGCCGATCACCCTGATGACCCGTCCGTTCGGCTGGGACACGCTGGCGGTGCGGGTGTTCGAGATGACCTCGGAAGGCGAGTGGGAGCGCGCCGCGCTGCCTTCGCTCGCCATTGTCATTGCCGGTATCATCCCCATCATCCTTCTGACCTGGCGCGGCGCGCATTCCCATGGTTAAGCCCCAATGGCTGAGCTGATCCTCGATTCCGTCTCGCAGTCGTATGCCGACCGGCAAATCATTGCCGACCTCACCTTCACCCTGCCCGAAGGCGCGATCGGCTGCCTGCTGGGTCCGTCGGGCTGCGGCAAGACCACGGCGCTGCGCTGCATCTCCGGCTTCGAGCCGATCCAGCGCGGCGAGATCCGCATCGGCGGCGAAGTCGTCAGCCGCCCCGGCTGGATGCTGGCCGCCGAAAAGCGCCGTGTCGGCATGGTGTTCCAGGATTACGCCCTGTTCCCGCACCTGACGGTGGCGAAGAACGTCGGCTTCGGCCTGCGCGGCAAGTCGGCCGCCGAAAAACAGGCGCGCATCGACGAACTGCTGGGGCTGGTCGGCCTCACCGGCCACGCCAACCAGTTCCCGCATCAGCTTTCCGGCGGCCAGCAGCAGCGCGTGGCGCTGGCACGCGCGCTGGCGCCACGGCCGCGCCTGATCCTGATGGACGAACCATTCTCCAACCTCGACGTCGAACTGCGCGAACGCCTGTCGCTCGAGGTGCGCGACATCTTGAAACGCGAGGCCACCACCGCGCTCATCGTCACCCACGACCAGCACGAGGCCTTCTCGCTGGCCGACTGGGTCGGGGTGATGCACCAGGGCCGCATCCAGCAGTGGGATACGCCCTACAACCTGTATCACGAGCCGGTCAATCGCTTCGTCGCCGACTTCGTCGGCCAGGGCGCGCTGGTCAGCGGCGAGGTGATCAACGACCACCAGGTGGAAATCGAACTCGGCGTGCTGGACGGCCACATCCCGGTCGAGTGCGACGCCAGCGGCTGCGACGAATGCGTGCGCAACTGCCGTGTCGACGTGCTGCTGCGGCCCGACGACATCGTCCACGACGACGACAGCCTGCTGCTGGCCGAAGTCGAGAACAAGGCCTTCCGCGGCGCCGAGTTCCTCTACACCCTGAAGCTGCCGAGCGGCCAGCGCGCGCTGTCCCTGGTGCCCTCGCACCACAACCACGCCATCGGCGAGAAGATCGGCATCCGGCTGGCGGTCGATCACGTCGTGGCGTTTCGCCGCGAATGACGCCCATGCTGCCCCCGTCCCCCCTGCGCGGCCTGCTATTCAATGTGGGACTTGGCTTTACCGTCTCCCTGTTGCTGATGCTGGCGGTGATCGGACTGGGCGTTACCCAGATGTCTCACCTCAATACCGAGCTGGCGAATGTGGTGTCGATCAACAACGTCAAGACCCGGCTGGCCTCGCGGATGCGCGACGCCATTCGCGACCGGCAGATGCTGATGCACAACATCGTGGTCTCGATCGACCCCTGGGAAAAGGACGCGCTCTTCCTGCAGTTCCAGGAATACGGCGAACGCTACGCCAAGGACCGTCGTCAGCTGGGCGCCATGCTCCGCACGATGGACGAAAAAATACTGCTCAATGAACTCGACGCCCTCACCTCCATCAATCAGCCTGTCATGTTCAAGGTGATCGAAGCCGCGCTCGACGAGAACAATTACGGCGCGTTGACGCTGCTGCAGGAAGAGGCCATCCCGCTGCAGAACCGCCTGGTTACAGCACTCGACAACATGACCGTTCTGCAGCGCGAGGCCAACGAGGCGGCGCTCGGGAAAACGTTTGCCGCCTATCAGGCCACCCGCAACCTGATGCTGATGCTGGGCATCCTGGCCACACTGCTGGCGACGCTGGTTGCGGTTCTGGTAAGCCGCCGCATGCTGACGCAGACACGCCAGCTGGAAACCGAAAAAAAGAAATACCAGACCCTGTTCGAGACCAATTCCGACGCCGTCGTCATTCTCGACGATCAGGGCTTTACCGATTGCAACCCGGCTACGCTGTCGCTGTTCGGCATGGACTCGGTCGCCGAGTTTCTCAAGCATTCCATTTCGCAACTCGGCTTGCCGGTTCAGGCCAATGGCGCGGATGCCTATGATCATGCCATGCGGGCCATAACCCAGGCACGCAACCGCGGACATGCGCTGATGGAGTGGCAGGGACTGCGCCGGGACGGCTCGGTGTTCTCGGCCGAAATCGCCCTGCACGCGATGCAACTGGAAGGCAGGCCGGTGATCCAGGCGATCATGCGCGACGTCTCCGCGCGCCGTGCGGCCGAAGCCGCCAAGGAGGCCGCGCGCGAGGCCGCCCTGCAAATGGCGCGCGCCAAATCGCAGTTCATCGCCAACGTCAGCCATGAAATCCGCACCCCCATGCACGGCATTCTGGGGATGAGCGGGATGCTGCTGAAAACGCCGCTCGACGGCCGCCAGCGCGAGTACGCCGCCACCCTGAAAAGCTCGGCGGAAAGCCTGCTCATCATCATCAACGACATTCTCGACTTCTCCAAGATCGAGGCAGGCAAGCTGGCCATCGAACAGGTCGCCTTCTCGCCGGTCGCGCTGGTGCAGGGCGCGGTCGCGCTGTTCCAGGCGCGCGCGATGGAAAAAAACCTGCATCTGACGCTTGCGCTGCCCCCCGGCCCGCCCGCTGCGCTGCTGGGCGACCCCACCCGGATCCGCCAGATCCTGCTCAACCTGATCGACAACGCCATCAAGTTTACGGACCAGGGCAAGGTCGAGCTGCGCGTAGCGTTCGAGACATCGAACGGCAAGGTTCATTGCCTGTTCAGCGTACAGGACAGCGGCATCGGCATCGGCGATTCGACCCAGACACGCCTGTTTCAGGCTTTTTCACAGGCCGACGCCTCGACCACGCGCCGTTACGGCGGCACCGGACTGGGGCTTTCGATCAGCAGCCAGCTGGCCGAGTTGATGGGCGGGCGGCTCACGGTCGAGAGCACCCCCGGCCAGGGCAGCTGTTTCACCCTGGCACTGGATCTGCCGACCACCACCTTGCCGCCGGCCGAACTGCCGGCCCAGCCAAGCATTCAGTTGCGCGGCCGCATCCTGATGGTGGAAGACCATCCGGTGAACCAGAAGGTGCTGGCCCATCAACTGCGTGAGATGGGGCTGCAGTACGCCGTGGCCGTCAACGGCCTGCAGGCGCTGGATTTTCTTGCTACGGACAACTTCGACCTGGTGCTGATGGACTGGCAAATGCCGGAAATGGATGGGCTGGCGGCCACACGGCAGATCCGCCGCCTGCCGACGGATACCCGCCACATCCCCATTATCGCCCTGACCGCCAATGCCGATGCCGGTTTTCGCGAAGCCTGCCTCGCCGCCGGGGCCAACGATTACCTCAGCAAGCCCTATTCCGAAGCTGCACTGGCAGCCCTGCTAACGCAATGGCTGCCACAGGCCGGGGCGGTGGCCACTCGCGCCCCGCTGCTCGACCTGCCGGCGCTGCATGCGCGTTATCCCGATAATCCGGGGCTGGTGGCCGAGCTGGAAGCGGTTTTTCTCAGCACCACCGAAGCCAGCCTGGCTACGCTGAAGCGTGCGATCGAGCAAGGCGATGCCGAAACCTGCCGCAAGGAGGCCCATGCCCTGAAGGGCGCCGCAGCCAGCGTGACGGCCGCCGTCATCCGGGAAGGCGCCGCCCGTATCGAGGCACGCGTGAAGCAGGGGGATCTCGCCGGCGCCGCAACCGAACTGACAGTGCTGGAGAACCTCCTCGGCGCCTACGCGCTGATACCGCATTGACGCCCGCATTACGGCGCGTAGGATGAAGACATTCTCCTCCGGAAGGCACGTCATGATACGCACTCTTTCATTCGTTCTTGCCTGGTTTTGCTGCCTGCCGGCATTCGCTACCGATGCGCCCGCAACGCCCCCCGCGCAAGCCCCCGCCGAAAACTGGCTCGATGTCACGCCCACCCCGTATGGCCCCATGTTGATCCAGCAGGGGGCGCCGCCGCCCTACCGCGACTACCAGATGAGCCGCGTGCTGACGCCGGAGGAAAGGAAGCGCTGGCGTGAAACGGCCATGCCGGCGATGGCCAGCTTGGCGCAGATGGATGCGCGCGAGGTGGTGAACCATTTCGCCATCAAGTACCAGGCGAAACCCGGCGTCCGCTTCGACGAGGTCGTCGAATCGATGATGCTGCGCGCCAACCAGCTCAACCTGAAGTTCGTCGGCAGCAACCTGATATGGAAGGATTTCCAGACCGTGCTCGGCGATACCCGGGCGCCGCGGGTCGAGGTGTTCAGTTTCTGCGACATCGCCATCGGCCGCGAGCTGCTGAAAATCATTCCGGAAATGGTGGTGTTCCTGCCCTGCCGCATTGCGGTCATGGAAGACGGCGACAAGCACATCTGGGTACTGATGATGGACTGGGACATGACCTGGCTCGACCTCGCCGGCGAGAAGATCGGCATGACGCCGGGGCTGCGCCGCGGCGTGCTGGAAATCCGTGAAAAAATGGACAACGTGATGCGCAGCGGCGCCGCCGGCGAGCTATAAGCGCAGCGCCGCGCTACCCAAAAAAACTGAATGCCCGCCGCGGCGGCGGGATGGCACCATACGGGATCCACATCCGTCGTGTCCGAACCGCATGTCCCTGCCCCCCGCCCCATTCACCTCGCTGGCCGCGCTGGAACAAGGCTTTGCCGGCGGACTCGTCAAAATGCTGGAGAACCACACCGGCCTCGGCGTCCACATCCTCGTGCTGGCCAATGCTGCCTTCGATGCGGGTCTATGGGCACGCCTGTCGCCCGCATTGGCCGCGCATCATGCCAAACTTGCCGCCGCCATCACCGACACGCTCAGGCGCGGCCACACGCTGGACGAGCCGGACGACGACATGCTGGTTTTTCTCAAGCTGCATGCCATCGGTCCCGAACACGTGAAAAGGCTGGAAAGCCGCCGCGCCGGCCCCTGGGACGTGATGTTCAACCCCATCCGCGCCCTGCGCCCGCCACGCACCAGCGGAATGAAATTCGAAAGCCTGCTGCGCCCCTTCGACCCGGCCGGCTTCCATTTCAACAAGTCCTTCCTCGCCAGGGAAATCCTGTGGGAAGGCGAACTCGCCGGCAGGCCGGCGCGCCTGCTCTACAACAAGTTCCCCTTCGCCCGCCTGCACGGCCTGCTGGCGCCGGAACCGGTGCGCGAGCTGCCGCAATGCCTCACCCCGGAACTGCACGGCTGGGCCTGGGACCTTTGCGCAGAATCCGGCGTGCCCGGCCTCTGCCTGGGCTACAACAGCCTGGGCGCCGGTGCATCGGTCAACCACCTGCACTTCCAGAGCTTCGTGCCGGCGAGCCCCCCGCCGGTGCTGGATGGCGGCTTTGCCCACAACGGCGGCGCCCGGCCCTACCCGCTGCCCTGCCGGCGCTTCACCGACCCCGCCGAAGCCTGGTTCGAGCTCGACCGGATGCACCAGCAGAACACGCCCTACAACCTCATCTACAGCAGCGACTGCGTCCACCTCGTCGCCCGCGTCCCGCAGGACAGCGCTAAATTGAGTTCGCAGTCGCGTGGCTACGGCTGGAGCGAAATGGCCGGCGCCGTCACCCTGTTCAGCCGGGAGGCGTTTGACGGTTTGAGTGCAGGGGAATTTGAAACGGAACTGGCAAGCTTCGCGCCCTGAGGCAGGCGGTCTATATCTCGATCACCTGGCCCTGCATCAAAGCCTCCACGCCCCATCCCGGCGCTGCCTCGCGCAGTTCGTTCATGATCGCCGACTCGTTGCCGGGTTTGAGGTGAGTGATCCAGACCTCGGGCTGCACCCTGAGCAGCTGCAGTTCCGCCGCCAGCGAATCGGGCCAGTGATGCTTCGACGCCTTGGCAATCTCGGCCAGCGCATTTTCGAACGAAGTTTCGATGATGAGGTGACGCAGGTCGGGAATGGCGTTGAGCGCGGCGATGAAGACGTCGCTGTGGGTGGTGTCGCCGCTGAACACCAAGCTGCCCGCTTCTGTGACCAGATGAAGGCCGCACGCCGGCACCGCGTGGGTCACCGGCAGCGGGGTGAAGGTACGGCCGTTCAGGGTGAACGCCTCCCCGAGCCCCAAAGGCGCAAACCGCAGCCACGGCGCCTCCGCACTCGGAATCTCGCGAAAATCCGGCCAAAGCTGCCAGTTGAACAGGTGGCTGGACAAGGCCTCCAGCACCTCGGGCAGCGCATGCACCGTCAGCGGGGCGGTGCGCAGGTCGCCCACGCTGTCGAGCAGCAGCGGCAGCCCCAGCACATGATCGAGATGGGCATGGGTGAGGAAGATGTGGTCGATTTTCACCAGTTGCTCGAAGTCGAGCGTGGTGATTCCGGTGCCGGCGTCGATCAGCACGTCGTCGTCGACCTTGAGGCAGGTGGTGTGGCGGCCGCTGCCGATGCCGCCGCTGCAGCCCAATACGGTAAGTTTCATGGCTGTTTTATCGTGGCTATTTGGTGGTGTAGACGAACACGCCGTCCCAGTCGGCGGGCGGGGGCGATTCGCGGAAATGCGCAATGCGTTCAAGGTAAATATCGCACAAAGCACAGGGCGCGGCTTCTTTCAGTTCGGTCAGCATTTTCGTGGCGCCATCCCAATCACGAGACTGATAGCGCTCAAAGGCTGTCTCAAAAACACGGGCAATCTTCCGGGCCTGTTCTGACAATTCTTCCTTACGGCCCAGGGGTTGATAGATCGCCACCGGGGTTTCCTTGCCCTTGACGCGCACTTCGTCGACTTTCATGAAGGCATGCAGCGAATCGGCGTCGACCGTGGACTGCGTGACGAGAATGCCGACGCCGTACTGCTTGGTGATGCCTTCGAGGCGCGAGCCGAGGTTCACCGCGTCGCCCATCACGGTGTAGGACATGCGGAATTCCGAGCCCATGTTGCCGACGCTCATACGCCCGGTATTGACGCCGACGCCGATCTTGACCTCCGGCCAGCCGCGCGCGGCGAACTCCCGGTTCAGCTGCGGCAGCGCGGCCTGCATGTCGAGCGCGGTCTGCACGGCGCGGATGGCGTGGTCGTTCAAGTCCACCGGCGCATTCCAGAACGCCATGATGGCGTCGCCGATGTATTTGTCGATGGTGCCGCGATGCTGCTGGATGATGCGCGTCATCGTCGAGAGATAGGCGTTCAGCACTTCGGAGAGCTCGGTCGGCGGCAGCTTCTCGGAAAAATTGGTGAAGCCGCGGATGTCGGAAAACAGCACGCTCATCTCGCGCGACTGGCCTTCCATCGTGTAATGCGCCGGGTTCTGGCTCATTTCGGCAGCCAGTTCGGGCGGCACGTACTGGCCGAACAGCTTGGTAATCTGGCGCTTGCTGCGCGTTGCGGCAAAAAAGCCGTAGGCGGTATTGAGCGCGTACAGGCCGAATACGGTCAGCATCGGCGCCGCCATCGGCACCACCCAGAAGCGCGACCATGCCGCAGCATAGGCGGCCAGCAGCAACGCCAGCAGGACGATGGTGGCCGCCAGGCCGACGGTCGGCCCGAAGCGCAGCAGCACCGCCGTCAGCAAGGCGCCCAGCAGCAGCACGGCGGCCAGCCGCGCGTCGGCCGCCCACGGCGGCATGACGCGGGTGGCGCCATCGAGCATGCCGGCGATCAGGTGGGCATGAATCTCGACCCCCGGAAAAGCATTGGAGAATGGCGTCACGCGCAGATCGGCAAGTCCGGGCGCGGTCGATCCCAGCAGCACGATGCGGTTCTCCAGCTGTTCCAGCGGCGCCTTGCCCGCCAGCACCTGGGCCGCCGAAAGGTAAGGGAACGGCGCGCCGGCGCGATACGGCACATGCACGGCGCCGTCCGCGCTGAGCGGAACGCGAAGGCCCCCCACTTCCAGCCACGGCGACCGATACTGCCGCCCCAGCACCGACTGCTGGTCGATGCCGGCAAGGGCCGGATCGCCGCCAAAGGCGACCCGCAGCGTAGACGCCGACAGCGCCAGGTGATAGCCCTCGCCGAACGGACTGACCAGATTCATCTGGCGCGCCGTGCCGCCCTCGTCGGCCCGCATATTAAAGAAACCGGCGCCCTGCGCCGCCTGCTGGAAGGCGGCCAGGTTCGCACCATAGCCGGTGGGCGGCGGCGTACCGGGCTGCAGCGGGTTGAAAGCGGCGGCCGGCAGCGACGGCGGCGGCAACATGCCGGTCCTGGCGTCGCCATACCCTTGCGGGATGAAGTAATAGCCTAGCGAAATGGGCCGCTCGGCCAGCGCCTGTGCAAAGCGGGCGTCGTAGTCGAGGCGCGGCGCCAGCTGTTCGAGGGCTGCCCTGAAATCACGGCTGCCCGCTAGTTCGCCTTGCGCGAGCTGCTTGAGGGTATCGAGGCCCGAACTCGTGTCCGGTTCGGCGAACACCACATCGAAGCCGACCGCCGCCACTCCGTAATGGTCGAACAGCTGCTCGACCAGCGCGGTCATAGTGTCGCGGCTCCACGGCCAGCGGCCGAGGCTTTTCAGGCTGGCCTCGTCGATGTCGAGGATGGCCACGCGATCGTCCGCCCCGACCGGGGCGGTGCGCATCAGCCAGGCATCATACAGCCAGGCCTCGGCGCGCTGCATGGACGCGATGTGAATCAGTTCCGCAACATGCGCCGCGATCAGCAGAACAAACAGCGCAGACAGTCCCGCCTGCGCCATGCCGGAAGAAACGCGTTTCACCGGATGCGGTAGAAGCGATCCGCCACTTCCTTGCCACGCACGCCGTCGAGACGCCCATCCACCGCCTCACCCAGCGCTGCGAGGCGATCGGCCGGATGCGGGTGGGTCTTGTAGAGCAGGCCGGTGCGGCTGTCCCTGGCGGGCAAGCCCGCCAGGTCCTGCAATACGCCCGGCAGCCCCCAGGGGGTGTAGCCGGCGCGCGCCGCGTACACCATGCCGACGCGATCGGCCTCGTATTCGGCATTCTTGTCGAGCCCGCGCGCCATGATTTCCGCGCCATTGCCGATCAGGTTCTGCACCACCGGATCACTGCCCTGCGCCTTGCGGCTGGCAGCCTGTCCCAGCGCACCGATCAGGCTGGACTGCTTCAACACCTTGAGATGATGCTTCTGGGTGACATGGGCGATTTCATGCCCCAGCACCCCGGCCAGGTCGGCCTCGTTGTCGAGCAGGCGATACAGGCCCCTGGTCACAAAAATATAGCCCCCCGGCGCTGCGAAGGCATTGATATCCTCGGTGTCGAGCACGCCGAAACGCCAGGTGACGTCCTGGCGCCCGCTTTGCAGCGCCACCCAGTGGCCAACCAGGTTGACATAATTCTGCAGCTTGTCGTCGCGCACCAGTTTCACCGCACCCAGCAGGTTGCCGGAAATCTGGCTGCCGATGCGGTTTTCCTCCTCCAGCGAGTACTCGCCGAACAGGGCAAAGCCCAGCTGCGCCGCGTCGACTTTCCGCCCGGCCGGGGGCGGCGACGCGGCGACGCTTTGGGATGCCGCAGGCGCCTGTTTCGTGGTCTGGGACGGTGCCGGCTTGTCCTTGTTCAGCTCCTGTTTAACCCGATCCTCGAGAAACTTACCCAGGTCGAACGCGGCTGCCCCCCCGCTGAAAGGAACCAGCGTAACGGCCAATAGCATCAGTTTGATTTTCATCAGTTGTTCTCCCATGGCGAAGAAGATTGCTCGGGTTCGGGTTTGGGCAGGGCCGGCACCTTGACAGCGACCAGGCCGGACTGACCGGCAAAGCTTCTGGCCTGCGCCGCGGTCACCTTCAAGGCGTCCAGCCGCGCCAACTCGTCGGCATTGAATTGGGCCTGTTTCAAATCTTCCTCATTCAGGCCGCGCAGGCCGGCCACCGCGACGACGCGAGTGGGGTCGGACCGGGTGGTGGCGGCCCCAACCACGTCGCCCACCCCGACCCCGCCCAGCCCGCCCGCCCCCGCGCGCACCGAGAGCAGCCGGATCCAGCCGGTGGAATTGCCGGCCTTCACGCGCAGCCAGCCGCCCTGCTTGGCGAGGATCTCGACGCTGGCGCCCTTGGGCACGCTGGCCGCCACGCGGGCGCTTGCACTGGGCTGGCTGTAGAGCTTGTCATTGCGCAAGACCGTGCCGGGCGCGGCCCAGGCAGTCGCCGACGCGACGCACAGCACCAGCGCGGTCGCCGGTATCAAGGATGTCTTCATCATGTTTCTTCTCCGTCCAGGTTCAAAACCGTATGGTCTGTCATCCGACGGCCCAGGCACCGTCGACGTCACAAGCGTCTTATACAGAGTTAAGATGCCGCGATGAATTTTCTTGCGACATCCATCGAATCGCTCGGCGCCAAAGTCACCGGCTGGTTTACCGTCGGTTACGGCATGTTTGCCTTTCTGGCCAGGGCCGGCTTGCTGCTGCTGGATCGCACCACCTGGAACCGCGCCACCTTCGATGTGGTGGTGAAGCAGGTTTACTTTACCGCAGTGCAGATTCTGCATGTTTTCCTGGGCTACGCACTGGTCATTTCATGGCTCATCATCACCATCATCCTGTCCACCGCACGCGATTTCGGTCTCACTGCATTCGCCAGCGAAATGACCATCCGCGTGCTGGTGCTCGAACTGCTGCCCTTCCTGACCGCTCTCTTTGTCGCCCTGCGTTCCGGCAGCGCGATCAACACCGAAGTGGCGCTGATGCAGGTCAACAACGAATTGGATGCGCTGGCGCACTGCAAGGTTCCGCCGATGCAGTTCGAGTTTCTGCCGCGGCTGATCGGCGGCGTAATCTCGGTCGTCACGCTCGCCGGCCTGGCCGGTCTGCTCGCCATGCTGATGGGCTACCTTTCTATATATGGCACGAGCGCGGCAGGTTTTGAACCGTATACCCAAACCATCGCAAAAATCTTCGATTTCACGATCATGGCCGGGCTGCTCGTCAAGTGCGCGCTGTTCGGGCTGGCGGTCACCCTGATCCCGGTCACCGCCGGGCTCGAAACGCCGAAAAAACTCTTCATGGTTCCGGTCTCCGTGCTGCGCGGCATGATGCGGGTATTCTTCGCCATTGTGACGATCGAGGTGGTGTCATTAGCGCTCAAATACGTCTGACCCCGTTTGCCGACCGCATGGCGCTGATGGCTGCCGTCGCCGCCCTGCCCGACGACGTGGCGCGCGTCGCCGCCGATCTGCCGCTGCGGGCGAACCTGTCGGCGCTCGAAAACATTGCGCTGATTCCGCTCTACCAGCGCCATTACAACGCAGCCGAATCGGCCCGGCAGGCGCAGGCCATGCTGGATCAGCTGGGGCATGCCGATATTGCGCTGCTGCGCGACCCCGACATGACGCCGGCGCAGCGCTTCGTCACCAAGCTTGCGCGCGCGCTCATCCTCAAGCGCCCGCGCCTGGTAATCGACCGCCCCGGCGCCATGCTTTACGATGTGCCCTATCCCGCCTTCATCGGGCAACTGGCGGCGCGGGCAGACATGACGGACACCTGGGAAATTTACGACTTCAACTGGAACCAGGTTCTCTACAACCAGGCACCGCACTCAGAATGAACAAACTGCATTTCAAGGTGGGATTGTTTGCTGCCGCGTCGCTGCTGCTGGCCGGCGCATTCCTGGCGTATCTGCTGCATGCGCGCGGATTTTTTGAGGACACCTTCCATCTGCAGCTGGCCGCAGCCAGCGCAGACGGCGTCGCCCCCGGGGTACCGATCGTGTTTTCCGGCATCGAAATCGGCCGCGTCACCACACTGGGGCTGAATGAGGAAGGCGGCATCGTCATCCGCGCCGAATTCATGGAACGCAATGCCAAGTGGCTGAAGGAGAACAGCACCTTCACCCTCGACAAGCCCATCGTCGGCGGCGCCAGGATCCGCGTCGAATCGCCCGACCTCAATGCCCCCGCGCTGCCCGACAACGCCACCATGCTGCTGCTGACCTCCGATATCAGCAAGGAGATCCCGGCGCTGGTCGAACGGGTCAAGGCGATTCTCGACAATGTCGAATACCTCACTCGCAAGGACGGCGAGATCAATGCCACCCTGGCCAACGTCAAGACGGTGACCGGACGCATGACGGGTGAATACGGCATGCTGGAAAGCCTGCTCGGCAGCCCGGAAAAGGCCCGTGCGGTAACCGATTCCCTCGACAAGACCCGTGCCCTCATCGGCAAGCTCGACAGCCTGGCGCTGAAGGTGGACGGCATGGCCGGCAAAGCCGATCACTGGCTGTTCGCGCCGGACGGCGTGGCCGACCAGACGCGCGAATCGCTGGCCCAGATACGATTGATGCTGAACGACGCGCAATCCAGTCTGAAGAAAGCCGATGCCCTGATGACCAATGCCGTGGAAATTTCCGCCGACGTCAAGGAAGGCACGCAGGACATCGCCACGCTGCGCGGCGAGATCGACGATGCCGTGCGCAAGGCCAACGCGCTGGTCAACGAGATCAACAAGATGTGGCCGTTTGCGCGCGACCCCGAGGTGACGCTGCCATGAAGATCCTGCTCGTGCTCGCCGGCCTGCTCATGCTCACCGCCTGCAGCGGCGGCCCGCCGCCGCCCGACTGGAGAACCGATGCGGCCGACCTGATCGAGCATTATCAGAAGCATGCCCTGCTGGGCGAAAACATCCTCGCCGAGCGCTATTTCCAGCAGGCCGTTGGCGCCACCGGCGGCGCCGGCCGCGTCGCCGAGACCGCGCGCCTGTGGCTGGTGCGCTGCGCCACCCGCCGCGCCATGCTGATCGACGATGCCTGCGCCGAATATGCCGAACTCGCCAGCAACGCGCCGAACACGGGGGATCATGCCTACTACCGTTTCCTCACCCTGCGCTGGGAAGCCCTCGACGTCGCCCTGCTGCCCGACCAGCACCGCGATCTGGTGCGCGCGCCGGCCGTGAAGCGGCCAGAAGCGCTGAGCCGGATCGCCGACCCGCTGGCGCGCCTGCTCGACGCCAGCCTGCTGGTGATGCGCCAGGAAGCCGATGCCGCCACGCTGACGCTGGCTGCGGAAACCGCCTCGGAGCGAGGCTGGCGGCAGCCCCTGCTGACCTACCTGAAACTGCAGCAACAACAGGCTGCCGCCCGGGGCGATCCCACTGAACTGGATCGGCTCGGCCGGCGAATTCGGCTGATTGAACAAAGCTTCACTCCGCCCCGCCGATAGACATGCGGCTTCAGCGCTGCCCCCTGTCGCGGACGATGTTCGCGTTACCCCCCAGGCGGCCTGGCTCGCGCCTGAAATCAATCGATCTTTCGGCACCGCCACATTCGATAGGCCAGTTGTACCAACGGCCACCCGGAGGGCGCATGGCTGCGTGGAACAACAAATAAGAAACCTGACCGATTGACAAGCCTGCGTCGCATGTTTACCGTGCAGCCTCGGAGGAATTATTTCTTCGAACAAACATTAGTAATACGGCAGTCCAACCAAGTTACTTGAATAATTCAATAAGGAGGAGGTACCCATGAAATACACGTCCATCGCGCTGGCTGCCCTGGCAATACTCGCAACCACCGCTCACGCGGCCCCCCCCATGATGTCTCCCGAGTGGACCGCGCAGGCTTGCGACGCCTGGAACAAGGACACCGCCCTCACCAGTGGCCTGGCTGACCAATGGATCAAGAATGACAAGGACCGCGGTTACAAGATCATTCACCTGTATCGCACCGACTGTGGCGAGACAACCCAAACCGAAATGAAGATCGTCCCCAAGGACGGCAAGGCCATCTGCGTCTACGGCGGCGCAGTGCAAAACACCAAAATGGATCATGCGGTCGACTACACCATGCACGCCACCACCGAGCGCTGGAACGAAATGGGCGCGGGCGAGTATGGCCCGATGAAGGCCATGATGTTCGGCCGCCTCAAGTTCACCGGCCCGAAGATGGAAGCCATGGGCGTGATGGGACCATTCGGTGCCTTCCTGCAATTGCCGGGCAAGATCCCCGGCGATCAGGCCTGCCCTGCGAAGTAAGCGGCTTACGCCATACGGAAAAGGCCGGGGGCGCTCCCGGCCTTTTTTATGTCCGCAGACCAGACCACCGAACCGGACTGATTTGATGTAACCCAGATTGTTCATTGGACGATTTGTGACGCGTGCACTCCGTGCACCTTCGGGCGTCAATCGGTGCACGGAGTGCACCCTACGCAAAGCGTCTCGCCCGAATGAACAATCCGGGTTTAATGAACCGTGCCGGTTTTCACGTCGAGTGGCCGGCCGTTGCGGATTTCCTCCGGCGTGGCCTCGCGGATATCCACCACGTTCACCAGGCAAGTCACGCTCTGTCCGGCCAGCGAAGGATTTCCGTCCAGGGTGAGCTTGCCGTCCTCGATCGAGGTGACGTAGAAAACATTGGTTTCCCCCGCCTCATTCTCAAACATGACTTCAGCCCCAACGCGCCGGAATTGCGGTGGCACATTCTCGATGTCGTCCACGAATACCAGGCTCTCGTCGCGCAACCCGTACCCTTCTTCCGGCGCCAGCGTGATTTCAACCCGGTCGCCCGCCTTGCGGCCGGCGACAGCCGACTCGATGGCCGGCAAAATGCCGCTGTTGGCGCCCTGCACGTAACCAACCGGAATATCGTACTGTTCGACGACCATGCCGCGCGCGTCGAGTATGGAATAGGTAATGTATACGAGCTTGTTCTGAGACACGGTAATCATGCTGGCCAATCCTGAAACATCGAAGAAAACGCCGCGGCGGCGCCCGATTGGCGCCTCCACAGCATTCTCATAATACCTTCGATGCTCGCCTCCGCATATCGCCCGCCATGAAACCGCCCAAGGTCGGCCCGCCTGGAAGGCTCTGGAGCAGCGCCTGAAAATCATGCGCCATCCGGCATGTACGCGGCGACCGACTCAGTACATGACGCGCACGCGGTAGCTCAGCGTCGCCCTGCCCTCGGCGGGCACCTTCACCTGCCACTCGGCGGTGCCCGACGCCGCCTTGGTGTGCGGCTGCGATTCGCTCGCCATCGTCCAGTCGCCCGGCATCGGCTCGCGCACGGTGACCATCACAGCTTCCGGCTTGGCGTTTTTCAGCACGATTTCATATGCCGACTCGAACACGTAGTTGTAGCGGCTGGTGCCGGCCAGTTTCCGGAAGGCGGTCTGCTTCTTGTCGGCGGTCAGGTCAAATGCATCGCCGAGCTTCAAGCGCACGCTTTCGTTCTTCGGCGTATGGTCGATGCGATCCTCGCCGACGAACTGCGCGTTGCCCTGGCTATCCTGCTTGTACATGCGGATCACGCCACGGGGCAAGGGAATGCCGAGGCCTTCGCCCTTGTTGTCGAACTCGACGAAAACGCCGACTTTCATTTTCTGCCCCAGTTCGCCGTACTGCCCGGAGTAGTAGTAATTCGCGCCTTCGAGCAGGAATTCCTTCTTCACCGGCACCCGGGTGGCCGACATCAGCGCCACCTGCTTGGTCTGGTTTTCCGCCAGCGTGGTGGGGCGTTGCAGCGTATATAAATGGTATTCAAACAGCGACTCCTGCTGCATCTCGGGGGCATCGGCCTCCTTGACCGCCATCGCCATCGCTGCGCGCGGCAGCGGTTGCGCATCGCGCACCCGGTTGAGGTCCCCCGCCACCAGTTGCAGTTTGGCGTCGGGATAGGTCGCGCCGCTTTGGTTGGTCAGCGTCACCCAGCCATTCAAATCCAGCCGGTCGTCCTTGGCATTCAACTCCGCCACATAATCGGCGCGCCACGAAAGCCCGCCGGCCAGATAGGACAGCTCCAGGTTCTGCGTGCCCGCCGACGGGTTTACCAGCGAAACCACCAGGGTGGGCTTGTCGCGCAGGGCCTCGGGCACGCCCGGAAACGCCAGCCGCCCCGGCACCCCGGTCTCGATGCGGTCGGAAAACTTCAGCACCACGCCGCCATTGGTCGCCAGCACGGTGGCGGCTTCGCGGCTTTCCGCGCCAGTGGCGGGATGGGTGCGGATGACGCCGACCTCGCGCCCCGCGTATTTCTCGAGCAGCTTTTGCGGCGTCAGCAGGTCGAAATCGAAGTTCTGTTCCAGCAGCCGAAATCCGGCGGGGCTCGACAGATTGCGCAGTTGCGCGGTCTCCGGCCGCATCTGCGCCGACACCTCGCGCCACGCCAGCCGGTTGATGTCGCGCGCCAGCCTGACCCGCCGCGCATCCTTCACCAGCGCCAGATTGTCGTTGTAAATGGTGACCGCCACGCTATGCTGGTCCGCAGCCGTACTGACGATTTCATCGCCCTGCGCGGCCCAGCCGGCATGGGATGCTGCCATCAGTCCGGCGACCATCGTATTCAGCAGTTTATTCTTCATGTCGGGTCTCCTGAACGCCTTGCGGCAAACTCCAATGATGACCGAACCGCACGAAAAATGGCTCACGGCGCTAGAATGCCCGGATACACTCCGCAGTGAATGACATGACCTCAGACGACCCCAATCCATCACGCATAGTCGGCGGTGGCATCAACACCCGCGAGTCCGAACAGCCCGTCGTGGTGACGCAGATGCTCGGCATCGACGATAGCGACCCGATTCGCGAAGAAGCGCTGCGCGCGCGCTTTTTGTCGTTTGATCCGCTGTTCGACGCCGCCTCCAACCTGGTTGCCCATCAGCTGGTCCTGCGCGGTCGCGCCGCGGCCGCCGATGCGCCGGCTGAACTTCGGCAAATGGAAGAGGACATGTTGCTGACCGGCCTCTATTCCTTGACGCAGGGCGGCCTGGCCGACAAGCTGCCCTTGCTGGTGCGGATCAGCCCGGGGGTGCTGTTCAGCGAGATCCCGCAGCAACTCAATCACCGCCAGCTGATCTGGTGCGTGGCCATCGACAATGAACAACATCTGGCACGCGCCTTGGCGCTGCAGGATGCCGGCCTGACGTTCTGCCCCACGCTTAACCGCAACGACGCAATGGTGCTGGACAGTGCTTCTGCCTGGCGCTACCGGTCCTGCCACGCCGACGATGCACCGCCCGCGGTTGCTGCGCGCCTGGTCGTGGAGGGCGTACGACACGCCCACACCCAGGCGCGCTGGCCCGAGAATGCCTGGTTCAGGGGCAGCTTTTTTTCCGGCGACACCCAGCCCGTCGATACCAGCCGTGAGCAGGCGGTTCAACTGGACTTGCTGGCCATCGCACTGCGCCAGTCAGCCGACACGCTGATCCAGTTTTTCAAGCTGAATCCGGACCTGTCGCCGCGTCTGCTTGCCATTTCCAACTCCCGGGTTGGCGGCTTGAGCCGGCCCGCCGAGTCGGCAGCCCATGCGCTGGTCATGCTGGGGCCACAGCGTGCCCGCCGGGTCGCGGCACTGCTGGCACTGACCGGCGCTCACCCCAGCCAGGCGACACGCCAATATGCCGTGACCGCCCTTACACGGGCGCTGTTCATGGGCAAAATCACCCGTTTGGGCGCACCCGCCGAAAGTGCCGCCACCGCCTTCGAGATCGGCCTGCTGTCGGCAGCGCCCCACGCGCTGTCGCTACCGGTGGAAACGCTCATTCGCAAGCTGGGGTTGTCGGCGACGAGCGCGCGCGCGCTGAGTGCGCATCCATCGCCCGAAGGCGCCCTGCTGCAGCTGACGCATGCCTGCGAAAACAACGACGTCGACACCCTGGCCGCACACGCGCAAAAGCTGGAGATTCCGCTGCACCAGATTTCCGTGGCCTATCTGGATGCCCTGATTGCCGCCTCGGCGCTCGACGAAGCCCTGCGCTGACAGCGTAAAATGCCGGATTTGCCCGCGCACCCACCTTATGCATCCCACCTTGGTTTTCGATATTGAAACGGTTCCCGACCTCGCCGGGTACGCCGCGGTCAACGGCATAGCCGAAACGGCGCTGCCGCAAGCCGATCTCGCCGAAATGGCGCTGTTGCACCGTCGCCAGAAAACCGGCAGCGACTTCATGCCGCATCACCTGCACCGCATCGTCGCCATTTCCTGCGTGCTGCGCAGCGCAGACCAGTTGAAGGTATGGTCGCTGGGCGAGTCCGACAGCAGCGAGGACGAGCTGATCCAGCGCTTCTACGACGGCATCGAGCGCTATACTCCGCAGCTGGTGTCATGGAACGGCGGCGGCTTCGACCTGCCGGTGCTGCACTACCGCAGCCTGGTTCACGGCATTGCGGCGGCGCGTTACTGGGACTGGGGCGACGACGACAAGGATTTCAAGTGGAATAACTACCTGTCGCGCTACCACACCCGGCATCTGGATTTGATGGACGTGCTGGCGATGTTCCAGCCGCGCGCCAATGCCCCGCTCGACCAGATGGCCAAGCTGTGCGGCTTTCCCGGCAAGCTGGGGATGGACGGATCGAAAGTGATGGATGCCTTCCAGCAGGGAGAGTTCGACGCCATCCGCAACTACTGCGAAACCGACGTGATGAACACCTGGCTGGTATACCTGCGCTTCCAGAAAATGCGCGGCACGCTCTCCGAATCGGCTTACGCCGCCGAAATCGAGCTTGCTCGCGGCATCGTGCAAACCCATCCCGCCCCGCACTGGCAGGAGTTCCTGGCAGCCTGGGGGTAAACCTTTTTCACCACAGAGACACAGAGGCCCAGAGGAAAAAACAGGGAGATCTCTGTGTCTCCGTGCCTCCGTGGTTAATGCATTGAATCCATGAACGCCATCGTCGACATTCTTTCCCTCGACCACGAGGGCCACGGGATCGCACGCATCGACGGCAAGGTCACCTTCGTCGACGGCGCGCTGGCGGGCGAGCGCGCCGAAATCGCCGTATACCGCGAACACGCCAAGTACAACTCGGCCAACGCCATCGCCATACTCAAATCCAGCTCGCAGCGCGCCGAGCCGCGCTGCCGCTACTTCGGGCGCTGCGGCGGCTGCTCGATGCAGCATCTGGAAATCAGCGCCCAGGTCGCCGCCAAGCAGCGCGTGCTGGAAGACAATCTTGCCCGCATCGGCGAGGTCAAACCCGATGTGGTGCTGTCTGCCCTGCACGGCCCGGCTTGGCGCTATCGCACCCGCGCACGGCTGTCGGCGCGCTGGGTCGACAAAAAAGGCGGCGGGCTGGTCGGCTTTCGCGAAAAACGCTCCAGCTTCATCGTCGACATGACGAGCTGCGAAGTGCTCACGTCCGATGTGTCAAGGCTGCTCCAGCCCTTGCGCGAACTGATCAACGAACTGTCGAACGCCGACCGCATTCCGCAGATCGAGGTTGCCGTCGGCGAGCACGTCACCGTGCTGGTGTTCCGCCTGCTCACGCCCTGGACCGACGACGATGCCGCCAGGGTGCGGGCGTTTGCCGACCTTCACCGCGTGCAGATCTGGGAACAGGAAAAAGGCCCCGACACCGTACGCCCCTTCTGGCCCCACATCGCCCCGGAACTCAGCTACAGCCTGCCCGAATTCGGCCTGGTGATGCTGTTCAAGCCGACCGACTTCACCCAGGTCAACGTCGCCATGAACCGCGCGCTGGTCAGCCGCGCGCTGCGTCTGCTGAACCCGCAAGCGGGCGAACGCATCGCCGACCTGTTCTGCGGGCTGGGCAACTTTACCCTGCCCATCGCCCGAAGCGGCGCCGAGGTGCTGGGCATCGAGGGCAGCGCTGAACTGGTCGCACGCGCACGCGACAACGCGCTGCACAACGGCCTGGCAAACGCCCGCTTCGCAGTCGACAACCTGTTCGAAATGACGCCGGAAAAATTTGCCGCCCTCGGCCGCTTCGACAAACTGCTGATTGACCCGCCGCGTTCCGGCGCCATCGAAGTGATCAAATCCCTGCCGGAATCCAAATCACCGCGACGCATTGTCTACGTCTCGTGCGACCCCGCCACGCTGGCGCGCGACGCCGGGATACTGGTACACGTCAAGGGCTACCGGCTCGAAGAGGCCGGCGTCGCCAACATGTTCCCGCATACGGCGCACGTCGAGTCGATCGCCCTGTTTACGCGCTAATCCCTTAAAATTGCTATTTTTCCTGCTTCCCCTAGCCCCTAATTCCTAGCCCCTAGTCCCTAACACATGGCACTCATCGTACAAAAATACGGCGGCACCTCGGTCGCCAACGTCGAACGCATCCGCGCGGTAGCCGAACGCGTCGCCAAATTCAAAATGCTCGGCCATCAGGTGGTGGTGGTGCTCTCGGCCATGTCGGGTGAAACCAACCGCCTGATCGGCCTGGCCAAACAGATTCAGGCCACGCCCGACCCGCGCGAACTGGACATGATGGTGTCGACCGGCGAGCAGGTCACCATCGCGCTGCTGGCGATGGCATTGAAAGACCTGGGCCTGAAGGCGAAGAGCTACACCGGTCCGCAGGTGCGCATCCTCACCGACAACGCCTTCACCAAGGCCCGCATTCTGTCGATCGACGAAGACAGGATGCGCGCCGATCTGGATTCCGGCCACGTGCTGGCGGTCGCCGGCTTCCAGGGCGTCGACGAACAGGGCAACATCACCACCCTGGGACGCGGCGGTTCCGACACCACCGGCGTGGCGCTGGCGGCCGCATTGAAAGCGGATGAGTGCCAGATCTACACCGACGTCGACGGCGTCTACACCACCGACCCGCGCATCGTGCCCGAGGCGCGCCGCCTGAAGACCATCACCTTCGAGGAAATGCTCGAAATGGCGAGCCTGGGCTCCAAGGTGCTGCAGATCCGCTCGGTCGAATTCGCCGGCAAATACAAAGTCAAACTCCGCGTGCTGTCCAGCTTTCAGGACGAAGGCGACGGCACGCTCATCACCTTCGAGGAAAACAACGCCATGGAACAGGCCGTCATCTCCGGCATCGCCTTCAACCGCGACGAAGCCAAAATCACCGTGGTCGGCGTGCCCGACCAGCCCGGCATCGCCTACCAGATTCTCGGCCCGGTCGCCGACGCCAACATCGACGTCGACATGATCGTGCAGAACGTCGGCCACGAAAACACCACCGACTTCACCTTCACCGTGCACCGCAACGATTTCGCCAGGACAATGGACATCGTCAAATCCCATGCCGCAGCCATCAGTGCGCGCGAAGTCACCGGCGACGACAAGATCGCCAAGGTCTCCATCGTCGGCGTCGGCATGCGCTCGCACGTCGGCATCGCACGCAAGATGTTCGAGACCCTGTCAAAGGAAAACATCAACCTGCAGATGATCTCCACGTCGGAAATCAAGATCTCGGTGGTAGTCGAAGACAAATACATGGAACTCGCGGTACGCGCCCTGCACCAGGCCTTCGAACTCGACAAGGCCACCGCCTAAGGTGGCTTTCCGCCGCGCATTCCGCTACAATTCGCGGCGGTTCGGAGACGTGGCCGAGAGGTTGAAGGTACTCCCCTGCTAAGGGAGCATGCGGGCTTAAACCTGCATCGAGGGTTCGAATCCCTCCGTCTCCGCCAAACAAGTTATTGAATTATTGCATCGACCATCGATGCAATAAAAGTGTGAAAACTGCGTATAATGCGCAAGCTTCAAAGCGCCGGTAGCTCAGCTGGATAGAGTACTTGGCTACGAACCAAGGGGTCAGGAGTTCGAATCTCTTCCGGCGCACCATAAATCAAAGGGTTAGCGATTGTTTGGTCGCTAGCCCTTTTTCTATTTCCGACAGATTTCCGACACCGTTCCTGTTCCGCCTCACGACGGTCAGGGCTAGAGTCTGAGCAATGCCACGGTCTGCGATCCTTCCCGCGGCTTCGAGCAATTCCTAGCTCAGCCCGCCGAGTAGTGGGTCGTAATGTCACCGTTGGCATGACCCAGAAGCGCTTTTCGGGTCTCCAGGGAGACCCTGCGCTCCGGAGCTGCCGCCCGAAGGTATGGCGCAGGTTATGCACCCCACTCAAAATGCCGCTTTCCATCGGCAAACCCGATTCCTTCCTGGCCCTTTGCCAAGCCGAGTTGTAAAGCCTGCCGATAAAATGTCCCCGGTAGGTGAATACATAGTCCGGATCGATCCCACACCTTCCGCCTCAGCGCGGCTAGCCGATCCCGTGCTTTCACGGAGCCAGCCTCCTTCGGCGCGTTTACAACGTTTCTCGATTGTAAGCGTCCAGCCGCACCACCCCCACAGCAACAAGATTTACGGTAATACCGCCTTCAGCGGCAGCAACTCATCAATCCGGCTATTGGGCCAGGTGGGCAACTTTTCCAAAGTACCCTTCAGCCAGACATGAGGATCC
>JAJPEP010000063.1 GCA_021166845.1 Thiobacillus sp.
CAGAACCGCCGACCGGCCGAATTCGCCGACGAAATCCGCGCCGCCATGCCCGCCGCGGCGGAAAAGAACGCCGAACTCATCCGGCAAATAAACACCATCGCCGTCGGGCAGATGCTCGCCAAAACGGCCTGACCCAAAGGAGCCGCAATGCACACCACCGAGAGAATCCCCCGCTCGCCGCACGCCGGCAGCAACTTCGAGCGCGCCACCGCCCGCATGCAGTCGCGCGGCTGCCGCCCGTTCCAGCCCGACCTCAACCACGGCCGCGCCGAGCGCGTGCTGCGCCCCATCGTCCACAACCCGGAACCGGACGCCCGACCAATCGACCGCATCATCGGCACTGTCGGCGTCGTCGGCGTCGGCGTCGTCGCCTTCCTGCTGCTGGTCGAGCAGTTCATCGCGTGGATAGCGTCATGAGTCAGCTGCCCGCGAAACTTCTCGCTTCCGCGCAGCGGCGGCAACTCATCCTCGACTGCATCAACGCCCGCCACGGCGCGGTAATGGGCGAAATCGTCGACTACCTCGCCGCCCACAACGACACAGGCAACAGCGGTTGCGCCGCCAACACCATCCGCACCATGACCGACTGGGGCGAGATCCGCCACGAAGGCAAATCCCGCAGCCGCCGCTACTACCCCATCGTGCGCACCACCCGCAGCGCCGAGGAATGCAAGGAACGCCGCGAAATCCAGCTCGCCGAAGCCAACGCCGCCCGCCAGAACGCCGCAGCGGCCGACACCGGCCAGAACCGCACCGGCTACTACCGCCACAAGCCGCTGGAGCATCCGCACCCGCGCCAGGGCGGCCAGGGATCGCTGCGCCGCACCGTCTACGTCAACTGCCAGCAGAATTATTGAGCCCACCATGAACCTGATCCCCAACGACCACGGCGGCATCACCTACGCCGCCACACAGCGCTGCGCCGGCCCGGAAAACCGCTGCCCCGACCTTGCTGACGTGCGCATCACCATCGACACCCTGCAGGAACTGTGCGCCGAAGTGCGACGCCACTGGCCGGAACGCTACCCCGTTCCGCCCGAGGTCGACGCCATCCTCCGCTTTTCCGACTACACCCTGGCGCGCGCCCGCAGCGGCAACATCAAGCGCATCGCCGAGGCCTGCGCCCAATGAGCCGCGCCCCCAGCCCCGAAGTCGTCGCCCTGATCGAGGCCATCGACGGCGCATGGGACCGCCACGCCCAGCCCCTGCAAATTAGCGTGCCCAGCGGCTGCGGCGCCACCCGCCAGATCAGCGGCGGCCACGTCATGGGCCGCTTGGGCTTCGTCATCGCCGCCAAGGAAATCATCGACCGGCTCAACGGAGAAACCGTCCCATGATGCCCGCACCCACCCAGCCATGCGGACGCTGCGTATCCGACCTGGAACAGTTTCCCGGCATCTCGATCGTGTCGCTGTGCAGCGCATGGGCCTACCGCACACCAGACGACATGTGCAGCATACTGAGCGGCTACAAAACCCTCGGCGGCACAAAAATTCCCGACGGCGCCTGGGCAGACCTCGGCACCCTGGCCGACGTGTGCATGGAAAAAGCGGAACCGGAGGCAACACCATGAGGCCGCCCGTCACCTACCCCTGCAACCTCGCCGACCTGATCCTGTTCGGCGATTGCGCCGCCGAGCTCGACAGCTACAAACACTGCCTGACCATCCCCCAGGCCGACCGCGACCGCATCGCCGCCATGGTCGAGCGGATGCACGATGCCGTCGAGCGGCTGGCCGGCGCGGATGCCTGGCTGGTGTATGGGCCGGAAGAACCCGGCGCGGCGGACGCCACCCCCATGGCGCAACTTTACGGATGCTGCGCCGACAACCCGGAGCCAGCGGAAGAGATCGCACCATGACCCACCTGACCCTGTTCCTCTCCGCATTCGCCACCGTTTTCCTGCTCGGAATCCAGCAGAAAAACGTCATCGGCAACCACTACGCCGCCGCCATCGTCACCAGCATCGGAATCGGCAGCGCGCAGATATTCTTGTGGAAACTCATCCCCCATGCCGACGCCGGCCAGATCGCCGCCACCCTCACCGGCGGCCCCATCGGCATCGTCGCCGCCATGTGGAGCCACCCGCGCATTTTTGGTAGAAAGCGCGGGGGGCGATAATGAAGGGCCGGCCGAAAGCCGTCCTGAACGACAGCGATGCTGTGGCTATTCAGTTTGTGGGGACCATGACGCATAAGGTAACGCGCCGCGCTTCAGCGCGGTCGCTGTTGACCGCCGTGTTAGGTTTCTGTGCCACAAATATTGATTGCGTTTTGTGTATTGTTGTGGCACAATAAATATTCAATATGGCGCAGGAGATGATTATGAGTAGCAGCCCACAGATACACCAGAACAAGCGCTGCCGGTTGGCACGACTTCCGGGGATTGGCGGTTTCGTGGTGTTTGAGAGAATCGGAGAACAACACTACTTGGTTTGGCGAGATGGCGTTGCAGTAACAGAGGTGCGCTGTGTCCCGACCGGAAGCAGTAGGTGGTATTACCGTGGGGCTGGTTTGCACTACTGCACAAGTCGTTCGGACGCGGCAAAGAGTGGGTGGCATGCGCTAACTAAAGGGCGCCGCACCGACAGGACGCCACTTGAGCCGTGGTCACAACAGGCCGCGCAGGCGATGGCAAAATGACAGATATGACGACGTTCGTAACTGAATGGTGCGATGGGTTCGCGGCGTATATGTCCGGGCTTGATAGAAATAAGTGCCCCCACCAGATCGGATGCAAGCGGGCGGCCTGGATCGATGGGTATAACTGGGCGAGAGATCATGACGACGTGTAAAGCCCCGCATAAAAAGCCACCAGGCCGCCCTGCATTGCCTCCTGACAAGGCCCAGACCGCCATGATCCGGGAGAGGGTGACGGAGGCGCAGCGGGCCGAGTACGAAGCGCGCGGCGGGAAGGCGTGGCTTGTGGCCGCGCTGAACCGCAAGCGGAAGTGAGGAAACCTAACGCAGAGCTAAGGGGCCGGCCGCTTGCGGACGGTCCCGCTTGAGCGCCGGGTTAGGTGCCGTCCCGCCAGCGCCGACTTTTAACGAAAGGAAGAACATGATTATTTGCAAAGATGGGTGCTACGCATACAGCGGCGCGACGGCTGCGGAAGCTTTTGGCGCTTACATGAATGCCGACGACGACCACAACAGCCTTGGCCCGCACGAACTGGAGTGGTACAGCGCGAACGAAATGGCGCTGACCATGACGCTGGCAGCAAAGCCGAAGGCTGCACCGGCCAAGCCGACGGCGAAGAAATGAAGGCACCTAACGCTGGAGGTAAGCGGAGTGACGACTAGGAGCGAAGCGACGCAGGCGGCACGTCCGCTTGACCGCAATGTTATGCGTGACCACGACCCGAACCATCCTTATGTGCAAAAGCTGGTTGGATGCGGGCATGGGCGGCTGTTTTCCGAGCCGTGCGTGGATTGCGAAGTGGTCGGCTTGATGAATGAGTACAAGCGCGCCGTGAAAACAGTGCAGCGCGTGCGCGACCGGATGCGGCAACTTGGGCGCCCGATGCCGGGGCAAACATCATGAAGTGCGAACACTGCGGAGCGCCAGCGATGCGGGGGTATTGGATATGCAAAAAGTGCTGGCTCATATTCGGGGCGGACGAATCGTGAAAGCAAGCCACTGCGACAAGTGCAAGCACGCCACGGTGAAGTGGTACGAGTACAAAGGCCCACCAGGATTTGACGTGCTGACGTGCGCCAAGAAACACAAGCCACGCCATTACATGCCGCGCAACGCGATGGACACTGATTACGGGTGGAAGCGAGTGTGCGCGGATTTTGAGACGCATAACGCACCAGCTAAGGGGCGCGCTGAAAGCGCGTCCAGCGACTGAAAGGAGCGGCCTTGAGCGACGTGTTATGCGCTGCACTGTTTGTGCAGCCGGATGGGTGCTACGCGGGCCTGCCCGGCGTGGATGCCTGGCCTGAGCATCGAGACGCGAGGCTGTACAGTGGCCCGCTTCCCGTGGTGGCGCACCCGCCGTGCCAGTTGTGGGGCGCAATGGCGGCGGTGAACTACGCCAGATGGGGCGGCGAGCACAACCGGCCAGGAAATGACGGCGGTTGCTTTGCCTCGGCGCTTGCGAATGTGCGGCGGTTTGGTGGAGTGCTCGAACACCCGGCAAAAACGAGGGCATGGGCAGCGCACGGGCTGCCGAAGCCGAAGGGCGCAGGGTGGCAGCGCACGACATGCGGCGGATGGGTTTGCGAGGTTTGGCAGAGCGCCTACGGGCACCGGGCGAACAAGGCGACATGGCTTTACTACTATGGCACGAACCCGCCGTTTGAACTGCGGTGGGAGCGCCAGGAAGGGACGCACCAGATAGGGTTTCACGACCAGCGGGGGAAGGCGGCGAACAAGCCGACCCTCGGCAAGAGAGAGGCGAACGCCACGCCTTTGGAATTTCGGGACGAACTGCTGCGCCTGGCGATGAAGGCGCATAACTTAAATTCGACGACATGAACCCGTCCACCAATCTGGCCCCATGTCCGCCAATCTGACCGCACCACACCGGAGAACCCGCCATGACTGAAACCATCGAACAAAACGCGACACAGCAACAGGACACCGCCAGCGTGTCCGCCAAGCCGCGCCTGCTCGACCAGGTTGTCGCGGCCATCCGGGTGCGGCACTACAGCAGGCGCACCGAGCAGACCTATTGCGGCTGGATCAAGCACTACATCCGCTGGAGCGGCTTACGCCACCCGGCCGACATGGGCGCCGCCGAGGTCGAAGAATTCCTGTCCATGCTCGCCAACCAGCGCAACGTCGCGGCCAGCACGCAGAACCAGGCGCTGGCCGCGCTGCTGTTCCTATACAAGCAAGTGCTCGGCATCGATCTACCATGGCTCGACGGCATCACCCGCGCCAAAAAACCGGCACGGCTGCCCGTCGTCCTCAGCCAGCCCGAGGTCATCGCCATACTCGCCCACACCCGCGGCACATCCGGCCTCATCATCCGCCTGCTCTACGGCTGCGGCATGCGGCTGATGGAATCGCTGCGCCTGCGCATCAAGGACATCGATTTCCATTCAAACATCATCCTGGTGCGCGGCGGCAAGGGCGACAAGGATCGCGTCGTACCCCTGCCGTCCAGCCTGGTGCAGCCGCTGCGCGAGCAGATCGCCGCCCGCCAGCAAATGCACAACATCGACCTTGCAAAAGGCATGGTCGACGTCGAACTGCCCCACGCGCTCGCCCGCAAATACCCCAACGCGCCAAAGGAGTGGGCCTGGCAATACCTGTTCGCCGCTGCCGACTACAGCAAAGACCCGCGCAGCGACGCCGTGCGGCGGCACCACCTTCACGAAAAGACCATCCAGCGCGCCATGCGCGCCGCAGTCATCGCCGCCGGCATCCACAAGCCCGCCAGCTGCCACACCCTGCGCCACTCGTTCGCCACCCACCTGCTGGAAAACGGAACCGACATCCGCACCATCCAGCAGCTGCTTGGCCACAGCGACGTCAGCACCACCATGATCTATACCCACGTCGTCAAGCGCGGTGCCGCCGGCGCGATCAGCCCACTGGACCGCCTGCCCGCATGACCACACCCGCCCTCACCCGGCAGCAGCTATGCGCCGCCCTCACCATAAGCGAGTCCACCGTGCGGCGGCTCGAACTTGACGGGATGCCCTATACTCCGGTTGGAATCCGGGCCAAACGCTACGACCTGGACGAATGCAAGCAATGGCTGCGGGAGAATCAATGTCAATCTGGACAGACAAAAAGGGACGCCGGCACGTCGGCATTATGGTCGACGGGCGCCGAGTTCACCGCATCCTGCCGGCGGACGCAACTTCGGGTTCTGCCAAGCAGCTAGAAGCCGACCTGCGGGCTGCGCTCGCCGTCGCCAAAACCCCGCGCATCCCAAACGATCCACGCCTCACCGAAGTCATCGGCCTGTACGTAGACCACGCCGAAACCCTGCGCAGCACCAAGACCGCGCTCGACCACGCCCGCCGCATCGCACTGTGGCTGGAAAAATACCGCGCCAGCCAGTCACGGCAGGCCGCCGCCCACATCGTGCGCGACATGACCGGACACTACGCCGCCGGCACCATCAACCGCAGCCTCGGCACGCTCAAAAAAGCGCTGCGCCTGGCGTGGGAGCGCGGCATCACCGCCACCGATTACAGCGCCCACGTCAAGCGCCTGCCAGAGAACAACGCCCGCAGCACCTACCTCAGCCTCGACCAGGTGCAGGCGATCGCCAGCCACTGCAGCACACCCGTGCAGACCGCCATCTGGACCGCCCTGCTCACTGGCGCAAGGCGCGGCGAAATATGCAAGCTGCAGTCCACCGACATCGGCCGCACCAGCATCCTCATCCACGCCGGCAACACCAAGACCCTGCGCACCCGCAGCGTGCCCATCGTGCCCGCCTTACGACCATGGCTAAAGCACATTCCGCTTGAAGTCGGCATCGAGGGCATCAAAAGCGCCTGGCGCCGCGCCCGCGTCGAAGCCGGCATGCCAAACGTCAACTTCCACGACCTCCGCCACAGCTGCGCCAGCATCCTCATCGCCACCGGTGCCGACCTGTTCACCGTCAGCAAGATCCTTGGGCACAGCAGCGTGAAGACCACCGAGCGCTACGCGCACATGCAGATCGAGCAGCAACGAGACGCCATGCTGCGCGCATTCAAAATAAAATAGGAATGGTGGGCGGTACAGGGCTTGAACCTGTGACCCCAGCAATGTGAATGCTGTGCTCTACCACTGAGCTAACCGCCCGGATTACACCGGAAATTACACAGACCACCTCGGAAGCCGCGCCAATGCTGGCAAGCACTTGCCGTGTGAAGGCGATGCTCTACCGCTGAGCTAACTGCCCCGAAGCGGCGCGAATTAAACCACATCCGACCTGACAAGGTCAATTTCAGCGCACACTCCTCGTCCATTGCGAGCAAAGCGAAGCAATCCAGAAAGCCCGTCGCTGCAACAAACGCTGGATCGCCACGGCTCTGCGAGCCTCGCGATGACTGAATTTTCCCATACAGCGCCAAAGCCTGGCACCCGCAGAATCCAGTGTCCTTTGTCGGGTAACGCGTCGGTCGCCGCCTGCCGCATGTGATCGAGGTAATCGGTCAGACGGTTCTCGTTCATATCGGCTGCGCCTCCACCAATACCTGCTGACGAAATTTGGCGGGCAGGTCGCCCGGCGTCAGCACATCGACACGAACACCTAACAACGCTTCCAGTTCGGCTTGCAGGCCGCCCAGATCAAACAGCGTCGCACCGGGAAGCGCATCCACCAACAGATCCAGGTCACTGCCATCCCGGTCGGCGCCATATAGCACCGAACCAAAGATGCGCGGATTTGCCGTGTGAAAACGGTTGACCGCTTCGCGCACGGCGGCGCGCTTCAGGTCAAGCGCAACAGAAGGTCTCATCGATTTCTCCCTTCACAAGGAACTGAGAATTTCGCCATCGGCTTCGGTCATGGTCTGGCAGTTTGGTTGGTATAACGTGGCGGAATGTTCCAAGTGTCGGTCAATCTTGCCATGATTCAGACGAACGGAGCCAATTTTTTGCCGTGGTTGATCCGGTAAAATGGCCCCTTTTTCCCGCCCGGCCCCGCCATGATCCGCACCCGCTTCGCCCCCTCCCCCACCGGTTATCTGCATGTCGGCGGCGCGCGCACCGCGCTGTTCTCGTGGGCGTTCGCGCGTCATCACGGCGGCCAGTTCATCCTGCGCATCGAGGACACCGACATCGCGCGCTCGACCCCCGAGGCGGTGCAGGCGATTCTCGACGGCATGGCCTGGCTGGATCTGAACCACGACGAAGGCCCGTTCTACCAGACCAAGCGCCTGTACCGCTACAAGGAAGTGCTCGAGCAGATGCTGGCCAGCGGCCAGGCCTATCTCTGCTATTGCAGCACCGAGGAACTCGACGAAATGCGCGAGGCGCAGCGCGCGCGCGGCGAGAAGCCGCGCTACGACGGCCGCTGGCGCCCCGAGCCCGGCAAGACGTTGCCGGTGCCGCCCGCCGGCGTGCAGCCGGTGGTGCGCTTCAGGAATCCCACCGACGGCACGGTGTCGTGGAAGGACCTGGTCAAGGGTGTCATCGAGTTTTCCAATGCCGAGCTTGACGACCTCATCATCGCGCGCGGCGACGGCACCCCCACCTACAACTTCTGCGTGGTGGTGGACGACTGGGACATGCGGATCAGCCACGTCATCCGCGGCGACGATCACGTCAATAACACCCCGCGCCAGATCAACATTCTTAAAGCGCTGGGCGCGACCGTGCCGCAGTACGCCCATCTGTCGATGATCCTCGGCGACGACGGCACCAAGCTGTCGAAGCGCCACGGCGCGGTGTCGGTGATGCAGTATTTCGAGGAAGGCTATCTGCCGGAAGCCGTGATCAACTATCTGGCGCGGCTCGGCTGGTCGCACGGCGACGCCGAGATTTTCAGCCGCGAGCAGTTCGTGCAGTGGTTCGATCTCGACCACATCACGCCCTCGGCCGCGCAGTTCAACACCGAAAAGCTGCGCTGGCTCAACCAGCAATACATCAAGGCGGCCGACGACGCGCGCCTGGCCGATCTCACGCGTCCCTTTCTGGTGCGCAACGGCGGCGATCCGGACGACGGCCCCGACCTCGCGGCCGTCTGTGCGCTGGTGAAGGAACGCGCCGCCACCATCGCCGAACTCGCCGACGCCGCCACCCTGTTCTACCGCACCCTGCACCCCACGCCCGAACTGCTGGCGCAGCACGTCACGCCCGAGGTGCTGCCAGCGCTGGCCGACCTCGCCGCCCGCCTCGAATCGCTGACCTGGGAGCGCAGCGCCATCAGCGCCGCATTCAAGGAAACCCTCGCCGCGCACGGCCTCAAGATGCCCAAGCTGGCAATGCCGGTGCGCGTGCTGGTGACCGGCGAGGCGCAGACCCCGGCGATCGACGCCACGCTGGAACTGATCGGCAAGGAAAGGGTAGTCAACCGCCTCAAAGCCGCACTGTAGGCAGCCACATGCGCGGACGAATCCGCTATAATGCGCGCTGTTTTTCGCCGGCGTAGCTCAGTTGGTAGAGCAGCGCATTCGTAATGCGAAGGTCGCCAGTTCGATTCCGGCCGCCGGCACCAGTTGTAAAAAAACGCCGCTCGATGAGCGGCGTTTTTGTCGTTTTTGGCGTGACCTCGAGCACCGAGTTGGACACAACGGATTGTCGCACCGTCCGGATATTCGCTCCCGTAGTGAACCCTTATCGTCGCAATAGGAACGCTTTGGCATGGACAAGTTCGGGACGCTCCGTGTCACGATCGGCGGTCAGGGTCTGCAACTTGGTGTAGTACTCGCGGGCAAGTTCGTCATTGCCGGCGGCTTCCGCGGCGCGGGCAGCGCCGTAAATGCCACGAAAGCGGTTCGGATCGCGCTTGAGGGAACGCTCGAATTCGGCGAGCGCCTGCTCGGGTTGCCCGAGCTCCAGCAGCATCTCGCCCAGCAGTTCGCGTGAGGGCACGACGTTGCCCGGCGTCACCGGGTGCTTGTCGCTAGCCTCTTCGGCTTCCGCGGCGGCCCGCATGAACTGCAGCGCCTCGTCGTTGCGCTTCTCGGCAAGCGCTATCCAGGCATTGACGGTCTTGATCTGGAAGTCCGTCTGTCCAGCCCAGTAGTTGTTCTTGGCCGCGGTCATCGCCGCCTTGAGCGCCTGCAGGCGTTCCACGTCCCTGCGCGCGGCTGCCACGTCACCATTGCGCGCCGCTCCCAGACCGCGGGCGAAGACCAGGATACCTTCTGCATGCGGGAACTTGTTCCAGGCCAGATCGGGCGGTGAGAGGCTCAAGGTTGCGGCTTGCGCCCAGTCGCCACGATCAAGCGCGTAGCGGGCGGGCATCGCGGCGAAGGCATAGGCGGCGGCGAAGTTCTCCACGTTCACCTTGCGGATCGCGCCGGCCTCGTCCACCAGTTGCTTCGCCGCCGTGTCCTGCGCCTGCTGCAAATGGCCGAACACCATGTAGTCCATGGCATGCAGGGCATCGTAGTTGCCGATGCCAAGCGTATCGCCCTTCAGCTCACCCTTGGCGGCGAGATACGACGCGCGATTGCCCTTCACCATTTCCCTCCACAGGCCGACGCGCGAAAAGATGTGCGAAGGCATGTGCAGCGCATGCGGCACGCTGGGCGCGATGCTGCTGTAGGCGCGCGCCGGCGGCAGCCCCTTCTCCGAGAGTTCGGCGTAATCGTAGGTGTGGATGAGGTAGTGCGGCACGCCCGGATGATTAGGGTGCTTCTTGAACAGCGGTTCCAGGATCGCGGCCGCCTTGCGCTGGTTGGCAAAGCTCTTGTCCGTTGGAAGGATCGTAATGTTGAGCGCCAGTGCATAGAGAATCCGCGCCTCCACGTCCTTGGGGTATTTCGCTGCGATGCCTTCCATCGCCTTTTCGTAGGCGAGGGCGCGCGAGCGGAATTCGGTGGTCTCCCAATCCTTGAAGAGCGCGCCGAGGGCGGCGATGTAGGCGCGTTCGCGCTCGCTCCTGGCGCCCACCCGGGCCGCTTCTGCCGCGGCGGGTGCGCCGGCCTTGGAGGCATTCGGGTTGGTCGACCAGGAGAAGGGGTTGCCCATCGACATGATGGAGATCCCCCAGTGCGCCATGCCGCACCCGGGATCCTGCTGCAGGACTTTGGAGAACGATGCCTTGGCCGGGTCGAACCAGAACGAATGGAACAGCGCCATCGCCCGGTTGAACTCCTTCTGTGCAGCTGCGTTACAGGATACGGGAAAGTTCACCTCGCCGAGCTTTTCCGCCCCGCCGCTCTGCGGTGCGCGCGCTTCTCGGGCCCATGCCGCGGACGCGCCTGTGATGAACACGATCGCCAGTGTCCATGCTATTGCTGTTGCCTTTTTCATGTTTGCCTCCATCGGTTGCTGAACGAGTCACACCGCTTCGATGGCAAAGGCGTAGAGGTTTTCGCTGAGATATTTCAGTGACGTCGCGTGTCTTCCTGCGGTGCAACTGAATGTAACTTAGGACAAATTTTTACGATTGATATACGTATTTGATACGTAGTTGGAGGACTGTTTCGGTCATTGAATCAAAACGCCGACTTACATCGCTAGGGGAGCGCTGAACAATTCCATCATCGCGAGAAGCGAAGCGATGTGACGATCCAAAAGCCTTTGATTTCGCAGACATGCACCGGGCCTTTAGCGGGAATATCCCGCTAAAGGCCCGGTGGGGGTGCAATACGCTTAGCCGATGGCGGCCTCGACGCTGTTCTTGTCGCCCTTGTTGTCGGCCCAGCTGACGGCGACCTTGTCGCCGGCTTTGGGGCCCTTGACCTTGAAGCCCAGGTAGGGATTCTTCGACACGCCGCCGCTCATTTCGGCGGCCAGCACCGGGGC
>JAJPEP010000070.1 GCA_021166845.1 Thiobacillus sp.
CTGGCGGCAGCCGGCAGCCGCATGGAACA
The DNA here is from genome assembly GCA_021166845.1 of Thiobacillus sp. Taxonomy (GTDB): domain Bacteria; phylum Pseudomonadota; class Gammaproteobacteria; order Burkholderiales; family Thiobacillaceae; genus Thiobacillus. The sequence goes on from JAJPEP010000070.1 coordinate 30, forward strand.
CGCCGCTCTCGAATTCGTCCATGCGCCGATCCAGGTACGCTGCGAAACCTGCGGCTTGGATACCGAAGCCGCGATGAACCGCCTGCTCTGCGGCGCCTGCGGCGACTGGCACACCCAGGTCATTTCCGGCGACGAACTCCTGCTCGAAAGCGTCGAACTCGAGATGGCGCCTTCCCTGACCCCTGAATCCTGACCCCTGGCCCCTGATATGTGTGACACCTGCGGCTGCAACCTCACCCCCGGCAACAAGCACCTCGCGTTCAAGCCCGTCGCCAAGGGCGCAACCGCGGTCTCCGTGCTGAAGGGCCTGCTGCAAAAGAACGACGACCAGGCCGCGCACAACCGTGAGCACTTCGACCGCCGCGGCATCCTCGCGATCAACCTGATGTCATCGCCCGGCTCCGGCAAGACCGCGCTGCTCGAAGCCACGCTCGTCGCGCTGAAAAACGAATTCACCTGCGCCGTGATCGAGGGCGATCTCGAAACCGAGAACGACGCCGAGCGCATCCGTGCCATCGGGGTTACGGCACACCAGATCGTCACCGGCGCCGCCTGCCACCTCGACGCCCACCTGGTGCACGACGCGCTGCATCACATGACGCTCGACGGTGTCGACATCCTGTTCATCGAGAACGTCGGAAACCTGGTGTGTCCGGCCAGCTTCGACCTCGGCCAGCACCTCAACGTCACCCTGCTCTCGGTCACCGAAGGCGACGACAAGCCGGCGAAATATCCGGTGATGTTCCGCGCCGCCGATGCCATGCTCCTGACCAAGACCGACCTCTTGGCCGTGCTCGACGACTTCGATTGCGGCAAGGCTGAAGCGCACCTGCGCAATCTCGCCAATCCGGCGCCGGTGATGCGGCTGTCGGCGCGCAAGGAACTGGATATGGAGGCCTGGTACGCCTGGCTGCGCGAACAGCTCGCCGCGCAGCGCGCGCGGGTCGCCGTCGGCCAGTCGCGCCGCCCGGCGATCCAGGGCGACGGCCAGAAACTCCACAGCGTCAGCGCATGATGAACGACGCCCGCATCTGGCTGGAAAAAATCCATGCCCTCGACTTCGACCGCACGGTCAAGATCATGAACGTGTGTGGCGGCCACGAACGATCGATCACCCATGCCGGCCTGCGCGGCGCGCTGCCGGGCTGGGTTGAGCTGGTTCCCGGTCCCGGCTGCCCGGTGTGCGTGTGTCCGGAGGAAGACGTCTACCAGGCGATGCATCTCGCGCTGCAGGACAAGGTCATCCTGGTCGCCTACGGCGACATGCTGCGGGTGCCGGTCAACGTGAAAAAAGGCGAGATCCGCACGCTGGCCGAGGCCCAGGCCGCCGGCGCCGACGTGCGGCCGATCGCCAGCCCGCTCGATGCGCGCAGGATCGCGCTGGAGAACCCGGACCGCCCGGTGGTGTTCTTCGCCGCGGGTTTCGAGACCACCACCGCGCCGACCGCGGCGATATTGGCCGAGGGCCTGCCCGACAATCTCGGCATCCTGCTGTCCGGCCGCCTGACCTGGCCGGCGGTGGCGATGCTGCTCGATTCCGGTACCCCAGGCTTTGACGCGCTGGTCGCGCCCGGCCACGTCTCCACCGTGATGGGGCCGGAGGAATGGCGCTTCGTGGTCGAGCAGCACGACATTCCCGCCGCGGTCGCCGGCTTCGCGCCGGAGTCGCTGCTGGCCTCGTTCTATTCGGTGCTGCGCCAGCTGAAAAGCGGCGAGCGCTTCCTCGACAACTGCTACCGCGAAGTCGCGCATCCGGGCGGCAATCCCACCGGTCGCCGCCTGCTTGCCGGCACGCTGGATATCGTCGACGCCAACTGGCGCGGCATCGGCGTCATCCCGAACTCGGGCTACGCGCTCAAACCCGCGTTCGCCCAACACGACGCGCGCCTGCTGTTTCCCGACCACAGCGATCCCGACCGCCGCCGCGCCGGCGAAATGCCGCCCGGCTGCGATTGCGCGCAGGTGGTGCTGGGCAAGATCTATCCCAACCAGTGCCGCATCTATGGCAAGGCCTGCACGCCCAGAAACCCGGTCGGCCCCTGCATGGTGTCGGACGAAGGCGCCTGCCGCATCTGGTGGGCGGGCGGCGTGCGCGTAGCCGTCGATGCCTGAGCACGTCGCTCAATTCATCACCATCGGCGGCCGGGTGCAGGGCGTGGGCTTCCGGCCCTTCGTCTACCGAATCGCGCATCGGCACCAGATCACCGGCTGGGTGCGCAACGTCGACGGCGCGGTGGAAATCCACGCCGAGGGCGGGCCCGCGCAACTGCGAAGTTTCGGCGACGCGCTGCTCGCCGAGGCGCCGCCGCTGTCGGCGCCCGGACCACTCGCCGTCACGACCTGCGCGACCGAACACACAGCGGGTTTTTCCATCCTCGACAGTGCGTCAACTACCGTCGCCTGTCTGAATGATGCATCGTCAAAAATGGCCGATGCATGGTCGATTCATTTACCAGCAGACGGCTTCGTCTGCGCCGACTGCCTCGCCGAACTGCACGACCCGGCGAACCGCCGCCACCGCTACCCCTTCATCAACTGCACCCAATGCGGGCCGCGCTACACCCTGATCACCGCCCTGCCTTATGACCGTCCCAACACGGCGATGCGCGACTTTGTGCTGTGTCCGGACTGCCGGCGCGAATACGAAAATCCGCTCGACCGCCGCTTCCACGCCGAGCCGATCGCCTGCCCGGTGTGCGGGCCGCACCTGCAATTCGTCTCGGGTGAAGAAACCCACGATGGCGATGAAGCTGCGCTGGCCGCCGCCGTCGCCGCCTTGCGCGGCGGAAAGATCGTCGCGGTGAAGGGCGTCGGCGGCTACCACCTGCTGTGCGATGCCACCCGCGACGAGGCCGTCGCCGCGCTGCGCGCAAGGAAGCCAAGGCCGGCCAAGCCGCTGGCCGTGATGTTCCGCGACCTTGAAGCGTTGCGCCGCGCGGTGCACACCACCCCCGAGCTGGACAACTTCCTCGCATCCCCCGAACGCCCCATCGTGCTGCTGCCGAAGCGCGCCGATTCCAGGCTGTCCGAACATATCGCCCCCGGCCTCGCGGAAGTCGGCTGCCTGCTGCCCTATTCGCCGCTGCACGACCTGCTGCTGAACGACTTCGGCGGGCCGCTGGTGGCCACCTCGGGCAACCTTTCCGGCGAGCCGGTGCTGACCGAAAACCGCGAAGCGCAGGCCCGCCTCGCCCGCATCGCCGACGCCTTCCTGCACCACGACCGTCCCATCGTGCGCCCGGCCGACGACCCGGTGTATCGCGTCATCGCCGGCCTGCCGCGGCCGCTGCGCCTGGGGCGCGGCCGCGCGCCGCTGGAACTCGAACTTCCCGCGCCGCTTGCCGAACCCGTGCTGGCGCTCGGCAGCCACATGAAGAACACGCTCTGCCTCGCCTGGGACAGGCGCGCCGTCGTCTCGCCGCACATCGGCGAACTCGACACGCCGCGCAGCCTGGACACCCTGGCCCGGGTCGCCGCCGACCTGCAGCGGCTGTACCGGGTGCGGGCGACGAAATTGCTGGTCGACCGCCATCCCGGCTACGGCACTCGCCGCTACGCCCGCGACAGCGGCTTGCCCCGGTTCGAGGTCTGGCATCACCACGCCCACGCCTCGGCGCTGGCGTGGGAATTCCCCGGCGTCGCCGAATGGATCGTGTTTGCGTGGGACGGCGTCGGCCTCGGCGAGGACCGGACCCTGTGGGGAGGCGAAGCCTTCACCGGCGCGCCCGGCCGCTGGCGGCGCGCCGCCTCGCTCAGGCCGTTCCGCCTGCCCGGCGGCGACAAGGCCGGGCGCGAACCCTGGCGCGCCGCCGCGGCGCTGCTGTGGGAGAGCGGGCAAGCCGCGCCGTTTGCGCCGGAACCGCTGCAGCGGGCGTGGGCGCAAGGCCTCAATAGCCCGGCCAGTTCGTCGGCCGGCCGCCTGTTCGATGCCGCCGCGTCGCTGTGCGGCGCGTGCACCCGCGCCAGCTTCGAGGGCGAAGGCCCGATGCGGCTGGAAGCCGTCGCATACGACTTCACGCGAGCTTCAGCGCGTAGGGAATCGGAGTCCTTTAGGGCTGCGTCAGCCCGGGGCGAAGCCGTTTCGCTGCCGCTCGAGCGCGACCCGCTTGGCGTGTGGCGCACCGACTGGGCGCCGCTGTTGCCGATGCTCGCCGACGCCGCCCGCCCGACAGGCGAGCGCGCGGTTCGCTTCCATCTCAGCCTGGCGCAGGCGCTGGTCGATCAGGCGCAACGACTGCATGCGCAGACCGGCATCCGGTCGGTCGGCCTGACCGGCGGCGTGTTCCAGAACCGCCTGCTCGCCGAGGCCGCCATCGAGCGGCTCGAATCCGCCGGCTTCAAGGTTCACCTGCCGCAACGTGTCCCGGTCAACGATGCCGGGTTAAGCTTCGGCCAGATCATCGAATTCCTTCACGCCTGAAAAACCCATGGACGACACCCGCATCCTCCTCGCGCACGGCAACGGCGGCCGCCTCATGCGCGAACTCATTACCGACATTTTTGCCCGCCATCTCGGCAACCCGCTGCTCGATACCGACGCCGACGCCGTCACGCTGCCGCATGTGAACGGCGAGATCATGGTCACCACCGACGGCTTCACCGTCGAGCCGCTCGATTTTCCCGGCGGCGACATCGGCTCGCTCGCCGTCCATGGCGTGGTCAACGACCTGGCGGTGGCCGGCGCCGATCCGCTCTACTTCACTTTGTCCGCGCTGATCGAGGAAGGCCTGGAAATCGCGAAGCTCGACCGCTACATCGCCAGCTTTGCGCTGGCGGCCCGCCACAACCATGTCGCCGTGGTGGCCGGCGACACCAAAGTGGTGCGCCGCGGCGAGGGCAGCGGCCTGTACCTGACCGTCACCGGCATCGGCGTCCGGCGCGCCGGCGCCGATCTGGCGATGGCGCGCATCGCGCCGGGCGACGTGGTGCTGGTGTCCGGCCCGGTGGGCGACCATGGCATCGCGGTGATGCTGGCGCGCGAGCAGTTCGGCCTGTCCGGCGAGCTGCGTTCCGACTCGGCCTCGGTGCTGCCGCTGACGCGCGCCATCCGCGACTTTCCCGATCTCAAGTTCATGCGCGACCCGACGCGCGGCGGGCTCGCCACCGTCGCCCACGAAATCGCGCGCGCCAGCGGCCACAGCGTGGCGCTTGAGCAGAACGCGGTGCCGCTGCGTCCGGAAGTCATGTCGGTGTGCGAAATGCTGGGTTACGACCCGTACTTTCTGGCGTGCGAAGGCCGGGTCATCGCCGTCGTCGACCCCTTCGCCGCCGGTGACGTGCTCGCCCGCTGGCGCGCCCTGCCGGAAGGCCGCGACGCCGGCATCATCGGCCGCATCGAGGTGGGAGGCGGGCGGGTGATCCTGGAAACCGGCCTCGGCGGCCGTCGCGTGCTCGACGAACTGGAAGACGACCCGCTGCCGCGGATCTGTTGAAGGATCGCCGCTCCGGGCTCAGCAACATGCGGCTGCTTCGAGCCGCTTTCTCGCCCAGGCCAGAACGGGCAGCAGCCGCGGCGGCAGCAGGCGTCCGGCCTCGTCGAAGCTCACCCAGCGCCACTCGTCGTGTTCGGGGCGCCCGAGTTCCGGAGAAACCGGCAGGGTGATGGACGCCTGCGCGGTTTCTGCCAGGTAGTAGCGCGCCACCTTGCCGCCGCGATAGGGGGCGGTCTCGCAGTAGCCCTCGCCCCAGCGGAAGGCGAGATCGCCGATCCCGGTCTCCTCCGCCGTCTCCCGCAGGGCTGCGTCGAGCGGCGCTTCGCCCGGCTCCAGCGTGCCCTTGGGGAAGTCCCAGTTGCGGTAGGCGCGCAGCACCAGCAGGCGCCAGCCGTCGGCGTCGCGGCGGGCGACGGCCACTCCCGCCGAGAGGGCAGGGGGCTTGCCTGTCATGGCCGTCCGTCCCCGCTGGCCCCGCAAGAAGGATGTTTCATGAGCGCCCTCCCGTGAGGAATGGGTGGAAACACTTCATCCCGGATTGTTCATTAGGACGAGATGCTTTGGGTAGGGTGCACTCCGTGCACCTTCGGGCGTCAATCGGTGCACGGAGTGCACCCTACGCGCCATAAATCGTCTAATGAACAATCCGGGTTCATTGCTTTTCAGCATAGCGGTTGGCGCGCATGATCGATTTTTTTGCTTTCGGCAAGGCGGAGTGAACCTATCGGTTCGATCTCCCGCCCATAATCCGGTATCCGACAAAGATTGGTTTTTTCATGCGCCGCCTGACCCTGCTCCTGATCGCCGCCCTGCTTTCCGCCTGTGCGACCCCGCCCCCGGCGCCGATGCCGCCTGTCACGCCCCCGGTCGTGGCGCCCAAGCCGCCGCTCAGAATCGCGCTGGCGCTGGGCGGCGGCTCGGCGCGAGGCTTCGCTCACATAGGCGTGATCAAGGCGCTGGAGGCCCAGGGCATCGTGCCGGACATCGTGGTGGGCACCAGCGCGGGCTCCGTGGTGGGGGCGCTCTATGCCTCGGGCATGAACGGCTTCGAACTGCAGCAGGTGGCCCTGCAAATGGAAGAAAGCATGGTTGTGGACTGGACCCTGCCCAACCGGGGCGTGCTGAAAGGCGAGGCCCTGCAGGATTTCATCAACCGGAACGTGAAAAGCCTCACCATCCAGAAGATGCCCAGGCCGCTCGGCGTGGTCGCCACCGACCTGCAAAGCGGCGACCTGATGCTGTTTCGCCGGGGCGACACCGGCATGGCGGTGCGCGCCTCCAGCGCCGTGCCGGGGATGTTCCAGCCCGTCGAGATCAGCGGCCGCGACTACGTGGACGGCGGCCTCACCTCGCCGGTACCGGCCCGGTCGGCGCGTGCCATGGGGGCGGACTTCGTCATCGCCGTGGACATCTCCAACGTGACCCGCCGGGACAAGCTCATCGGCACCCTCGACGTGCTGCTGCAAACCTTCGCCATCATGGGCCACACCATCAGCCGCCACGAGCTGGAAGACGCGGATGTCGTGATCCGGCCGAAGACGGCGGCGGTGAACAGCACCGATTTCGAGGGCCGTCACCTGGCCATCATGGAAGGCGAGAAGGCCGCCGCCGCCATCATGCCGGAGCTGAAGGCCAGGCTCGCCAAGGCGCGGGCGCGCTGAAGCGGGCGCAGGCAAAGCGGTTGGCCGCGGATTTTCTATCGATTGATGTCTGAAGGTGCACGGAGTGCACACCCTACCTGGAAACCCTGGGCGAAGTGCCGAGCCGATCAAAACGCCGTGAAGAAATGCCCAGCCCAAGCGGGCAGCGTTATCCCGCTCAGGCCTGCCAGACACCGTACCCCGCTTCCCGGAAATCGATGGCCAGCTCCACTTCCAGGCTGCGTGCGGCGTCATAGGGCAGCGGGTTATAAAGTTCGTACAGATCGGGCAGCAGGCGCAGGCCGAATTGCTTGACGAAGCGGTTGGACTGGATCCCCGCCTTGTGCTTGTCGAAGCGCACGTCAGGATCCAGTCCCGTCATGCCGACGTAGACGCACGGCTTGCCCGCGACGTAACCTGGGTTGGATTTACGGAAGCGGCCTTCGTACAGGACGTCTTTCGACAGTTCGATCACATAGACGTGATAGTAGTCCCGGCGTCCCATCACGCGCGGCCTTACACGCCCGGGGCGCCGGCCTCGCGGTAGGTGCGCTTGCCGTCGCGCTTGGCCGCGTAAAGCGCCGCGTCCGCCTTCTTCAGCAGATCGTCCAGCGTTTGCGTTTCGCCGCCGGCGCAGCACATTGCGATCCCCACCGACGCCCCGATGCGTGCGATTTCGCCTCCGGCAAGCGGGACGGGCTGGCTCAGGCTTTCCACCACGCGGCCGGCGACTTCGCGCGCGGCCTCCGCATCGTCGACCTGCCCCAGCACGATGACGAACTCGTCGCCGCCCAAACGGGCGATCACATCCGACTCGCGGAGCAACTGCTTCATGCGTTCCGCCGACGTCACCAGAACCGCGTCGCCGGCAGCATGCCCATACAGGTCGTTGACCGCCTTGAAGTCGTCCAGATCGATGGCCAGGACGGCCATCTGCTTCCGCGAGCGCTTCGCGCCGGCGATAAAATGTCTTTCGTTTTCGTTCAGGAACCGCCGATTGGCCAGCCCCGTCAGCGGGTCGCGAAGACCGAGTTGGCGGATCGTCTGCTCGGCATCGATGCCTGCGCGGATCAGGCGACCGGTTTCCCGGTACAGCCCGAGCAAGGCCAATCCCGTCCACAGCCCGGCCATCCCCAGCAGCGCCGACGACAGGTTCTGGTCGCGGATTCGTGCCGTTTCGCGCGTTTCCAGCTGGCGCAACTCCTCCCGCCCGGCCTCGATCAGAATGCGGTGGATCTCCTCGATGGCGGACTTGTCGAACCCGGCAAGCTCCCGTTCCGGCGGCATGACATCGGCGTCCGCCTCCGCGCGCTGCTGGAGCGCGCCAAATCCGGCCTCCAGCGCTGATTGCAGCGCCGGCAGGGGCGCCAGGCGGGCAGCCTGGGCGCCGTCGGCGCCGGTCAAGGCGATCAGCCGCCCGGCACTGGGACACTGCGATGGGCGGCATATCAGCCCGGGGTCTAGATCGGCGGGATCGTGCGACTCGGCGTATTGGCGGACCGCGGTGTCCAGGTTGAGCAGGTAGGTGCGCAGCGCGTCGATGTATGCAATGACCTGCCGCGTGTGCGCCACCGAGCGAACGGCTTCTTCCGAGCGCTGGTACTGGTAGAGGATCATGGAAATCAGGACCATGATGATGAGGGCGAAGATCAGCGCGCTCTTGCGGAGCACCTGCCGGAAGCCGGCAAAGACGGATCCATCGATTTCAGCTTGCATTTTTGGCGTGCCTGAATTCGTTACGCGCGCGGCGCCGGCGCGGGCCCGTCAAGGCCTTTTTGCTCGGGTGCATGAACATGAATAAAAGGGGCTGAGTATTTTTGCCACCGGTGTGGCTGGAATGGCAGAAGAAAAAAACACCGGCAACGGGCTGAATACTAACTGGCATTTGCACCAAATCTCAATAAGCCTCATGGCATGGAGAGAGCGTAGTGGGAACAGCTGAACCGGCCATCCGCTGGTTTGTTTTCAGGATCCGCCTGCGACAGCTGCTTTGAGCCATCCGGGCGTCGCTTCAACCCCCGTGTGTCCTGAACCACGCGTGCATTCGTTGCCAGCCGTCGGGTGTCGGCATTCATCGGGGTCTCCTCTTGGTTATTTCGCTCACCCATCTTTATAGTGGAATGACACGGACACGGAGGATGAATCATGCGATGGCTGGCAGGAGTGCTGGCTGCCGAGCCCAAGCCGGGAACGACCGCGGGCATCTGGGGTCAACTTTCGAGGAGGCAGCCATGAACACACTTCTGACCCTGATCCTCGCCCTCGTCGGCCCGCTGGCCGCGGCGGGCGGCTCCCACTACGGCACCCCGGCCGGCGCTGCGGCCAGCTTCGGCGGCCAGGTTTCCGAATGGTCCGTGCCCACCCCGGCGTTTGCCCGCGACCCGGCGGTGGCGCCCGACGGCGCCATCTTCATCGCCGTGATGGCGGGCAACAAGGTGGCGCGTTTCGACCCTGTCAGCCAGTCCTTCAAGGAGTGGGAGCTGCCGCCGAAGCACCATCCCCACGGTCTGCTGGCCGACCGCAAAGGCATCGTGTGGACCACCGGCAATGGCAACGGCACCATCGGACGCCTCGACCCCGCCACCGGCACGATGCGCGAGTTCCCGGCCCCGACCCGCGACGGCGGCCCCCACACTCTGGTGATCAGCGACGACGGCAGCACCATCTGGTTCACCCTCCAGAGCGGCAACCGCATCGGCCGGCTGGACACCGCCAGCGGGCGCATTGTCGAATATCCCACTTCGGGCGGACCCTACGGCATCACCCTGGATCGCCAGGGCCGGGTGTGGTTCTGCCGCATGGGCGACGACCGCCTCGGCATCCTCGACCCCGCTACCGGCAAGATGGCGGAACTGGCCCTGCCCGAGGGCGCGCGCCCGCGGCGCATGGCCACCGCGCCGGACGGCAGCCTGTGGGTCACCCTGTACGGCCACAACAAGCTCGTGCAGGTCGACCCCGACGCGGGCCGCGTGGTGCGCGAAGTGGCTTTGCCCGCCGGCCCGCGGGGCGGCGCCTACGCGGTCACAGTGGATGGCGCCGGCATCGTCTGGGCCAACGAAATCCGCAGCGACAGCGTGGCGCGCTTCGACCCCCGCAGCAATCGTTTGCGGGTGGTGAAGCTGCCTACGCCGGGCGCGGGCATCCGCAAGATGATCGTCGATGCTCGGGGCCAGCTCTGGTACATGGGCAGCCAGAACGGACGCCTGGGCCGGGTGCGCTGATTCCGGGAGCCGTGATGACCAAATTAAGCGATTACGTCGAGATAGCAGCAATGGAATATTTGCTGGAAACCGGCAAGGACGAACTCGATGCGCAGTGGATTGCCGAGTTTTTTCAGGACAGCGGCGTGCTGGACGATTACCCGCGGCAGGATCTGGTCGCTTTCAGCGACATGGTGCAAAAAGAGCTGACCAAAACATCCGAGCGGGCCGGCAAACAAACCCGCTTCCAGCTGGACAAGATCCGTCGGGCGAAATAAGTGCGGTGCATTGCGCCGCATGAACCCGTTCCCGGACCGCGGCCTCGGCGGGTCGCGGCTTGGCCGCCGCAGGAGCGTGTTAGTTAGTCATACCTGCAGTCGTCCAGATGCGCCCGCCATCGGGCGTGCAGGGTCGCCCGTGCCGCTGCGTCGCCGTTGATCGCGGCCAGCAGCTCAGGGCCTGCTCGTAGCTCCACGCGCTGCCAGCCCGATCCGGTGGCGCATTCCACGATCACCGCCCAGCTCCCCTCCTTCGGTTCGACGGCATAGAGGTGGGCGGAAAGCCGCATGTCATCGAGGAGAGTGCTCACGGCGGCCGTGGCGCGCGCCAGATCGGCTTCGCTAGGGTCCGCCATGGTTCAGTCGCCGAAGCGGCGCAGGCGCAGGCGCGCGTGCCTGCTGCAAAAAGAATGTTTCATGACCCCCTCCACAAAACAATGGCTGAAAGTTCATCATAGTGCCTGGATGGGCGCGCCGCTTAACTTGATTTGCCGCGGCCCGCTCCGGCCACGGTTCCGGGCGGCATCGACCGCAGGCGTAATCCGGGCGGGTTGCGGCAAACGTCCCAGGTTCGACCATACTGAATGAGCAATGCCGCCTGACATTCGTCAACGGGTCCAAAAAACGGCGCTTCCAGGCGCCCATGACCTTGGACATGTACATCGCTGGAAACAAAAGGGGGTGCGTCGCGTGAGTCACCACACCGCTACTGACATTCGTTCCGGGAACATTCCCTGCATGGGCGCCGCCATCCCAACGCGCGCCATGCCGACCGTGATCGCCCACCGCGGCGCCGCCGACGATGCGCCGGAGAACACTCTTGCCGCATTCAAGCTGGCCTGGCAGCAGGGCGCCGACGGCATCGAGGGGGATTTCCGCCTGACCCGGGATGGGGAAATCGTCTGCATCCACGACGCCGACACCAGGCGGACGGCAGGCCAGGCCGGGCAGGTGGCCGAAGCGACGCTCGCCGAGCTTCGCCAGCTTGATGTCGGTTCCTGGAAGGGCGAACCATGGCGCGGCGCCCGGATCCCCACCCTTGGCGAGGTTCTCGCCACCGTGCCTGAAGGAAAGCGGGTGTTCATCGAGATCAAATGCGGCCCGCGGATCCTGCCCGCCCTGAAAGAGGCGCTTGCCGGCGCCGGGTTGCAGCCCGGGCAGGCCATCGTCATGTCCTTCGATGCCAGGGTCACCGGCGAAGCGAAGCGGTTGCTGCCCCGGCTCAAGGCGCTCTGGCTGACGGATTTCAAGGCCGGCCCGGAAGCCGGCGTGCGGCCGTCCGCAAAGGAAATCCTGCAAACGCTCGAGAAAATCGGCGCCGACGGCGTCGGCTGCCGCGCGCACCCGGTTGTGGATCAAGCGTTCATGCAGGCGCTGCGGGCGGCGCAAAAGGAGATCCACCTATGGACGGTGGACGACGTGGCCCTGGCGAAACGCTACCTGCAACTCGGCGTGGATTCCCTCACCTCCAATCGTGCCGGCTGGCTGAAGCGGCAGCTTTGCAGCGAAGCAGGCCCGCCGAACCGGACGCCCAACCGCGCATCAGGTCATTCCCGATGAACGGCCTTGTCTCGCAATACGCCCTGTTTCTGGCCGAAATCGCCACCCTCGTGCTGGCCGTCTTCCTTCTGGTCGCCGGCCTGGTCGCCCTGTCGCGCCGCAAGGAAAAGGACGCCGGCCAGATCCAGGTGACCGAGGTCAACCGTCAGCTCGAAGCGGCCGCCGACAAGATCCAGGCGGTGCGGCTTCCCAGGAAAGCCCGCAAGCTTCTGCACAAGCAGCGCAAGCTCGATGGCAAGGCGCAGCAGAAAAGGGCGGAAGCCGAACCCTGCATCTACCTGCTGGACTTCAAGGGCGATCTTCGCGCCTCGGCGTTGACGGCGCTGCGCGAGGAAATCAGCGCCATCCTGCAAGCGGCCAGGGCGGGCGACGCGGTGTTGCTGCGGCTCGAAAGCGGCGGCGGCCTGGTCAACCACTACGGGCTCGGCGCCGCCCAGTTGCTCCGGCTGCGCGACGCGCAGTTGCAGCTGACCGTGATGGTGGACACGGTGGCTGCCAGCGGCGGCTATCTCATGGCCGCCGCCGCCGACAGGATCGTCGCCTCGCCTTTCGCGCTCATCGGCTCCATCGGCGTGATCGCGCAGATCCCCAATTTTCACCGCTGGCTGCAGGCAAGAAACATCGACTGGGAACAATTCACCGCCGGCAAATTCAAGCGCACCGTGACCCTGTTCGGCGAAAACACCGAAGCCGGCCGCGCCAAGCTGCGCGAGGAGCTGGAGGACGTCCACGCGCAGTTCCGCGCGTTCGTGCAGGGCCGCCGCCCGCGGCTCGACATGGAAAAGGTCGCCACCGGCGAGGCCTGGCTCGGCAGCAAGGCGCGGGAATTGGGCCTGGTGGACGAACTCGCGACCAGCGACGAAACCATTCGCAGCGCCTGCCAGCGGAGCCGCGTCCTGCACGTCCGTTTCCAGCGCAAGCCGTCGCTCCAGGAGCGCCTGCGCCTCTCCGCACAGTCCGCGTGGGACGGCATCTGGCAGCCGCCTTCCCCGCTGGGCTGACCGCCGGCGCCGGAATTAACAGGCTGCTGAAATACCCCACGCGGATGCGTGGCACGTTGCTCTAGAAGTTCGATTTTTCATTCAGTTCGCTCACATCATCAAACTTCAAAGAAATGGGGTCGGACACGATTAAATTATTTTTTGGATTTCAATAGTGATATTTCGGTGCCGAAAAACAAAGAAATGGAAAGAAATGGGGTCGGACACGATTAAATTATTTTTTGGATTTGAAAAACAAAGAAATGGGGTCGGACACGATTAAATTATTTTTTGGATTTCAATAGTGATATTTCGGTGCCGAAAAAAACGAGCGGAAGATAAAAATCCGGGGGATTCATGCGTTTCTCACCAGCCTGTTAGCTGCCACGCTGTCTCATGCGGCGGGCGTTTTTCAGTTCCCATGCCAGGATGCCCAGAAGCAGCAGCATGAGCGCGACGAGCAGGCCGACGTTTTCCAGGAAGAACGACTCGCCGATAAAGACCAGCAGAAACGCGAATGGGACTTCCACCAGTGCCAGCGCCAGAAAAAACATGCGGAACGGATAGCGCACCGCCCCGAGGGCATAGCCGACGATCTCCGCGGGAAGCGAGCTGACGACGATCAGCACCAGGGAAAAAGGCAGCTTTCCCGAAAGGAGGGAACCGTTGAAGTGTTGCGCGCTGAGCCTCTTCTCGACGAACGCACGATTGCGAAAAAACCGGCCGACCGCATACGTCGCCATCCAGCCGCACAACCAGCCCGTCGCGAGAATCAGAAACGTCGGCCACTTGCCCCAGGCCAGAATGGCCGAAGGGACGAGCAGCACGCTGGAAAGGAACAGAAACAACACCGAGAAGGCCGAGGCAAAAAAGAAAATGACCGCGCCCCAGACCGGCGACTCCTCGATCGTCTCGCCCATCCACACCACCGCGGCCACGAGCTCATCGCGCAGGCCCCAGGCAAGCAAGGCGAACGACGCGATGAAGACGAACAGAAGCGCGAACAGGCGAACCGGCTTCGATCCGCGTAGGGCGATGCGTTTCATGACAAGGATTTTCCTGGTGATCTTAAAGGCCGGCACCGAGGTCACGGTGTCGGCGGTCGCGGCCCGCACTGTATGTGTGGACCAGTGCCAGTTTATTCCCGTTCGTGCACGCATGAAACGCATGAAATGGGGCCGCGCATGAAACACCGCGAAATGGGGTCAGACACGATTAATTCAATATCGTGTCCGACCCGCGGCGCCGGCAAAATATGCCGGAGTCTTCGGCATTTCTAGCGCAGCGTTTTATCCGCCTTCCTCGTGGAAATGCCGAACGGCACGTAGGTCGGACACCAGCCGATGAGGCTGGTCACCAGGAACGCCACCGCGACGATACCCAGAATGATCGTTGCCGCCCCGGTGATCTGGCCGGTGAAATACAGGGCCGCGATGATCGCGACCACGACGAGGCGAATGACTTTGTCCACCACACCCATGTTCTTTTTCATCTTTCTTCTCCTGTTCCGACAATTGTTGGAATCTTCAGCCTAGCCTAGAACAGGTGCCGGACAAGCAACACCAGCGCCGTGATTACGGCAAGGCATAGCAAGCATGCCAGGATGAGCTTCACGTATTTGGGCATGGGCGTGTGGAATTGTGAAACGCGAAATTAAAGAAATGGGGTCGGACACGATTAAATTATGATCCCATACAACGTTTGTCTGTCACGAGGCCGGCATGGTCGGCAGAACCTCAGGCGTCCATACTAAAACCTTCCTTGGGCGTAACTCAGCTTGCGCATGCGTGTTTCCGCCAGGGAAGAGACATTGCTGTGAACAGCCAGATGGGTTCGCTGACGCCATAGCCCTGAGCGTAGTCAACGCCGATTTCACGCAGCTTGTCGAGGATCGCGATGCTTTCGACGTATTCCGCCACGACCTGGATGCCCATCACGCCCACCACCCGGGTGATCGCCTCGGTCATCGCCAGGCTGACTTTATCATCGAGAATGTTTTTGATGAATTCGCCGTCGATCTTCACGTAGTCCACCGGCAGGCTCTTTAGATAGGAAAAAGAACTCATGCCGATGCCGAAATCGTCCAGTGCGAACTTGAATCCATCCATGCGCAGCCCCCAGAGGAAGTTGTTGACGCGATTGATGTCGGCTATGGCCGCGGTCTCGGTTATCTCGAAGCAGATCGATTGCGGGACGATTTCATAGCGTGTCGCCTGATCGCGGATGTATTCGACGAACCCCGCGGAGGAAAGCGAAGTGCCGGAAATGTTGACCGACCACTGATGGCCGCGCTTGAGTTCAGACGTCGGGTAGCGATGGTGGAAAACCTCGAACACACGCTTGATGATCCAGCGGTCGAGTGCGGGCATCAGGTTGTAACGCTCGGCAGCGGGAATGAATTGAGCTGGCTGCACCAGCGTGCCATCGGTGTTGATCATGCGCACCAGGATTTCGCAGTGCTGGCTGTTGTCGGGGGGGGCGCATACTGGGATGATGGGCTGGTAGTAGAGGGCGTAGCGATTCTCGTCCAGTGCGGAGGTGATGCGCGACAAGACCCGCATTTCCTGCTGGCGCTGGTCCAGTTCGATATCGTCCGGATTATAGACCTGGAAGCGGTTGCGTCCCTTTTCCTTGGCGGCATAGCAGGCCGCATCGGCAATGCTCATGACCGTCTTCAAATCGATCGATTTGCGCGTAATGACGGTGACACCAATGCTGACGCCGATACTTAACGTGCGGCCCTCCCAGTAAAAACGGAAGGCCTTGATTGCGGACAGCATGTTTTCGGTAATGCGCACAGCTTCATCCAGTCCTGCATTCTGGATCAGCAGACCGAATTCATCACCGCCAAGACGGGCCAGAGTTTGGTCCAAGGGCAGCAGCGACTTGAGCAGTTCGGTCACCTTGCGCAGCAGTTG
The DNA here is from genome assembly GCA_021166845.1 of Thiobacillus sp. Taxonomy (GTDB): domain Bacteria; phylum Pseudomonadota; class Gammaproteobacteria; order Burkholderiales; family Thiobacillaceae; genus Thiobacillus. The sequence goes on from JAJPEP010000070.1 coordinate 16,038, forward strand.
GTCGCCCGCAGCGTGGCCGCAGCTGTCGTTGACCACCTTGAACTGATCCAGATCGAGATAGCATAGCGCGTGGTTTTCGTTGCGTTTGCGCGAACCCTCCAAGGCCACTTCGAGGCGAGCCTGAAATTCGCGCCGGTTCACCAGTCCGGTCAGCACATCATGGCGAGCTTCATGAGCCAGGCTGTCGGTGATTTTGCGCAGCCGGGTCACGTCCTGCAGCAGCACCAGCGCGCCGACGATGCGGCCGCTCGTCCCCTGCACCGGAGCTACACTGCCTTCCACGGCAATCTGGGTTCCATCCGCCCGAATCAATACGTTATCGCCGCCCAGAGGCATGGCTGTAGCTTTTGCCATGGCTTGGGTGAAATGGCCACCGATAGACGTGCTCTCCGTTTTGCCTGCTAGTTTGATGACCGTGCTCAGCGGTTTACCGACAGCTTCCGCCGCGGTCCAGGCAGTGAGTTCTTCCGCAAGTTCATTCATGTACTGAACGACACCGTCAAGATTGGCAACGATGGCAGGCCGGTCGAGGCGCGCCAGAAATGTCGAGGCAACACCCCGCAAATAATCTGAATCGTTTGTGTCGTTCCGGTCCAGGCTGACATTTCTGAAAAATTTCTTCAACATTTGACACCCGCAAGTTTGCCTGGCCTTGACGAATAGACAGCAATGCGCGTGCCTAAAAATACCCTCATGAATTATCAGACTTTTTTCCGCACTGGTCGGTAAAACGTGTCAGCTTCTCAACGATGTCATCAAGCTTTTTCATCATAAGGATGCCTGACCGTTGTTTGCAGGGGTGATCTACGACAGTGATCGGCCGATTCTGTTGAAAAACTCGATGTGTTGCGTATTCCAAAGAAATAAAAAAATGGGGGTCAGACACGATTAATTGACTACTTCAATGGCTTCAATGACGGCCGGAGCGGCCACCGCGGTGAGGCGGAAGAGCTACCGTTCTTCACGCGTGTGCCAGATCCGCAGCAAATAGACGGTGGGGCCCTGAATTTCGTAGCGCATTTCGTAATGCCCAACAAGAATCCGGCGAACTTCGCGGGGCTCAAACTCATCGAGCTTTTCGCCGATGCGCGGGTTGGTCAACAAATTGGTCGGCGCCGCGGTCAGCGATTGCACTGTACGTGCCGCCGCTGACCGGTTCACCGGCGTAAGAAAGTCATGCAGCCGAGCCAAATCAGCCAGCGCTTTGCTCGTCCACTTCAACTGCATCAACGCGGAACCGGCAACGGGGGCTCGGTATCCAGGCTATTGGCCCACGCTTGCACGGCCTGGTGGTCGATAACGCTACCGGCGTCCACATCGGCCAATGCTTCACGGGTGAGGCGGCTACGCTCTTCTTCCTGTTCGATCCATGCCGACAGTGCCTGTTTCATGATCCAGCCTCGGGAGCGCTCAAGTCGTGCTGCCATCTGATCTACCTTTTCGGCGAGTGGCAACGGCACGTGCGCGGTAAGAACTTTGGTCGCTGTGTGTGCCATGTCGTTTCCTTATGCGGTTTGTTCAAAATTAATCTTAATGATTGACGATGATTCATACAAGCCAATCTCCACTACTCCACCCACCTTCACCTGCCGGGACAAGGCATCCCTTTTCAACCAGCCCCGCCAGCTCTCGATAAGCCGTCGTGCACTTGGTTTTGACCAGGCCTAATCGCTCCATTTCTTGAAGCGATTAGGCGCTTTATTCGCTCCAATTCACTATTTCTTCTTACCCGCCTTTGCCAGAGCGGGCTCCCCCCGCCCCAGCAGGTAATCCAGAAACGCCTGCGCCACCACCGACAGCTGCCGTCCAGCCGGATAGACGGCGTACCAGTGGCGCAGGATCGGAAAACCCACGACGTCGAGCACGGCGAACTGGTCGGGCTGGTTGAGCGCGAGTGCGTGGCGGGAGAGGGCGGAGATACCCAGCCCGGCGAGGATGGCCTGCTTGATGGCTTCGTTGCTGCCCAGTTCCAGGCGCGGGTGGAGGGTGATGGCGCGCTCGGCGAAGCGCCGCTCGATGGCGTTGCGGGTGCCGGAGCCTTTTTCGCGCATCAGCCAGGGCTCCCTTGCCAGACGTTCCAGGGTGATTTTCTTCTTGCCCGCCAGCGGGTGATCGGGCGCGGCGAGCACGACGATGGGGTTGTCCATGATGGGGGTGGCGACGACGTCGATGTCTTCCGGCGGCTGGCCGAGGAAGTACAGGTCGTCGAGGTTGTCGGCGATGCTGGCCAGCACCTGTTCCTTGTTGGTGACGCGCAAGGACACGTCGATGCCGGGATACAGCTTGACGAATTCGCCCAAAAGGCGCGGCGCGAAATAGGAGGCGGTGGTGATCGCCATCAGGCTGAGTTTCCCCTGCTTGAGCCCGCGCCGCTCATCCACCGACATGGTGTAGCGGTCGAGGATGGTGAAGATTTCACGGGTGGCCCTCGCCAGTTCCTGGCCGTCGGCGGTGAGGCGGATTTTCTTGCCGACCTGCTCGATCAGCGGCGCGCCGATCATGTCGGCCAGTTTTTTCATCTGCATGGAAACGGTGGGCTGGGAAAGAAACAGCTCTTCGGAGGCGCGGGTGAAGCTGCCGAGGCGGGCGATGGCTTCGAAGATTTCCAGCTGGCGGAAGGTGGTGTGATGGCGCATATCGATAAGGGAAAGTCCGGTTATGTAGGGTGCGCTGCGCGCACCGGCTCGACGCGAATCGGTGCGCACAGCGCACCCAACGGAGAATCTATCATAGATATTTGTCTATTCTTGGAATAGATAATATCGACTGTTATTGATGATTCGACTCCTGCAAGATGCGTCCCATCGTGTCAGGCCGCTGGGGCGTTGCACGGATAACCACCCCTTTCTGTAGGAGGAAATCATGGCTGTTAAAACCTATAACGCCGGTGTGAAGGAATACCGGCAGACGTACTGGACCCCGGAATACACCCCGCTGGACACCGACCTGCTGGCCTGCTTCAAGATCACCCCGCAGCCGGGCGTGGATCGCGAGGAAGTCGCCGCTGCGGTGGCCGCCGAGTCGTCGACCGGCACCTGGACCACGGTGTGGACCGATCTGCTGACCGACCTCGACTACTACAAGGGCCGCGCCTACCGCATCGAAGACGTGCCGGGCGACGACACCTGCTTTTACGCATTCGTGGCCTACCCGATCGACCTGTTCGAAGAAGGTTCGGTCGTCAACGTGCTGACCTCGCTGGTCGGCAACGTGTTCGGCTTCAAGGCGCTGCGCGCCCTGCGCCTGGAAGACATCCGCTTCCCGATCGCCTACGTCAAGACCTGCGGCGGCCCGCCCGCCGGCATCCAGGTCGAGCGTGACCGCATGAACAAGTACGGCCGTCCGATGCTGGGCTGCACCATCAAGCCGAAGCTGGGCCTGTCGGCCAAGAACTACGGCCGCGCCGTGTACGAATGCCTGCGCGGCGGTCTCGACTTCACCAAGGACGACGAGAACGTCAACAGCCAGCCGTTCATGCGTTGGCGCGACCGCTTCGCCTTCGTGCACGAAGCCACGATGAAGGCGCAGCGCGAAACCGGCGAGCGCAAGGGCCATTATCTAAATGTCACCGCGCCGACTCCGGAAGAGATGTACAAGCGTGCCGAGTTCGCCAAGGAAATCGGCGCACCGATTATCATGCACGACTACCTGACCGGCGGCCTGACCGCCAACACGGGCCTGGCCAACTGGTGTCGCGACAACGGCATGCTGCTGCACATCCACCGCGCCATGCACGCCGTGCTCGACCGCAACCCGCACCACGGCATCCACTTCCGCGTGCTGACCAAGGTGCTGCGCCTGTCGGGCGGCGACCACCTGCACTCCGGCACCGTCGTCGGCAAGCTGGAAGGCGACCGCGACGCGACCCTGGGCTGGATCGACACCATGCGCGACAAGTTCATCAAGGAAGACCGTTCGCGCGGCCTGTTCTTCGACCAGGACTGGGGCTCGATGCCCGGCGTGATGCCGGTCGCCTCCGGCGGCATCCACGTGTGGCACATGCCCGCGCTGGTAAACATCTTCGGCGACGACTCGGTGCTGCAGTTCGGTGGCGGCACGCTCGGCCACCCCTGGGGCAACGCCGCCGGCGCCGCCGCCAACCGCGTCGCGCTGGAAGCCTGCGTGGAAGCCCGCAACCAGGGCCGCCAGCTCGAGAAGGAAGGCAAGGACATCCTGACCGCCGCCGCCGCGAACAGCCCCGAACTGAAGATCGCCATGGAAACGTGGAAGGAGATCAAGTTCGAGTTCGATACCGTCGACAAGCTGGACGTCGCCCACAAGTAAGCAGGATTCAGGGATCAGGATTCAGGGAAAAGCGCGCGGCGCAGCCGCACCGTCCCTGACCCCCGGCCCCTGACCCCTACCCCTAATCTGAAAGGTAATGAAATGTCTGAAGTGATGGATTACAAGAGCCGTCTGAGCGATCCCGCCAGCCGCAAATTCGAGACCTTCTCCTACCTGCCCGCGATGGATGCGGCCAGCATCAAGGCCCAGGTCGAGTACCTCGTGAAGAAGGGCTGGAACCCGGCGATCGAGCACATCGAGCCCGAGCACATGATGGACTCGTACTGGTACATGTGGAAGCTGCCGATGTTCGG
>JAJPEP010000072.1 GCA_021166845.1 Thiobacillus sp.
ATTCTCGGAGAGAAAGCCGTAGCCCGGATGCAGCGCGTCGCAGCCGGAGGCGGCCGCCAGGTTGACCAGCGTGTGCGCGTTCAAATAGCCGAGAATCGGGTCCTTGCCGATGTGGTAGGCCTCGTCGGCTTTCTTGACGTGCAGCGCGTGGCGGTCGGCATCGGTATAGATGGCGACCGACTTGATGCCCAGTTCGGCGCAGGCGCGCACGATGCGGACAGCAATTTCGCCCCGGTTGGCGACCAGAATTTTCTTAAGCATGGGCTCGCCTGACGTTGGGAAGGCTGGGGTTTCTTTGACAAAAAGAACGCGAAATCATATCATTGCTGGCTATTGTTGCTGGCCATGTTTACTGGGTGCGTCATGTTTAAATCTGTCATGCTTCAGCCAATCGAGGTCGATCCATGGCGTTTTTGCAGGGATGGACAGTCGTGGGAAACCCGGTCCGACGTGGCTGCGTTTCCGCGTCTGGCCCATGAATGTACGCAAGGCACGCTGTTCTGTCGAGTCGTCGGGCGCGTGGATCAGCGGGGCAGCCTGTCCCTGCAGTTGATGGTCAGCGGCGAGGTGGAATTGCCCTGCCATCGCTGTCTGGTCAGCATGCCGTATAAGGTTGATGTCGAACGCACGCTGTATCTGGCGCGCAACGAGGCCGAGATGGAACGACTGGATGCGTTGCCTGGCAGTGACGCAATCCAGGCCGGTGAGACCTTGAATCTGGTCGATCTGGTTGAGGATGAAGTGTTGTTGAGCCTGCCGCTGGCGACCATGCACGCGGAAGGTGAATGCCCCGTCCCTGGGGTGTAGTGATTTTTAATGCACCCGGTTGGGTGCAACGGAATTTAAGGAGCAAGAAATGGCAGTCCAGCAGAACAAAAAATCCCCGTCCAAGCGCGGCATGCACCGCTCGCACGATTTTCTGACCAGCCCGCAACTGGGCATCGAGCCGACCACGGGTGAAGTGCACCTGCGCCACCATATCAGCCCCAACGGCTTTTATCGTGGCCGCAAGGTCGTCAAGGCTAAAGGCGAATAATTTCCCGACGCGCCACGGTTTGATTGCACCGGAGGTTTGATGACTCCGGCCTGGCGCATTCAACCCGGCTAACGATTCCGGCCGCATGAGAAACATCACCGTCGCCATTGACGTCATGGGGGGCGACCACGGTCCCCATGTCACGGTTCCGGCGGCGATCCAGTGTCTTGCGCGTCATCCTGATCTGAATGTGATTCTTGTCGGGCCGCAGGACATCATCGCGGCTGAACTCAAGGCACGTCGTGCCAAGGCCAGCCCGCGTCTCATCGTGCGCCACGCCAGCCAGGTGGTGGCGATGGACGAGGCGCCCGCGCTGGCGCTGCGCGGCAAAAAGGATTCCTCCATGCGGGTGGCCATCGATCTCGTGAAGTCCGGCGAAGCCGATGCCTGCGTGTCGGCCGGCAACACCGGCGCCCTGATGGCGACCGCGCGTTTCGTCCTGAAGACGCTCCCCGGCATCGACCGCCCCGCCATTGCCGCCGTGATGCCGACGGTCAAGGGGCACGCGCTGGTACTGGACATGGGTGCGAACGTCGATTGCACCGCCGACAATCTGCTGCAGTTCGGCATCATGGGCGCGATGCTGGTGTCGGCGGTGGAGCACAAGCCGAATCCGAGCGTCGGTCTGCTGAACATTGGCGAGGAAGCCATCAAGGGCAATGAAATGGTCAAACGCGCCGGCGAACTGCTGCGCGACAGCCACCTGAACTTCTACGGAAACGTTGAAGGCGACGACATTTTCAAGGGCACCACCGACGTGGTGGTGTGCGACGGTTTTGTCGGCAATGTCACCCTGAAGGCCTCCGAAGGGCTGGCCAAGATGGTTTCCAGTACGCTACGTGCCGAGTTCAAGCGCAATGCGCTGACCCGCATCGCGGGACTGATTGCGTTGCCGGTGCTGAATGCCTTCAAGCGGCGGCTCGACCCCCGCCGCTACAACGGCGCCACGCTGTTGGGGCTGAAAGGCGTGGTGGTGAAAAGCCATGGCTCGGCCGATTCTTTCGCATTCGAGCACGCCATCGAAACCGCCAGCGATGAAGTCCGCAACAACGTGCTGAAGCGCATTACCGACCAGATCCAACTCCTGCAACGGGTGGCCGCTTGACCTATTCCCGCATTCTTGGCACCGGCAGTTACCTGCCGGCCCGCATCCTCACCAATGCCGATCTCGAAAAGCTGATCGATACGAATGACCAATGGATCGTCGATCGCACCGGCATCCGCGAACGACATATTGCCGCCGAGGGCGAATTCACCAGCGACCTGGCCACCCAGGCGGCGCGCGCCGCGCTCGACGCGGCGGGTCTGGCGGTGGATGACATCGATCTGCTGCTGGTCGCCACCACCACGCCCGACCTGGTTTTTCCCAGCACCGCCTGCATCGTGCAGTCCAAGCTCGGCATGACCAACGGCCGCCCGGCGTTCGACCTGCAGGCGGTGTGCAGCGGCTTTATCTATGCCCTGAGCGTGGCCGACCAGTTCATCAAGACCGGCGCGGCCAGACACGTTCTGGTGATCGGCGCGGAAACCCTGTCGCGCATCACCGACTGGAATGACCGCGGCAACTGCATCCTGTGGGGCGACGGCGCGGGTGCGGTGGTGGTGGGGGCGTCGAGCGAGCTGGGCATCATCGCCACCCACATTCATGCCGACGGCCGCCACAAGGAATTGCTGCGCACCACCACCGGCCCTTCGACCGGCATGAAGGAGCCTCCGCTGATGCGGATGGAAGGCAATCCCGTGTTCAAGATGGCGGTCAACACGCTCGACCGCATCGTCGACGAAACGCTGGAAGCCAACGGCTTGCAGAAGTCCGATATCGACTGGCTGGTGCCGCACCAGGCGAACATCCGCATCATTTCCGCCACCGCGAAAAAGCTTGGCATGAGCATGGATCACGTTGTCACCACCGTGGCCGGCCATGGCAACACCTCGGCCGCCTCGGTCCCGCTTGTGTTCGATGTGGCGGTGCGCGACGGCCGCATCCGGCGCGGCCAGACGGTGTTGATGGAAGCCTTTGGCGGCGGCTTTACCTGGGGCTCCGCGCTCCTCAAATACTAGGAAGACCTTTGATGAAACTGGCTTTCGTTTTCCCCGGGCAGGGCTCGCAATCGGTCGGCATGATGGCCGGGTGGGGCGATCGCGCCGAAGTGCGCGCCACCTTTGCCGAAGCGTCCGACGCGCTCGGCCAGGACCTTTGGGCGCTGGTCGCCGACGGCCCATCCGAGCTGCTCAACCAGACGGCCAATACCCAGCCCGCCATGCTGGCGGCCGATGTCGCCGTCTGGCGCGTGTGGCAGGCCGCAGGCGGCGCGACGCCGGCGCTGCTGGCGGGACACAGCCTCGGCGAATATGCCGCGCTGGTGGCAGCCGGGGTGCTGAATTTCGCTGACGCGATCAGGTTGGTGCGTTTCCGCGCCGAGGCGATGCAGGCGGCGGTGCCCGAAGGTGTCGGCGCCATGGCGGCGATCCTGGGCCTGGACGACGATGCCGTGCGCGCGGTCTGCAGCGAGGCGGCAATGGGCGAAGTGGTCGAGGCGGTGAATCTGAACTCGCCCGGCCAGGTGGTGATCGCAGGCAACAAGGCCGCAGTCGAGCGCGCGATGGCGCTGGCGAAGGAAAAAGGCGCCAAACGCGCGCTGCCGCTGCCGGTTTCCGTGCCGTCGCACTCGTCGCTGATGCTGCCGGCCGCCGAGAAGCTGCTGGCGCATCTGCAGAGCGTGGCGATCGCGACCCCGGCGCTTCCCGTGCTGCACAACACCGATGTGCAAAGCCATGCCGAGCCCGACGCGATCCGTGCCGCGCTGGCGAAGCAATTGCACACGCCGGTGCGCTGGGTCGAGACCGTGCAGGCGCTGAAGGCCGCCGGCATCGGGCGCGTGATCGAATGCGGCCCCGGCAAGGTGCTGGCGGGCCTCGCCAAGCGCATCGACGACAGCCTGCCGGCGGTGGCGCTGGTGGACGAAGCCAGCCTCGCGGCCGCACTCAGTCAATAAAGATCATAAAGGAGACACCATGCAAGGACGCCTCGCGCCTGGCGCGAATCTTGAAGGACAGGTGGCGTTAGTGACCGGCGCCAGCCGTGGAATCGGCCAGGCGATCGCGCTGGCACTCGGCCAGGCGGGCGCCACCGTGATCGGCACCGCCACCAGCGACAAGGGCGCGCAGGCAATCGGCGATTATCTTGCCGCAGCCGATATCCAGGGCAGCGGGATGAAGCTCAACGTCACCGACGCTGTCGAGGTCGACGCCATAATCGCAGCGATTACTGCGCAGTTCGGCGACATCGGCCTTCTGGTCAACAACGCCGGCATCACCCGCGACAACCTCTTGATGCGGATGAAGGACGAGGAGTGGGACGACATTCTGGCGACCAACCTCACTTCCGTGTTTCGTCTCTCGCGCGCGGTGCTGCGTGCGATGATGAAGGCGCGCGGCGGGCGCATCATTTCCATTGCTTCGGTGGTGGGCGCGATGGGCAACGCCGGGCAGACCAACTACAGCGCGGCCAAGGCCGGCATCATGGGCTTCACCAAGTCGCTGGCGCGCGAGGTCGGCAGCCGCAACATCACCGTCAACTGCGTGGCGCCGGGCTTCATCGACACCGACATGACGCGCGCGCTGCCGGACGCGCAGCGGCAGGCGCTGCTGGCCCACATTCCGCTGGGTCGGCTCGGCGCCGCCGAGGACATCGCGCAGGCCGTCGCGTTTCTGGCGTCGCCCGCAGCGGGCTATATTTCCGGCGCCACCCTGCATGTCAACGGCGGAATGTACATGGCATAGCCGCCAAACAAAGTTTGGTAGAATCGCGAAGTTTTATTTTCCCGGGCTTCAATTTGTTGAAGCCTAATTTCAAGAGAGGATCAGTAATGGAAAACGTAGCGCGTGTAATTAAAGTCGTCGCCGAGCAACTGGGCGTCAATGAGGCAGACATCAAGAACGAGTCTTCCTTCGTCGGTGACCTGGGCGCTGACTCGCTCGATACGGTCGAACTGGTGATGGCGCTGGAAGAAGAATTCGGCTGCGAGATTCCCGACGAGGACGCAGAAAAGATCACCACCGTCCAGCAGGCGATTGATTACGTCAACAGCCATTCGAGCTGATCGTTCACCCCAGTCAAGAGGACTGCGTTTTGTCCAAACGTCGCGTCGTCGTCACCGGGCTGGGGATCGTCTCCCCGGTCGGCAATACCATACCGGAAGCCTGGGACAACCTGGTTTCCGGACGTAGCGGAATCGCCCGGATTACCCGTTTCGATCCTTCACCTTTCACCTCGCAGATTGCGGGCGAGGTCAAGGATTTTGACGTTGCGCAATATCTCAACCCGAAAGAAGCGCGTCGCATGGATGTCTTCATCCAGTTCGGCGTGGCCGCCGGCATTCAGGCGATACGGGATTCTGGCATCGAGGTTACCGAAGCCAACGCCGAGCGCATCGGCATCAATATCGGTTCCGGGATCGGCGGCCTGCCGCTGATCGAGGAGACCCACACCCTGCTGATGGAATCCGGCCCAAGGAAGATTTCCCCTTTCTTCATTCCGGGCTCCATCATCAACATGATTTCCGGCAACCTTTCCATCCTGTACGGGATAAAAGGTCCCAACCTGGCGGTCGTCACCGCCTGCACCACCGGCCTGCATGCGGTGGGTCTGTCCGCCCGCATGATCGAGCATGGCGATGCCGACGTGATGGTCGCCGGCGGCGCCGAGTGCGCGACGTCGCCGCTGGGCCTGGGCGGCTTCGCCGCCGCACGCGCGCTGTCCACCCGCAACGACGACCCGGCTACCGCCAGCCGTCCGTGGGACAAGGATCGCGACGGCTTCGTGCTGGGCGAGGGCGCCGGCGTGCTGGTGCTCGAAGAGTACGAGCACGCCAAAAAGCGTGGGGCAAAGATCTACGCCGAGGTGGTGGGCTTTGGCATGAGCGGCGACGCCTACCATGTGACGTCGCCGAGCACCGACGGGCCCAGACGTTCGATGCTGAATGCGATGCGCGATGCCGGCGTCAATGCCGACCAGATCGATTACATCAACGCGCACGGCACCTCGACGCCGATGGGCGACAAGAATGAAACCGATGCGATCAAGCTCGCGCTGGGCGACGCGGCCTACAAGACGGTGGTCAACTCGACCAAGTCGATGACCGGCCACCTGCTGGGCGGCGCCGGCGGCGTCGAGTCGGTATTCACCGTGCTGGCAGTGCATCATCAGGTGTCGCCGCCGACCATCAATATCTTCTCGCAAGACCCGGAGTGCGATCTCGATTACTGCGCCAACACCGCGCGTGACCTGAAGATCGACTTTGCGCTCAAGAACAACTTCGGGTTTGGCGGCACCAACGGCTCGCTGGTCTTCAAACGCGCTTGACCTTCATCGCGGACCGCCTGGCCACGCCCGAGATCCGGGAATGGCCGTTGCAGGCCGGGCAACCGCGGCCTGATCTGGTCCGGCTTCAGGCATCCGATCCGCAGCGTTATCCCGGCCTGTTTCTCGGCAGCGGCGACACCGGCTGGGATGTGCTGTTTGCGTTTCCGCAGGACACCACGCACATCGCCGCTGCCGATGGCCTGCGCGGATTGCAGGCGCATCCGGCGATGCAGCTTCAACCGCTCCGCTCCGCCCGGTTCGACCACGGCCTGCCGTTTAGCGGCGGCTGGCTGTGCGCGTTCGCGTATGAGCTGGGCGGGCTGTTCGAGCCCAGCGTGGGGCTGGCCGGGGATGCCGATTTCCCCCTTGCCTGGCTGACCCGCATCCCGGCGGCCATCCTGTTCGACCGCCACAACGGGCGTTGCGTGCTGGTGGCCGAATCCGGCCGGCACGCGCTGATCGACAGCATGGCGCGCGACCTGGCGCGGGCGCTGCCCCCCATCCCCGCTTTGCCGAAGATCGCCATCCTGCATGAGGACGACCCTGCTGTTTTTTTGGCGGGCGTCGCGCGCATCCAGGCCTGCATCCGTGCCGGCGATGTGTTCCAGGTCAATTTGTCGCGTGGCTGGCAGGCCGAATTCGGCGCCCCGGTTGCGCCCGCATCGCTGTTCGCGCGGCTGATGCAGAAAAATCCCGCGCCGTTTTCGGCGCTTCTGCAGATGGATGAATGGGCGATCGTGAGTTCGTCGCCCGAACGGCTGGTCCGTCTCGACCCCAGCGGCCGCCTGGAAACGCGGCCGATTGCCGGCACCCATCCCAGAAGCGAAGATGCCGTGGAAGACGCTGCGCTGCGCGCACGCCTGCAGGCGCATCCCAAGGAACGCGCCGAACACGTCATGCTGGTCGACCTGGAGCGCAATGATCTGGGGCGGGTGTGCGAGCCCGGCAGCGTGAAGGTGGCGGCACTGATGGAAATCGCCAGCTACCGCCACGTGCACCACATCGAATCCACCGTCTGCGGGCAGTTGCGCGAAGGGATGCGCGTGCTCGATGCGTTGCGCGCGGTGTTTCCGGGCGGCACCATCACCGGTTGTCCCAAGGTGCGCACCATGCAGATCATTCATGAACTGGAGCAGACGCCGCGCCGCAGCTATACCGGCAGCGTCGGTTACATCAACCGCGACGGCAGCTTCGATTTCAACATCCTGATCCGCAGTTTCCTGCTGCGCGAACGCGCGTTGAGCTTCCGCGCCGGCGCCGGCATCGTGGCCGACTCCGTCGCCGCGCGCGAACTTGACGAAACCCGCGCCAAGGCCCGCGGCCTGCTGCGCGCGCTTGAACCATGATTCTGGTCAATGGCCTGCCCGCAGAAACCGTGAACGCGCTGGACCGCGGCCTGGCCTACGGCGACGGTGTCTTCCGCACGCTGCGTACGCGGGCCGGACAGCCGTTGTGGTGGCGCGACCAGTACGCCAAGCTGGCGGCCGACTGTGCGGCGCTGGCACTGGCCTGCCCCGACGAAGCCGGATTGCGCGCCGAGGTCTGTCGGGTGGCCGCTGCCGGGGAGGGCGTCGCCAAGATCATGCTTACGCGCGGAGCGGGTGCGCGCGGCTATGCGCCGCCGCAGGACCCGGCCTGCACGCGCATCGTGCTGTCCGCGGCGCTGCCGCCGCATGCCAAGCCCGATTCGCCAGCCGGCATCGCGGCGCGCTGGTGCAGCCTGCGTCTGGCGCGGCAACCGCGGCTGGCCGGGATCAAGCACCTGAACCGGCTGGAGAACGTGCTGGCGCGGGCGGAATGGGACGACCCCGAAATTTTCGAAGGGCTGCTGTGCGACGACAGCGGCGCTGTGATCGGCGGCGTGACGAGCAATCTCCTGATTGCGAAGGCGGGCGAACTGTTCACCCCGGATCTGAGTCAGAGCGGGGTGGCCGGCGTGGCCAGGGCGCGGCTGCTGCGTGCCCTGGCGCGTCGCGGCATCCCCGCCCATATCGTCTGCCTGTCGCCAGACGCTATACTCGCTGCCGATGAAGTGATGATCTGCAACAGCATCATCGGGGTGCGCCGCGTGGCCCGCCTGGATGACGTGACCTGGTCGCCCGCGGGCTGGACCGATACTTTGAAAACCGCCCTGGATGATGAAGTCGATTAAGCGATTGTTCGTGCTGGCCGCGCTGGCCGCGCTGCTGCTGGCCGGCTGGTTGGCCTGGTACGCCAACCAGCCCCTGCGCATCGAGCCCCTGCCGAAGACCATCAACGTGGTTCCCGGCACCCATTTGCGGAGCTTGAGCGCGATGCTGGAGCGCGAAGGCGTGATCGGCAATGCGCAGGCGTTCTGGCTGCTCGGCCGCGTGCTCGGCAAGGCGGGGACGCTCAAGGTCGGCGTGTATACGCTCGACAGGCCGCTGACGCCGCTGGAGCTCTACGGCAAGATCCAGCGCGGCGAAGTCTCGCAGGCCATCGTCCAGTTCATCGAAGGCTGGAACTGGCGCGAGGTGCGCGCGGCCCTTGCCGCGCAGCCGCTGTTGAAGCATGACAGCGCCGGCATGAGCGATGCCGAGCTGCTGCAGACGATCGGCGCCGAGCAAAGCCATCCTGAAGGCCTTTTCTTCCCCGATACCTATTCCTACGCACCGCATTCGTCCGACCTCAACGTGCTGCGCCACGCCTATCGCCTGCAGCGGGAAAAGCTCATGGCCGCCTGGGAAACCCGCGCGCCGGGCCTGCCGTATCGCACCCCGTATGAAGCGCTCATCATGGCGTCGATCGTGGAAAAGGAAACCGGCGCGGCGTTCGAGCGTCCGACCATTGCCGGGGTGTTCATCAACCGGCTCCGGCTGGGGATGCGCCTGCAAACCGACCCCACCGTGATCTACGGACTGGGCGAGCGCTTCGACGGCAACCTCCGCCGCATCGACCTGCAAACCGATACGCCCTACAACACCTACACCCGCATCGGCCTGCCGCCGACGCCGATTGCGATGCCCAGCGAGGCGGCGATCCAGGCTGCGCTCAACCCGGCCAGAACCGATGCCCTGTATTTCGTCTCGCGCAATGACGGCACTCATATATTTTCCCGCAACCTCGACGCGCACAACCGCGCAGTGAACCGCTACCAGCGATGACAGCATCCGGAAAATTCATTACCCTCGAAGGCGTAGACGGCGCCGGCAAGAGCACCCATCTGGATTTCGTCGCGGACTGGCTGCGCCGGCAGGGCCACGAGGTCATCGTCACCCGCGAGCCCGGCGGCACTCCGCTCGGCGAAACCCTGCGCGAACTTCTGCTGCATCAGGAGATGGACGCCGACACCGAACTGCTGCTGATGTTCGCCGCGCGCCGGGAGCACCTGGCGCGTCTGATCCTGCCGGCGCTGGCGCGCGGCGCGTGGGTGGTTTCCGATCGCTTCACCGATGCCAGCTACGCCTACCAGTGCGGCGGGCGCGGCATCGCCGCGGAACGCGTCGCCGCGCTGGAAGCCTGGGTGCAGCGCGGCTTTCAGCCCGACCTCACCCTGCTGTTCGACGTGCCGCCGGCGGTGGCGGAGGCGCGCCGCTCGGCCGCACGCACCGCCGACCGTTTCGAGCGCGAGGCCGACAGCTTTTTCAGCCGCGTGCGCAACGCCTACCTCGAGCGCGCGCAGGCCGACCCCGGCCGCATTCGCGTGCTGGATGCGCGGCATAGCATCGCCCAATTGCAGACCGAAATCGGCCAGCTGCTGCAGGGGCTGACGTGAGCGCGCCGTATCCCTGGCTGGAGGCGCCCTGGCAGCGCTTGCTGGCGGGCCGTGGACGTCCCGCCCAGGCCCTGCTGCTGGCCGGCCCGCGTGGGGTGGGCAAAGGCGCGCTGGCCCTGGCGTGGGCGCAGGCCCTGCTGTGCGAAGCGCCGCTCGCCGACGGCGCGGCCTGTGGCACGTGCCCCGCCTGCCACTGGTTCGGCACCGGCGGGCATCCTGATTTTCGGCTGGTCACCCTGCAGGAGAAAACCGGCAAGGAAGGCGAGACCCGGATGGCCACCGCCATCGAGGTCGACCAGGCGCGCGAGGCGGTCGATTACGTCCAGCTTTCCACCTACCGTGCCGGGTTTCGGGTGGTGCTGGTCAATCCGGCCGACAGCCTCAACCTGGCGGCCGCCAATGCCCTGTTAAAGGTATTGGAGGAGCCGCCGTTACATACAATGTTCGTGCTGGTCTCGGATCAACCGCGACGGCTGCTGCCGACCATCCGCAGCCGCTGCACCCGGCTCGACATCGGCCTGCCGCCAATCGATCAGGCGGTGCAGTGGCTGGCAGGACAGGGTGTGGACGATGCGAAGAACCTGCTGGCGCTCTCCGGCGGCACGCCGCTCGACGCACAGCGCTGGGCCGACAGCGGCGAGCTGGATGAGCGCCGCAGCGTGCTGGAAGGCCTGGCGCGTCCCGACCTGCTTGATCCGGTGACGCTGGGCGACCGTTTCAAAACGGTCGGTCCGCAGACCTGGCACAACGTGACATACAAGTGGCTGGGTGATTTGCTGGCGGTCAAGTTGCAGGGCAGCGTGCAGTTCAACCGCGATTTTTCAGAGGTGCTGGCGCGGCTGGGGAAAAAGGCCGATCTGGCGAAACTGCTGGCGCTCGCAAGAATGCAGGCGAACGAAGGCCGGACGCTGGCCCATCCGCTCAACCGCAGCCTGCAGCTGGAAGCCTGGCTGATTCAGTACCGGCAACTGTTTGATTGAAGAGATACGATTATGAATGCAGCAGTCAATGATGTCGCGGCACCCGTCCGCCCCGGCGTGCTTTCCCTGTCGATCAAGGAAAAATCCGCGCTGTTTGCGGCCTACATGCCTTTCATCAAGGGCGGCGGGCTGTTCATTCCCACCAACAAAAGCTACAAGATGGGGGAGGAAGTGTTCATGCTGCTCACCCTGATGGACGACCCCGTCAGGCTGCCGGTGTCGGGCAAGGTGGTGTGGCTGACGCCCTCGGGCGCGCATGGCGGCCGCACCCAGGGCGTGGGCGTACAGTTCGCCTTCAACGAAAGCGGCAAGGCGGCGCAAAACAAGATTGAAGGTTTTCTCGGCGGTTCGTTAAAATCGGTGCGTCCCACTCATACTATGTAGCGCCGCCCCGTGCGGTGTACAGGCACCGCATGTATATCGATTCCCACTGCCACATCAATTTCCCTGATCTCGCCGGCAAGTTGCCCGAGGTGTTCGACCTCATGGCGGCCAACCAGGTGAGCCACGCGCTGTGCATCAGCGTGGAGCTGGAAAAATTCCCCGAGATCCGCGCGCTGGCCGAGGCGCATCCCAATGTCTATGCCTCGGTCGGAGTGCATCCCGACCACGAGGGCTGCACCGAGCCGACGGTGACGGAACTGGTCGCGCTGGCCGATCACCCGAAGGTGGTGGCGATCGGCGAGACCGGGCTGGATTATTTCCGGCTCGGCGGCGATCTCGAATGGCAGCGCGAGCGTTTCCGCACCCATATCCGAGCCGCGCGTGCGTGCCGGAAGCCCCTGGTGATCCACACCCGCGCCGCGGCCGACGACACCCTGCGCATCATGCGCGAGGAGCAGGCCGGCGAGGCGGGCGGGGTGATGCACTGCTTCACCGAAAGCCTGGAAGTGGCCGAAGCTGCGATCGAACAGGGTTTTTACATTTCGTTTTCCGGCATCATCACATTCAAGAATGCCAAGGCGCTGCGCGAGGTGGCGGCGGCCATCCCGCTGGAGCGCATGCTGATCGAGACCGATTCGCCGTATCTGGCGCCGGTGCCGCATCGCGGACAGACCAACCAGCCCGGCTATGTCAAGCACGTGGCGGAAGAAATCGCGCGGGTACGCGGCATCACCGCCGAGGCGGTGGGTGAAATCACGACGCAGAATTTTTTCCGGTTGTTCGCGTCCGCCCGCCACTGAGGCGTTCAAGCCCCTGTCGCCTGGCGGGACCAGGCGAATGCCTTATCCGGCCCGTGCGGCCAGCTTGTTCAGCACGTGCGCAGCCGCCCGCAAACCGAAGCTGGCGGTGACGCACACCGAAGATCCGAATCCGGCGCAATTGAGCCCATGCAGGTGGGCGTCCTCGGGACGTTCGTAGCACACGCAGCCCTCGGCGCTCGGATAGGTGAGGGGTTCGGTTGAATACACGCAGTCGATGCCGAATTTTTTACCCGGCTCGCGCGGAAATCCATGCTCGCGGCGCAGGCTGGCACGCACCTTGGACAGCAGGGGATCTTCTGTGGTGCGGGCGAGGTCGGCCAGCTGCACCCGGCAGGGGTCGCTCTGGCCGCCGGCGGCGCCGACGCACACCAGCCTGATGCGCTGGCGGCGGCAGTGGATGATCAGTGCGGTCTTGGCACGGGCGCTGTCGATGGCATCCACCACGTAATCGAAACTTTCCGCCAGCAGCCCGGCGACATTCTCGGGCGTGAGAAACGCATCCACGCAGCTGACCTGGCAGCGCGGATTGATCGCATGGATGCGCGCTTTCATGGCTTCGACCTTGGACTTGCCGAGTTCGTGCGTCAGCGCATGGATCTGCCGGTTGATGTTGGACTCGGCCAGATGGTCGGGGTCGATCAGGGTAAGCCGGCCGATGGCGGAGCGCGCCAGCGCCTCTGCGGTCCAGGCCCCGACGCCGCCGATGCCGATGACGCACACATGCGCCAGCTGGAAGCGCTCGAAGGCAGCCGTGCCGTAGAGCCGGCGCACGCCGCCAAAACGGCGCTCGAAATCGATCGCGTATTCGCTGTGAAAGAGGTCAGTCATGGAAGGGGCTGCCGGCTTGTCGTCAGGGGATCGGCAGGCATCAGGCTATCAGGCGGCGGTTGGGGCGCGAATCATACCGTGTCCGTCGTCCGGGATTCGATGCACGCCATGCCGGCAGTCTGAAAATGGGATCGCAAGGGCCAGACAAACCGGGTGGTCTGGCAGGCGGGCCCCACTCGGCGCTGGCTGAAGAATATCTCCCAGATGCCGGATCAGAGATCCGCGGTTTCCAGTTCGAACTGGATTGCCTTGATTCCGGCACGGGCACAGGCCTCGTCCTGCTCACCGGTCGCCGCGCCGGAGATTCCGACTGCGCCGATGATGTTGCCGGCGGCCTCGATCGGCACGCCGCCGGCGGAAAACACCAGGCCATCGATCTTGCCGACCGAGAACGGTTGAGTAAAGCGGTTTTCCATGCTTGAGGTGGCCGCATTGAAGTTGACCGCCGTGTAGGCCTTCTGCCGGCTGATCTCCAGGGTGATGCGCGGCGCCAGCGTGTCGCGCAGCGTCACCATGGCGTCGCCGCTGCGGTCGACCACGGTTACGCCGATCTGGATGCCCTCCTTGCGGCAGGCCTCCATCGCGGCATGGGCGATTTTTCCCGAAGCCTCGACGGTGAGCCTGGGGATTTTGATAACAACGGGCGCCTCTGCCGCGATCGCGGGAAAGGTGAGCAAAGCGGCGCAGCTCGCCGCGATTAATGAAGGTTTGCGCACGAACCATCTCCTTCTGTCGGCCGGTTGATGTGAGAAACACCCTGCACGGCGGGCCGGCTGGCAATCCGACCCGGCCGGGGCATCGGGCGCCGTCGCCATACTACCTGCTCCGGGCCGCGGGTGGCCGCAGAACCTGAGGGCTTGCTACTCGAAAAACGCCTTGACCTTGTCCATGAACGACTGCGCGCGCGGGTTGTTGTTGCGTCCCGGGCTCAGGCTCTCCAGCTCGCGCAGCAATTCCTTCTGGCGCTCGGACAGATTCACCGGCGTTTCGATCTGCATGTGGCACAGCAGGTCGCCGGGGGCATGGCTGCGCACGCCCTTGATGCCCTTGCCGCGCAGGCGGAACACTTTTCCGGACTGCGTTTCTGCCGGGATCTTGATCTTTGCATGGCCTTCCAGGGTGGGAATTTCAACCTCGCCGCCCAGTGCGGCGGTGGCGAAGCTGATCGGCATTTCGCAATGCAGATCGTCGCCGTCGCGCTTGAATACCGGGTGGTCCTTGAGATGGATCACCACATAGAGGTCGCCCGACGGACCGCCGTTGACCCCGGCTTCGCCCTCGCCGCCCAGACGGATGCGGTCGCCGCTGTCGACCCCGGCGGGGATCTTCACCGACAGGGTCTTGTGTTTCTTGACGCGGCCTTCGCCATGACAGGCCGTGCAGGGGTCGGCCACCATCTTGCCGGTACCGCCGCAGCGCGGGCAGGTCTGCTGCACCGAGAAAAAGCCCAGCTGGATGCGCACCTGGCCATGCCCGCCGCAGGTGGTGCAGGTGGTCGGCGAGGTACCGGGCTTGGCCCCGCTGCCGTGACACACGCCGCATTCTTCCAGGGAGGGAATGCGGATCTTGGTTTCGGTGCCGCGCGCAGCTTCTTCCAGCCCGATTTCCAGGTTGTAGCGCAGGTCGGCGCCGCGATAGACACGGTCGCGGCGGCCGCCGCCCCCGCCGCCGCCAAAAATATCACCGAAGATATCGGAGAAGGCGTCGGAAAATCCGCTCGCACCCCCGCCATAACCGCCACCCATGCCAGCCTGCTGGTCGACGCCGGCGTGGCCGAACTGGTTGTAGGTGGCGCGCTTGTCCGGGTCGGACAGGACCTCGTAGGCCTGCTTGGCTTCCTTGAATTTTTCCTCCGCGCCTTTGTCGTCCGGGTTGCGGTCAGGATGGTGCTTCATGGCCAGCTTGCGGTAGGCCTTCTTGATGTCTTCGTCCGAGGCGTTCTTGGCGACGCCGAGGATTTCGTAGTAGTCGCGTTTGCTCATAGCAGGGGTCAGGATTCAGGGGTCAGGATTCAGGGTAGGGCGGGGGCGGAATCCAGTAGAAAAAGGGAAAGCCGCGCATCGCGCGACCTTCCCTGATCCCTGAATCCCGACCCCTGACCCCTTACTTGTCCTTCACCTCTTCGAACTCGGCATCGACCACGTTGTCGTCGGCCGAACCGGCGCCGCCACTGGCGGCTTCGCCCGGCTGCGCCTGGGCCTGCTCGCCCTGGTACATCTGCTCGGCAAGCTTGTGGCTGGCGGTGGCCAGTGCATTGGTCTTGGCTTCAATGGTGTCCTTGTCGCCTTCGCGCACGGCTTCCTCGCATTCCTTCAGCGCGGTTTCGATTGCCGCCTTCTCATCGGCCGACACCTTGTCCCCGTATTCGGCGAGTGACTTCTTCACCGAGTGGATCATGCTGTCCGCCGCGTTGCGCACGGTCGCCAGTTCGACTGCTTTGTGGTCCTCGGCGGCATTGGCTTCGGCATCCTTCACCATGCGCTGGATTTCCTCCTCGGAGAGGCCGGAACTGGCCTGGATGCGGATCTTGTTCTCCTTGCCGCTGGCCTTGTCCTTGGCCGACACGTGCAGGATGCCGTTGGCGTCGATGTCGAAGGTGACCTCGATCTGCGGCATGCCGCGCGGCGCCGGCGGGATGTCGGTGAGGTTGAACTGGCCGAGGCTCTTGTTGCCGGAAGCGACTTCGCGCTCGCCCTGCAGCACGTGTACCGTCACCGCGCTCTGGTTGTCTTCGGCGGTGGAGAACACCTGCGAGGCCTTGGTCGGGATCGTGGTGTTCTTCGGGATCAGCTTGGTCATCACGCCGCCCAGGGTCTCGATGCCGAGGGAGAGCGGCGTCACGTCGAGCAGCAGCACGTCCTTCACTTCGCCCTGCAGCACGCCACCCTGGATCGCGGCGCCCACGGCCACGGCTTCATCCGGGTTGACGTCGCGGCGCGGTTCCTTGCCGAAGAAGTCCTTCACCGCGTCCATCACCTTGGGCATGCGGGTCTGGCCGCCGACCAGGATGACGTCGTCGATCTGCGAGGTGGTCAGGCCGGCATCCTTCAGCGCCATCTTGCAGGGCTCGATGGTGCGCTTGATCAGGTCTTCCACCAGCGCCTCGAACTTGGCGCGCGTGATCTTGACCGCCAGGTGCTTGGGGCCCGAGGCGTCCGCGGTGATGTAGGGCAGGTTGACTTCGGTCTGCTGCGCGGACGACAGTTCGATCTTGGCCTTTTCAGCGGCCTCCTTCAGACGCTGCAGCGCGAGCACGTCCTTCTTCAGATCGACGCCCTGGTCCTTCTTGAATTCCTCGGCGATATAGTCGATCAGGCGCTGGTCGAAGTCCTCGCCGCCGAGGAAAGTGTCGCCGTTGGTCGACAGCACTTCGAACTGGTGTTCGCCGTCCATCTCGGAAATCTCGATGATGGAGATGTCGAAAGTGCCGCCGCCGAGGTCGTACACCGCGATCTTGCGGTCGCCTTCCTTCTTGTCCATGCCGAAGGCGAGCGCGGCCGCGGTCGGCTCGTTGATGATGCGCTTGACTTCCAGGCCGGCGATGCGACCGGCATCCTTGGTGGCCTGGCGCTGGCTGTCGTTGAAGTAGGCCGGCACCGTGATGACGGCTTCGGTCACTTCCTCGCCCAGGTAGTCCTCGGCGGTCTTCTTCATCTTGCGTAAAATTTCAGCCGACACCTGCTGCGCGGACAG
>JAJPEP010000039.1 GCA_021166845.1 Thiobacillus sp.
TTGGCGATGCCGCCGCCGACCACCAGCTGCTCGCATTTCTCGGCCAGCGCTTCCAGCACGGTCAGCTTGGTGGAAACCTTGGAGCCGCCGACGATGGCGACCATCGGCCGCGCCGGGTTGGCCAGCGCTTTCTCCAGCGCCTCAAGCTCTTCGGTCAAGAGGATGCCGGCCGCCGCCACCGGCGCGAACTTGGCAATGCCGTGGGTCGAGGCTTCGGCGCGGTGCGCGGTGCCGAAGGCGTCCATCACGAAGACGTCGCACAGCGCGGCGTATTTTTTGGCGGTCTCGTCGACGTTCTTCTTTTCGCCCTTGTTGACGCGGCAGTTTTCCAGCACCACCAGTTCGCCCTCGGCGACGTCGAAGCCGCCGTCGGTCCATTCACGGATCAGGCGGACGTTCTTGCCAATCTTCTGCGCAATGACGTCGACCACCGGCTTCAGCGAATCCGCTTCCTTGAACTCGCCTTCGGTGGGACGGCCGAGATGGGAAGTGACCATCACCCTGGCGCCCGCCTTGAGGCAGTGCTCGATGGTGCGCATCGATGCCGTGATGCGCGCGTCCGAGGTGACCTTGCCGTCCTTGACCGGCACGTTCATGTCGGCGCGGATGAACACCCGCTTGCCAGCCAGATCGAGATCGGTGACGCGAATGAATGCCATGGTTGTTTCTCCTGAGGGTAAGGTTTAAGGGTTGGCGCGGGGTTGGCCGCGCCAGGCCTTAAGGCTCACTTTTCAGGGATCAGGATTCAGGATCCAGGGATCAGGGAAGGTGCGGGCTGCGCCCGCGCTTTACCCCCTGACCCCTGAATCCTGGCCCCTGCCCCTTACTTAGCCACGTGCTCGACCAGGCGCAGCATGTTGCAGGTGTAGCCGTACTCGTTGTCGTACCAGGACACGACCTTGACGAAGGTGTCGTCCAGGGCGATGCCGGCATCGACGTCAAAGGTGGAGGGGGCGCTGTTGCCGACGAAGTCGGTGGAGACCACTTTCTCTTCGGTGTAGCCCAGCACGCCCTTCATGGCGCCGGCGGAGGCGGCCTTCATGGCAGCGCAGATGTCGGCGTAGGTGGCCGGCTTGTTCAGCTCGACGGTCAGGTCGACCACCGACACGTCGGAGGTGGGAACGCGGAAAGCCATGCCGGTCAGCTTGCCTTTCAGTTCCGGCAGCACCACGCCGACGGCCTTGGCGGCGCCGGTGGAGGACGGAATGATGTTTTCCAGGATGCCGCGACCGCCGCGCCAGTCTTTGGAAGACGGGCCGTCAACGGTTTTTTGCGTGGCGGTGGCGGCATGCACGGTGGTCATCAGGCCGCGCTTGATGCCCCAGTTGTCGTTCAGCACCTTGGCCACAGGCGCCAGGCAGTTGGTGGTGCAGGAAGCAGCCGAAACAATGGCCTCACCTGCGTATTTGGTGTGGTTCACGCCATAGACGAACATCGGGGTGGAATCCTTGGCAGGAGCCGATTGAACCACTTTCTTCGCGCCGGCCTTGATGTGCGCTTCGCAGGATTCGGTGGTCAGGAAGAAACCGGTGCAGTCGATGACGATGTCGGCGCCCACTTCGCTCCACTTCAGGTTGGAGGGGTCGCGCTCGGCGGTCAGGCGGATCTTCTTGCCGTTCACAACCATATTGCCGCCGTCCACCGCGATGTCGCCGTTGAAACGGCCGTGCACGGAGTCGTACTTCAGCATGTACGCCAGATAGTCGGGGTCGAGCAGGTCGTTAATCGCCACGATCTCGATGCCGGGGAAGTCCTTCGCCACAGCGCGGAACACCATGCGGCCGATGCGGCCAAAACCGTTAATACCAACTTTGATTGCCATTTGCAGTCTCCAGTGACAGATTGAAAATCTTGGGGGGTCAGGGGTCGGGATTCAGGGGTCAGGGGATGTGCGGCCAAAGGCCGCATTCTCAAAGCGCGGGCGTAGCCCGCTCATCCCCTGAATCCTGATCCCTGAATCCTGATCCCTCTTTACAGAACGCCTTTAACCGCGGCCACGACGGCCTCGGACGTGATGCCGAAGTGCTTGAACAGCGCCGGAGCCGGGGCGGATTCGCCGAAGCTATCGATGCCGACCACGGCGCCTTCCAGACCCACGTACTTGCGCCAGAAGTCGGTGACGCCGGCTTCGACTGCCACGCGGGGCAGGCCTTTCGGCAGCACGCTGGCCTTGTAGGCGGCGTCCTGGCGGTCGAAGGCGTTGGTCGACGGCATCGACACCACACGCACCGCGATGCCTTCGGCAGCCAGCGCTTCCTGGGCCTTCACTGCCAGCTCGACTTCGGAGCCGGTGGCGATGATGACCGCCTTGGCGCCGGCGGCATCACGCAGCACGTAGCCGCCCTTGGCGATGTTGGCCAGGGTGGCTTCGTCGCGCGCCATGAACGGCAGGTTCTGGCGGGACAGGATGTGGCAGGTGGGGCCGTCGGTGCGCTCGACCGAGTGCACCCAGCCGGCCATCGTTTCCACGGTGTCACACGGACGCCAGACGTCGATGTTGGGGATCATGCGCAGGGTGGCGGTCTGCTCCACCGGCTGGTGGGTCGGGCCGTCTTCGCCGAGGCCGATGGAGTCGTGGGTGAACACGTGGATCACGCGCTGCTTCATCAGCGCGGCCATGCGGATGGCGTTGCGCGAGTACTCGGAGAACATCAGGAAGGTGCCGCCGAACGGCAGCAGGCCGCCGTGCAGCGCCATGCCGTTCATGATCGCGGCCATGCCGAACTCACGCACGCCGTAGCTGATGTAGTTGCCGGGGTTGCCGTGGCGCACCGGATGGCAGCCGTCCCAGTTGGTCAGGTTGGAGCCGGTGAGGTCGGCCGAACCGCCGAGGAACTCGGGCAGCGCGGGGGCCAGCGCGTTGATCGCGATCTGGCTGGCCTTGCGGGTGGCGACGGTTTCGGCCTTGGCGTTGAGCGCAGCCACTTTCTCTGCGACGTGCGCCTTCCAGTTGGCGGGCAATTCGCTCTTCATGCGGCGCTCGAACTCGGCGGCCTCGGCCGGATAGGCCTTCTTGTATTCGGCGAACTTGTTGTTCCACAGGGTTTCCAGCCCCTGGCCCTTGGTCTTGGCGTCCCAGCCGGCGTAGATGTCGGCGGGGATTTCGAACGGGGGATGGTTCCAGCCCATGTGCTTGCGGGCAGCCTCCAGTTCCTCGTGCCCGAGGGCGGCGCCATGCACGTCGTGGGTGCCGGCCTTGTTGGGCGAGCCCTTGCCGATGATGGTCTTGCAGCAGATCAGGGTGGGCTTGTCGGTGCTGGCCTTGGCCTTCTGGATCGCTGCCTCGAGCGCGACGACGTCATGGCCGTCGACGTTGGGCACCACGTTCCAGCCGTAGGCTTCGAAGCGCTTGGCGGTGTCGTCGGTAAACCAGTTTTCGACGTGGCCGTCGATCGAGATGCCGTTGTCGTCCCAGAAGGCGATCAGCTTGTTGAGCTTCCAGGTGCCGGCCAGCGCGCAGGCTTCGTGCGAAATGCCTTCCATCATGCAGCCGTCGCCCATGAACGCGTAGGTGTGGTGGTCGACGATGGTGTGGTCGGGCTTGTTGAATTCGGCGGCAAGGATCTTTTCCGCCATCGCCATGCCGACGGCGTTGGTGATGCCCTGGCCGAGCGGGCCGGTGGTGGTCTCGACGCCGGGCGCATAGCCGTACTCGGGGTGGCCCGGGGTCTTGGAGTGCAGCTGGCGGAACTGCTTCAGGTCATCCATCGACAGGTCGTAACCGGTCAGGTGCAGCAGCGCGTAGATCAGCATCGAGCCGTGGCCGTTCGACAGCACGAAGCGGTCGCGGTCCGCCCACTTGGGGTTGGTCGGGTTGTGGCGCAGATGGTGATTCCACAGCGTTTCGGCGATTTCCGCCATGCCCATGGGGGCGCCGGGGTGGCCGGATTTGGCTTTTTCGACTGCATCCATCGCAAGCGCGCGGATGGCATTGGACAGATCGGTACGGGTTGGCATTGCGTTCCCTTCAGCTAAGTAAAAAAAGCATCGCATTCCCGCCCCGAGAAGCGGCACAGCGGCAGCTTGGGCAGAATATGCAAAAACCCTGATTATCCGCCAGCAGGGCAGGCTTCCGCAAGCCGGGGCAAAAGCCAGGAAAATAGTCGACACAACAATGAGTTAAGGCGCACGCCTCAGCCATCGCCCGAGGGTTGCCTTCTAAAAATCTTTTTATTTGCCCGATGGCGTGGCTTATGCGCCGGCCGCTTTCAGCCAGTTGCGCCAGAGTTCGAACAGCTCGGGACTGGCCGAGGCCACCACCGATCGCTCCCATATATTGGCGATGTCGAAGCTGCCCGACAGGCTGGCCAGCCGCCCGCCCGCCTCCTCCAGGATCAGCGCGCCGGCGGCGTAGTCCCACAGCTTCTGGCCGCCGTGAACATAGATGTCGAAGCGGCCGGCGGCGGTGTAGCACCAGTCCAGCGTGGAGGCGCCGAAATTGCGCTGCGAGGCGTACGGCGGCCATGCTGCCAACCGGCCGGCAAGCTCGCGATCGATGCGCTTCATCTCGACCCCGGCCAGCGCCCGGCGCAGTTCGGTGGCCGGTGCGCGCAGGGGCAGCGGCGTGCCATTGAGATGCGCGCCGCGCCCACGCTCGGCGCTGAACATTTCATCGGCGATGGGATCGTAGACCACGCCAAGCTGGCGCTCGCCCTTGTAGAGATAGGCCACCGATACGGCGAAGTAGGGCACGCCGGCGACGAAGTTGGAGGTGCCGTCGATCGGATCGACGCACCACAGCCCGTCGCGTCCGGCGTCCCAGGCGTCGTACTGCTGCTGCTCGGTCATTTCCTCGCCCAGCACCGGCATATCCTTGATTTGCGGCAGCGCCGCCTCCAGCGCGGCCTGCGTTTCGGCGTCCGCCTCGGTGAACAGGCTGCCGTCCACCTTGTGGCTATGTGCCACCTTGAGGAAACGAGGTGTCACTTCGCGCTGCGCGATCTCGCGCACCACCGCCTTGACCTGTTCAAGCATGATTAGATGCGCCGGCAATAACAATAGACAAATTCCTGCTCCTGGCCCGTCGGGGTGTGGTGGATTTCAGCTTCGTGTCCAAGCAGCCGGAAAGGCGCGCCGAACTCGGCGTGCAGCGCCTCGGGGGCGTAGCACGCCACGTCCAGCCCCGAACACTGCAGCGGCCCGCCGGGGCCGAAGGCGCGACAATGACATGCCCGCCGGGCTTCACGCTTTTCGACATAGCGCGCATGGTCGGTCGGATCGGTCAGGAAATGAAACACCGCGCGGTCGTGCCAGACGTCGTAGCGCGCGGCCGGCACGGGTGATGTCGGCGGCGATCCACCGCACCGACTGTGCGCGTGCGCCGAGCCGCGCGCGGCTGGCCGCCAGCGCCGGCTCGGCGAGATCGAGCACGGTCAGATTGCGATAGCCGGCGTCGAGCAGACCATCCACCAGCACCAAAGCGCCGCCACCGACGTCGATGATGTGCGCATTTTTGTCCGCGCAGCCCTCGATCAGGCGCAGCGACGCCGCGGCATGCGGCTGGAACCAGCTGACCTCATCGACCGCCTTGTTGCCGTATACCGTTTCCCAATGCTGCCGGCGGTCGATCATGTTACGCTTCCTTCCATTTGATCGAGCAGCCCATGCTGGGGATTTGCTCTGCCGGCCCACGCTGGCTGGCGGCGATTTCCTTCATCGCCTCGAACAGGTCGCGGCGCACGCCCTCGGGCGCGGTGTCCTTGCGCGATTCATCGAAGCGGCCACGGTACTGCAGCTCGAAATTCCGGTTGAAGCCGAAAAAGTCCGGCGTGCACACCGCGCCGTATGCCTTCGCCACGGCCTGCGTCGCGTCGATCACGTAGGGAAAGGGGAAGCCGAACTCCGCCGCCGCCTTTTTCATGTTGTCGAACGAGTCCTCCTCATAGTCGGTCGGGTCGTTCGACATGATGGCGATGGCGTGGATGCCATGCTGCCTGAGTTCGGCCAGGTCGCGCACCAGCCGCGGGCGGATCGCCTTCACATACGGGCAATGGTTGCAGATGAACATCACCAGCAGGCCGTTCGGTCCCATCGCGTCGGACAGCGTCCACATTTTTCCGTCGACGCCGGGCAGGCTGAAATCGGGGGCTTTCCAGCCAAAATCGCATACGGGGGTGGTGAGGGAAACCATGGCGCGCTCCACAGAACTTCTTTTCAATCCCGGCATAATAGCAAGATGTCCATGCCGCGTTTTTATCTCGATCAGCCGCTCGCCCAGGGCGCCCGTTTCAGCCTGCCGCCGGGGCCGGCGCGCCACGCCGCGCGCGCGCTGCGGCTGGCGGCGGACGATGCCGTCATCCTGTTCAACGGGCTGGGCGGCGAATACAGCGCGCGCATCGAGCGCATCAACAAGGACGAAGTGGCCGTCAGCGTCACCGGTTTTGCCGCCATCGAGCGCGAATCGCGGCTGCGCGTGATGCTGGCGCAGGGGATTTCCAGCGGCGAGCGCATGGATTACACACTGCAAAAGGCGGTCGAACTCGGGGTGGCGACGATCCAGCCGATCGCCGCCAGGCGCAGCGTGGTCAAGCTGGCGGGCGAGCGCGCCGACAAACGCGTCGCGCACTGGCAGGGCGTGGTGGCGAGCGCCTGCGAGCAGTGCGGGCG
Organism: Thiobacillus sp.; assembly: GCA_021166845.1. Classification (GTDB taxonomy): domain Bacteria; phylum Pseudomonadota; class Gammaproteobacteria; order Burkholderiales; family Thiobacillaceae; genus Thiobacillus. Next base: position 6,607 of record JAJPEP010000039.1, read on the forward strand.
CAACCAGGTTCCCGGGGTGGCGCCGCCGCTGACGCTGGCCCACTGGCTCGGACAAAGACAAGACGGGCGGCTGCTTTTCCTGTCGCCGCTGGCCGAGGCGCGGCTGGCCGACCTGCCGCAGCCAGGTGCAACGGATTGCCTGGTCGCCGGCCCCGAAGGCGGGTTCGATGCCGACGAGATCGCCGCGCTGCACGCGGCGGGGGCCATCCCGGTGCGGCTGGGACCGCGCGTGCTGCGCACCGAGACTGCCGCACTGGCGGCGCTGGCGGCGATGCAGACGCTATGGGGCGATTTTTGATCCGGATCAAGCCCGGCCGTTTTGTTCCGTTTAATCTGTGGCCGTTGCCCGCGCATGGCGCCGGGAATTTTTCTGTATCCTTCGCTAACCCAATTCCGTTCAGGCAAATCCGTTGAAAGACACTACCGATTTCGTCCACTGGTTCCGTTCCGCCGCGCCGTACATCCATGGCTTTCGCGGCAAGACCTTCGTCATCGCCTTTGGCGGCGAGCTGGTGGCGGATGGCGGCTTCGTGCAGCTGGCGCACGACGTCAATCTGCTGAACAGCCTGGGCGTGCGGCTGGTGCTGATCCATGGCGTGCGGCCGCAGGTGGAGGCGCGGCTGACCGAAAGCGGCACCGCGATCCGCTATGTCAACGGCCTGCGTGTCACCGACGACCGGGCGCTCGCGTGCGTCAAGGAAGCCGCCGGCACGGTGCGGGTGGAAATCGAGGCGCTGCTGTCGCTGGGGCTGGCCAACACGCCGATGGCCGGAGCGGGCATCCGGGTCGCCTCGGGCAATTTCGTCACCGCGCAGCCGCTGGGAGTGCGCGACGGCGTCGACCTGCTGCACACCGGGGAAGTGCGCAAGATCGACGCCGCCGCGATCCGCCGGCGGCTGGACCAGCACGACATCGTGCTGCTCTCCCCCATCGGCTATTCGCCGACCGGCGAAATCTTCAACCTCAGCCTGGAGGACGTGGCGACCCAGGCCGCGGTCGAACTGGCGGCCGACAAGCTGATCTTTTTGATGGACACCGAGGGCGTTCCGGACAAGGGGCGCACCATCCACAACGCCCTTACCGTCAACGAGGCGCGGCAGGTGCTGGAAAAAGCGGGGCGGGGCAAGGCGAAGAAGCTGCCCGAGGACGTGGCCTACTACCTGCCGTGCGCGATCACCGCCTGCACCGGCGGGGTCAAGCGCGCCCATCTCATCAGTCGCCACCGCGACGGCGCGCTCTTGTCCGAGCTGTTCACCCGCGAAGGCGTCGGCACCCTCGTCACCCCGGCGCCGCTGGAAACCCTGCGTCCCGCCACCATCGACGACGTCGGCGGCATCCTCGGCCTGATCGAGCCGCTGGAGCGCGAGGGCATCCTGGTGTGGCGCTCGCGCGAGTTGCTGGAAATGGAAATCGACCGCTTCCTGGTGCTCGAATCCGACGGCGTCATCGCCGGCTGCGCGGCGCTCTATCCCTTCCCCGAAGAACACGCGGCCGAACTCGCCTGCCTGGCGGTCTCGAAGGATTTTCGCGGGCGCGGCTTCGGCGACCTGCTGTTGGCGGAAGCCGAGAAGAAGGGCAAAAAAGCCGGCATCAAGAACCTGTTCGTCCTGACCACCCGCTCCGAACACTGGTTCGAGGAACGCGGCTTCGTCGACAGCAGCCCCGACCATCTGCCGAAGAGCAAACAGGCGCTCTACAACTACAAGCGGAAATCCAAGGTTCTGCAAAAATCGCTGTGAGCAAGGGGTAAAGACGTTGCATTCACTTGCCCGATGGGGCCGCGAGTTGCGCGCCTTCCGCCCATACGCACTGCAGGCGCAGGACATGTTGCGGGCGACCCGATAATGGCCTGGCTGGCGCGACTCTCGCTGCGCTACAGGCTCACCCTCGCTGCACTGTCGGTAGAAGCCGTGATGCTGGTTTTTCTGATCGGCAACGGGGTTCAGCTCACCACCCGGGCCCTGCAAAAGCAAGCCGAGTATCGCGTGGCGGAAACCGCGAAAACCTTGGGAGCGGCCCTGCTGGCGCCTCTGGCACAACAGGATGACGCCGGCGTGCGCGACATCATCGAGTCCCTGCGGCGCGACGACGGACTGAAAATGATCGAGGTACGCGACAACAACAACCGTGTCGTTCACCAAACCGGCAACAGCAGCGCCACAATCGATTTCCGCCGGGTGCAGCCGATTGAACTGGCCGGCCAGCGTTATGGCGAGGTTGCCATGGCGCTTTCAGGCACGTTCATTCAGGAAGCGCGCAGCCGCTACATCCAGCAAAGCCTGTTCATTGCCGCTGCCGCCCTGCTACTGACCGGCCTTCTGCTGGCTTTGTCGGCCGGCGCGGTGACTCGCCGTTTCGAAGCGCTCATGCGCGCCAGCAAGCGCATGGCGCAGGGCGACCTGGACGTCAAGCTGGCGGGCGCGGGGGAAGACGAGATCGGGCAGTTGATCGACACCTTCAACCGCATGGCCGAATCCGTCCGCTTCAACGTCGAGCGGGCACGCGAAAACGAAGCGCGCTTTCATGCCATCGCCGATTACACCCACGATCTCGAATTCTGGCTGTCGCCCGAGGGCAAGCTGCTGTGGGTCAACCCCTCGGTCGAGCGCATGCTGGGCTATACCGTCAGCGAATGCATGGGAAAGATGGACTTTCCAGCCGACATCATCCATCCGGAAGACCGCGTGGCAGGCGATTTCCAGCTGCGTCAGGCCCTGCGCGGCACCTCCGGCCAGGGCTACTCCTTCCGCATCTGCCGCAAGGACGGCGGCCATTTCTGGGCGCTGGCAAACTGGCAGCCGATACATGATTACAGCGGGGTCTATCAGGGCATCCGCGCCAGCATCCACAGCATCGACGATCTCAAGGCGACCGAGGCCAACCTGCGCCAGGCCATCAGCGAACTGCGCGCCGCGGAAAGCCTGCAGGGGAAATATCTGGAGGAAACCGAGCAGGAGCGCGCCCGCCTGATTTCGCTGCTGTCGGCGATGAATCTGGGCATCCTGTTCGTCGCCGCAGACGGCCGCGTGATCTATCACAACCCCGCCTTCAGCCGCATGTGGATGATCGACGAAGGAATGGGACTGATCGGCCTGCCGGTCAACGAGGTGCTGGCCACATCCGCCTCGACGCTGGCGCGCCCCGATCATTTTTCCAGGCATTTGCTGTCGGTGCTGGAAACGCACGAATTGTCCGACAACTACGAAATCCAGATGACCGACGGCCGCCTCATCACCGAGCTCGATTACCCGGTTCGCGACCGCGAAGGCCGCTTCATCGGCCACTTGTGGATCTACGAAGACGTGACCCGCGAACGCCAGACCGCCGAACAGCTGGTATACCTGGCCGAACGCGACCCGCTCACCGGGCTGTACAACCGCCACCGCTTCCAGCAGGAACTGGCGCGCACCATGCTGGATACCGACCGCCACCATTCGCAGTGCGCCGTGATGTTTTTCGACCTCGACGAGTTCAAGACCATCAACGACAGCTACGGCCACCGCACCGGCGATGCGCTGCTGATCCGGGTGGCCGGCGAAATCGGCGCGCTGGTGCGGCGCAACGAAGTGCTGGCGCGGCTGGGCGGCGACGAATTCGCCATCCTGCTGCCGGGCGTGCAGGGCAAAGAGGCCGAGGCGCTGGCCGAGCGCATCGTGCGCGCGATCGCACAAATCCCCTTCCGCTTCGAAGGGCAAAACCTGCGGCTCACCACCAGCCTCGGCATCGCCTACTATCCGGAACATGCCGCGGGCGCCGACGATCTGGTGGCGCGTGCCGATATCGCCATGTACCAGGCCAAGGAGGCCGGCAAGAACACCTGGCGCGTCTATCGGGCGGACAGCGAGGCCGACAGCGAGATGCGCAGCCGCCTGTCGTGGGGCGAGCGCATCAGCAACGCGCTCGACAAAAAATTATTCCAGCTGCACTTCCAGGGCGTCTACCGGGCGGAGGACGGCGCCCTGTCGCATCTGGAAGCGCTTATCCGCATGACCGACGAGTGCAATCCCGACCAGCTCATCATGCCGGCGCACTTCATCCAGCTGGCCGAAAAAAGCGGTCGCATTCTCGATATCGACCGCTGGGTGATTCGGGAAGTGCTGCGGCGGCTGGCCGGGAATGCGGCCGTCCCATCGATCGCGGTCAACCTGTCGGGGCGTTCACTGTCCGAGCCCAGCCTGCCGCAATACATCAGCGACGAGCTGCGGCAGGCCGGCGTCGACCCGCGCCGGCTGATTGTCGAAATCACCGAAACGGCCGCGGTATCCGACCTGCACGACGCCCAGCGCATGATCGAAGCGCTGCGCCAGCTCGGCTGCGGCGTCTATCTCGACGACTTCGGCGTTGGCTTCTCCTCCTTCGCCTACCTCAAGCATCTGCAGGTCGACACCATCAAGATCGACGGCATGTTCATCCGCGACCTGTCCAACAACCCCGACAACCAGGTTTTCGTGCAGGCCATGGTCAGCGTCGCGCTCGGCCTTGGCAAGTCCGTGGTGGCGGAATTCGTCGAGGATGGCTCGACGCTCGCCCTGCTGCGCCGGTTCGGGGTCGATCTGATGCAGGGCTACCACCTCGACCGGCCGATCGCCGACCATCCGGCACTGCGGGGCAAGGGCTAGCACAAAGCTTCAAGGCTCAAACCGCCAGGCGGAGGCGGCTCATGACTGCCCAAGCCGCAATGTTAGAATATTGGGTTTTTACAGTATTCAGGACGCCCCGTGCTTACCGCTTCCAGCATCACCCTGCAATTTGCCGCCAAACCCCTGTTCGAGAACGTCAACGTCAAGTTCGGCGACGGCAACCGCTATGGCCTGATCGGCGCCAACGGCTGCGGCAAGTCCACCTTCATGAAAATCCTCGCCGGCGAACTGGAGCCCTCCGCCGGCAACGTCTCGCTCAACCCCGGCGAGCGCATGGCGTGGCTGCGCCAGGACCAGTTCGGCTACGAGGACCAGCGCGTGCTCGACGTCGTGCTGCAGGGCCACGCCGAGATGTGGAAGGTGATGCAGGAAAAGGACGCCATCTACATGAATCCGGAGGCGACCGAGGAAGATTACCTGCACGCCGCCGAGCTGGAAGCCAGGTTCGGCGAAATGGGCGGCTACGACGCCGAGGCGCGCGCCGGCCAGTTGCTGCTCGGCGTCGGCATCCCCACCGAACAGCACAACGGCCCGATGAGCCAGATCGCACCGGGCTTCAAACTGCGCGTTCTCCTGACGCAGGCGCTGTTCTCCAACCCCGATATCCTGCTGCTCGACGAACCGACCAACAACCTCGACATCAACACCATCCGCTGGCTGGAGAACGTGCTGAACGAGAGCAACGCCACCATCATCGTCATCTCACACGACCGCCACTTCCTGAACCAGGTCTGTACCCACATGGCCGACCTCGACTTCGGCACCATCAAGGTCTATCCGGGCAACTACGACGACTACATGCTCGCCTCCAGCGAAGCCAAGGCGCGCCAGGCCGCGCAGAACGCGCGCGCCAAGGACAAGGTCGCCGAACTGCAGGAATTCGTGCGCCGCTTCTCCGCCAACAAGTCGAAGGCGCGCCAGGCGACCAGCCGCATGAAGATGATCGACAAGATCAAGATCGAGGACTTCAAGCCCAGCTCGCGGCAGAACCCCTATATCCGCTTCGAGCCGGAGAAGGCGCTGCACCGCCGCGCGCTCGAGGTCGAGAACCTGAAGTTCGGCTACGGCGACACACCGCTGTTCAGCAATCTCGGCTTTTCGCTCGAAGCCGGCGAAAAGATGGCCGTCATCGGCGGCAACGGCGTCGGCAAGTCGACGCTGATGAAGCTGCTGATGGGCGAGCTCAAGCCGCAGTTCGGCGAAGTGCGCTGGAGCGAGAACGCCAACGTCGGCTATTTCTCGCAGGACCACGTCGCCGACTTCGACATGGACAAGAACCTCACCGACTGGATGCACCAGTGGACCCAGCAAGGCGACGACGAGCAGGTGCTGCGCGGCATCCTCGGGCGCCTGCTGTTCTCCGGCGACGACGTCAAGAAATCGGTGCGCGTGCTGTCCGGCGGCGAGAAGGGCCGCATGCTCTACGGCAAGCTGATGCTCGGCCGCCACAATGTGCTGGTGATGGACGAACCGACCAACCACATGGACATGGAGTCGATCGAGTCGCTCAACCTCGCGCTCGACCTGTTCAAGGGCACGCTGATCTTCGTCTCGCACGACCGCCAGTTCGTCTCCAGCCTCGCCACCCGCATCCTCGAGATCACGCCGGAAGGGGTCGAGTTCTACATGGGCACCTACGACGAGTACCTGCATTCGAAGGGCCTCGAATGAGCGAAGTCGTCGTCATCGGTCTCGGCCAGCTCGGCCGCGTGTTCGCCGGTGGTCTCTTGCGCAGCGGGCACACCGTCGTGCCCGTCAACCGCGGCGACGACATGCTCACGGTCGCTCACGTGCATCCCGATCCGGAACGGGTGCTGGTGGCAGTCGCCGAGAACGATCTGCACACCGTGCTCGCGGCGATGCCGGGCGCGTGGCGGCCGCGTGTCGCGCTGATCCAGAACGAGCTCCTGCCGCGCGACTGGGAAAAGTACCGCTACACCGAACCGACCGTGATCTCGGTGTGGTTCGAGAAGAAGCAGGGCACCGACGCCAAGCCGCTGATCCCCTCGCCGGTCGCCGGCCCCGGCGCCAGGCTCCTGTGCGATGCGCTGACCGCGATCGACCTGCCGTGCCGCGAGGTCGCGCCGGGCGACGAACTCCTGTTCGAGCTCGTGCGGAAGAATGTCTACATCCTGACGACCAACATCGCCGGCCTGAAAACCGGCGGTACCGTGTCGCAACTGTGGGCGCAGCACGAAGCCTTTGCGCGCCAGGTGGCGAGCGAGGTGATCGACATCCAGGACGCGCTGACCGGTGCCGTGCACGATCGCGAAAAGCTCATCGCCGGCATGCTGGAAGCGTTCGATGGCGATCCCGACCATGGCTGCACCGGGCGTTCGGCACCGGCGCGTCTGGCGCGCGCGCTCGCCCACGCCGACGCATTCGGTCTTTCTGTCCCGACCCTGCGCGCACTGGCCGCCTGAACCGCCGCGCCTAACGAATCTCGGCCAGCAGCTGCGCCGCCATGCGCTGCGCCTGCGCCGCGTAGCCGCCGCCGAACAGGTTGGCGTGGTTGAGGACGTGGTAGAGGTTGTAGAGCGTGCGCCGCACCGGGTAGCCCGGATCGAGCGGCCAGGCCTCGTGGTAAGCCGCGTGGAAGGCCGGCGCGAAGCCGCCGAACAGCTCGCTCATCGCGAGGTCGCACTCGCGGTCGCCGAAATACGGCGCGGGATCGAAGATTGCCGGCGTGCCATCGGCGAGATAGCCGTGGTTGCCGCCCCACAGGTCGCCGTGCAGCATCGAAGGTGTCGGCGCGTAGCCGAGGAAGAACGTGTCGAGCCGACCGAGCAGCGCCTCGCCGTCGCGCTGCAGGGCGCCCCCGTAGCCGTTCCGCTCCGCCAGCCTGAGCTGGAAACCCAGCCGCGCGTCGCGCCAGAACGCGATCCACTCCGCCTGCCATGTATTCGGCTGCGGCGTCGCGCCGATCCAGTTGTCGCGCCGCCAGCCGAACCGCGCGGCGGTCGCGCGATGCTGCCGCGCGAGCTGACGTCCGAGCTGCGCGGCATCGCCGCGCCCCTGCAACTGCAGGTATTCGAGCACCAAGTACGCGCGTCCGGCGGCAATGCCGTGGCAGATCACGTGCGGCACGCGCACGGCGTCGGCCGCCGCCAGCTCGGCAAGCCCGGCGGCCTCAGCTTCGAACATCGGCAGCCGGGCGGCGGGCTGGGTCTTGACGAAGAAGCTGCGCGTCCCGTCGCCTACCCTGCGGGCCGCGCTGATATCGCCGCCGCCCAGCGCGCCGCTACCCCTCACCGCGAAGGGCTCGCCCAGCGCG
>JAJPEP010000017.1 GCA_021166845.1 Thiobacillus sp.
AGGTCATCGTCTTCGGTCTTATCGTGTTCGCGCTCGGCAGCTTCGTCGCCGCGGCGGCCACCGACATCTACTGGACCATTTTCGGCCGCGCCCTGCAGGGCGCCGGCGCGATCTCCGCGGCGGTCACCGCGATGCTCGCCGACCTCACCCGCGAGGAGCACCGCACCAAGGCGATGGCCTTCGTCGGCTCGACCATCGGCATCGCTTTCGCGGTGTCGCTCGTCGCGGGGCCTGCGCTCAACCGCATGATCGGCGTGCCGGGCATTTTCGCGCTGACCGGCGTGCTCACGCTGGCCGCGATCTGGGTGGTGAAGGCGTGGGTGCCCGACCCTGCCCACAGCCACTTCCATGCCGATGCCCAGGCGAATCCGGCGAAGCTCGTCGACGTGCTGAGGAACGGCCAGCTCGCGCGGCTCGACTTCGGCATCTTCGCCCTGCATGCGGCGCAGATGGCGATGTTCGTGGTGGTGCCGGTCGCGCTCAGGGAGAGCGGCCTGGCCGCCGACCACCACTGGGCGGTCTACCTGCCGGTGCTGCTGGGATCGTTCCTGCTGATGGTGCCCGCCATCGTCTATGGCGAGAAGCGCGGCAAGATGAAGCCGGTATTCGTCGGCGCGGTCGCCCTGATGCTGCTCGCGCAGATCGGGCTGGCCGTCGGAATCGGCCACTTCTGGGGCATCGTCTGGGCGCTGTTCTTCTACTTCGTGGCCTTCAATCTGCTGGAGGCGAGCCTGCCTTCGCTCATTTCCAAGCTCGCCCCGGTGTCGGCCAAGGGCACCGCGATGGGCGTCTACAACACCGCCCAGGCGCTGGGCCTGTTCTTCGGCGGCGCGCTGGGCGGCTGGCTCGCCCAGCATCACGGCTTCCCCGCGGTCTTCCTGTTCTGCGTCGGACTGATGGCGGCGTGGCTGCTGGCAAGCCTGTCGATGGCCGCCCCCCCGGCGATCAAGACCCGTCTGTTCCGGGTCGGCACGATGCCGGCCGACCAGGCGGCGCTCCTCAAGACGCAGCTCGCGGGCGTGGCGGGCGTGGTCGAGGCGGTCGTGCTCGGGGAGGAGGGCGTGGCCATGCTCAAGGTCAGCCTGTCAGGCTGGGACGAGGCGAGCGCGCTCAGCCTGCTGGAGACGGCGGCGGCCTGAGCGGACGTCCTGCTAGAATCGGCGACACTCAGGCTAAACTCTTCAAAAATCCATTCAGGGGGAAACATGGCATCGGTCAACAAGGTCATTCTGGTCGGCAATCTGGGGCGCGACCCCGAAATGCGCTACCTGCCGAGCGGCGAAGCCGTCGCCAACCTCGCCATCGCCACCACCGACAAATACAAGGACAAGACCGGCCAGATGGTCGAAGCGACGGAATGGCATCGCGTCAGCTTTTTCGGCCGCACCGCGGAGGTATGCGGCCAGTACCTGAAGAAGGGTAGCCAGGTCTACGTCGAGGGTTCGATCCGCACGCGCAAATACACCGACAAGGAAGGCATCGAGAAATACGCCACCGAAATCCGCGGCGACCGCATGCAGATGCTGGGCAGCCGTGCCGGCGGCGGCATGGCCGACATGGACGACGGCGGCTTCAACCAGTCCCCGCAGCCGCGCAGCCAGCCACGCGGCAACCCCCAGGCGGCGGGCGCAAGCGCTCCCGCGGCGGCGCAGCGGCCTGTGAGCAGCGGATTCGACGACATGGACGACGATATTCCGTTCTGAGCCTCAAGCGCACAGGACGGTCGGCCGATAACCCTCGCATTCATAATAAACGGGGTGGAGATGAGGGCGGCGCGCACGGTGCGCCGACACGGGGTGAACGATAAAAAACACATGGTATCCGGCGCGTTGGGCCTGGCGCTACTGCTAGGCGGAGGCTTGCTGTCTCCTGTCCTGGCGCGGGCGGAGATCACCGAATCCGATTTCCTCGACGACTTGCCGGTGGTGCTGTCGGCGTCGCGCCTGTCGCAGCCGGTGAACGAGACGCCGGCTGCCGTCACCGTCATCGACCAGGCCATGATCCGCGCCTCGGGCTTTCGCGACATCCCGGATCTGCTGCGGCTGGTGCCGGGCTTTTCGGTGGCTTATACCCGCGACAACACATGGGCAATCGGCTACCACGGCATGGCTGATGCGTTTTCGCGGCGCTTCCAAGTGCTGGTGGACGGGCGCTCGATCTATAGCGCCGCCTATGGACAGGTCAACTGGGGCGAACTGCCGCTGTCCATCGACGACATCGAACGCATCGAGGTGGTGCGCGGGCCCAATGCCGCGACTTACGGCGCCAACGCCTTCCTGGCGGTCATCAATATCGTCACGAAGGATCCGAGCCAGACGCTGGGCGACTTTGCTTCCGTGCAATACGGCGAGCAGGGCATGTCGGGGTTGACGCTGCGCCACGGCGGCGAGCAGGGGGATCTGCGTTACCGCGTGACCCTGTCCGCGCAGACCCGCGATCGTTTCGAGACCGATGTGCGCGACGGGAATGCCGCAGCGAAGATGTATGAGGAAACCCAGACCTATTTCCTGAACGGGCGCACCGATTATCGGATTTCACCCAGCGACGAATTTAGCGCACAGTTTGGCCTGAGCGTTGGCGACTGGCAGGCCGGCTACTCGCGGCATCCAGAGGAGCCGACCGGGCAGAATGTGTCGGCGCAGTACGTACAGTTTAAATATCGGCGGGTGCGCGATGCCGACGATGAATGGATGGTACAGGCATACTTCAGCCGCAATGTGCTGGATGCGCCCAATGTCACCCCCCTCGTTCCCCCGGTCTTTCCGGTTGTCACCCCGTTTCTCCTTGATGCGGGGGTCGATATTGCGCAGACGCGCGCCAACCTCGAGTTCCAGGCCAACCGGCGCATTACAGCGGACTGGCGGATGGTGTGGGGGGCGGAGGTGCGGCGCGAGACGGTGGAAAGCCAGCGCTATTTGAATACGCACGATACGCTGGGCGGCACGCTCGGGCGCGCCTACGCCAACCTGGAATGGCGGGCGCGCCCCGATCTGCTGGTGCAGGGCGGCGCAATGCTGGAACACCACTACTTCACCGGCACCGACGTTTCCCCGCGCGCGGCAGTCAACTACACCCTGGCCGAAGGGCACACGCTGCGCCTGAACGTGTCGCAGGCCTACCGCTCCCCCACTTTCTTCGAGCAGAGAGGGAACGTGTCCTACTACACGACGACCGGAACCCTGGTCGAGCAGGTCTTCGCGCCCTCCAGCCCGCTGCGCCCCGAGCGCATTCTTTCGCGTGAAATCGGCTATGTTGGCGAGTATGCGGCAATGCGCGTGCAACTGGATATCAAGCTGTTTCGCGATACGATCCATGATTACATTAACAGCGGCGGCTCACCGGGGCGGTTCACCAACCGCGAAGATTTCTCGGTGCGTGGCGGCGACTTGCAGCTGAATTGGCAGCCGGTGTCCAATTTGCGGCTGGCGGCGCAATATGCGCGCGCTTTCATCGATGCGGCCCCAAGTGTCGACCGCGACCTGACACGGTCGGCGCCGCGCAACAATTTCAGTCTGTTCGCTCGCTATGATTTGGGGCAGGGCTGGATGGCCAGCGCTGGGGTGTATCGATCGGGGCGCATGAAATGGCTGTCCGAAGGCGATACCACCCAAGCCTTCACCCGCTGGGATGCACGCCTGGCGCGTCGCTGGAAGTGGGAGGGGCGCGAAGTAGAAGCCGCCCTGGTGGGGCAGAACCTGGGCAAGGATTACGGCGAGTTTCGCGAGGAAAACGTCTTCAGCCGCCGCGTCTACGGCAACCTGAGTTTGGCTTGGTAGTGCCGGCATCTTGAAACCCGGCAAGACGGCGCCAGATTCGTACGTGTGCCCGGCCGTTTGGATGCTTGTGCCCGTCGTTTGGGTACTTGTGTCCGTCGTTTGGGTATAATTCCGCAACTTCTTGATTTATCTGAGCGAATCATGCCGATTTATGCCTACAAATGTGCGTCCTGCGGTTTTTCGCAGGACGAAATGCAAAAAATATCCGACGCGCCGCTGACGGATTGCCCGTCGTGCGGCAAGGCCGAATACGCCAAGCAGCTCACGGCGGCAGGCTTTGCCCTGAAGGGAACCGGCTGGTATGCCACCGATTTCAAGGGAAGTGGCGGCAAAGCGGCCGAAACGAAGCCCGAAGCGCCCTCGCCGGCCTGCGGCACGGGCGCCTGTCCGGCGTGTAACTGACGCGGCGGGGTCGACCTGGAAGCGGGCGGTGCAAGCCGCCCGCTTCTTCGTTTTTGACTGATTGGTACGAATGAAACGGTATTTCATTACCGGCCTGCTGTTCTGG
>JAJPEP010000066.1 GCA_021166845.1 Thiobacillus sp.
CACCGTGCTGTATTTCGAGGGCGATACCGGCTCGTCCTTCCGCCTGGTGCGCGCGTTCAAGAACCGCTTTGGCGCGGTCAACGAAATCGGCGTGTTCGCCATGACCGAGAAGGGCCTCAAGGGCGTGTCCAACCCCTCGGCCATTTTTCTGTCGCGCCACGGCGAACCGGTTCCCGGCTCCTGCGTGCTGGTGACGCAGGAAGGCACGCGGCCGCTCCTGGTCGAAATCCAGGCGCTGGTCGATGCCAGCCACGCGCCGAGCCCGCGCCGGCTCTCAGTCGGTTTGGAGCAGAACCGCCTCGCCATGCTGCTGGCGGTGCTGCACCGCCACGCCGGCATCGCCTGCTTCGACCAGGACGTGTTCGTCAACGCGGTCGGCGGCGTCAAGATCAGCGAGCCCGCCGCCGACCTCGCGGTGCTCGCCGCCATCGTGTCTTCGCTCAGAAGCCAGCCGCTGCCCGACAAGCTGGTGATGTTCGGCGAAGTCGGGCTGGCCGGCGAGATCCGCCCGGTGCAGCGCGGCCAGGAACGCTTGAAGGAAGCCGCCAAGCTCGGCTTCACCCAGGCCATCGTGCCGGCCGCCAACCAGCCCAAGCAGAAGATTGCGGGGATGGAGATCCACCCCGTTCAGCGGCTGGACGAAGCGATCCGGTTTTTCAGGGAAAGCTGAGCGCGCCCGTTTCGCTCGCTGCTCGCCGGAAGCGTTACCGTTTGCGGGCTTTCCAGGTCACGCGGCAGGTCTGCCTCAGGTATTCGAGGGCACGTTCCATGTGGGCGTCTGGCCAATTCGGGTCGCGATCGGCGAGTCGTTCTTCGGCTTCGCGTCCCAGATCGTCCATCCAGGATGCCTTTAAGCCTTCGCGGATCGCCTCAGGCGCATGGTCGTCGATGAACGTGATGACGGCCCGGGAATCAAACCCGCTCGTTCGAAAAATGCGGATGATTTCTCTGGCTTCCCGCAGCAGCATGGCGGCTTTGGGGGGGAGCCCGGTGGCAACGAAGAAGCACACCGTGGCCACGACCGCCGGGTCGTCCGCTTCGCCACGCGTCACGCGATCCCACTCCCTGGCAACCAAGCGATCGTATTCCCTGACGTCCTCATCCAGGCTTTCGCGGACGAAATACGTTTCGCTCGACTCGCCATACAGCAATTTATCGGCCGTGCTGGAGGCGGAGCGAATCTGCGGCAAATCCTTTTCGATGAAACGAGCCATCGCGCGTTGCGCAAGCTGCTGAAATTCCGTGGGAGCCTCCTTGAGGAAGGCCTTCATCCGGGCGTCGTTCAAGCTGGCTTTCGCCGCTTTGGCGGCCTTGATCAAGCCGACAAATGCGGTGCGGGTCGGCAGCGTCAGTTCGGCCTGGCCGACAAAGAACACCAGCATGGCACTGCGGATCAGAGAATCGGCTTCATCGATGTCGTTGCGGGAAACGCCCATTTTCCCGGCCAGCCAGAACGCGAAATCGATGGTGTTCCGGTGCGCTTGACGCATGGCCAGCTCGGCCCGGTATTCGGAAAGGGGGAGGGTGTCCGCAGCCGTCTTTTCATCGAGATAGGCGCGTTGGTTCTCGGGTGAAACCGAGCGGCCGACGATCAGCGTGCTGTCCGGCATCGCATAGAGCCGCTTGAGCATGTCCGAGCCGGCCTTGGAGTGCGACAGCAAGGTCTTGTCGCGCAGGGAGGCTGCGGCAATCTGCAGGTCGCCCTCAGACAGATCCTCCAGGTAGAGGCTGACCAGGTTCACCATGCGGTGCAGCGCGAGTTCGAGTTCCGGCCGCAAATGCGCGGTGCCGAAAAAGTTGGCGATCTGGACGATGCCCTTCGAAAAGCCTTCCTGGATGCCTTGCAACTGCGCAGGCGTGAGTATTCCCTGCTGGGCACCGTAACGCAGGGCCTTGTCGAAAAACGGCCGGTTGTCGAAAGTCGTGAGTGCGGTGGCCATGCATCGCGCCCTAAATAGCAGACTCTTCTTCGTCGCCCGCCGCCGCTTCGGAGCCCGGTGCCTCGGGAATCGACGCCACATCAAGCTGTTCCAGCGTTTTTTGCGCACGGTCGCGCAGGATGATCATCACTTCCTCGAACGCATCGGGCACTTCGTAGCGAAGCACCCATGCGGTTTCCATCCAGTCGCCATCGGCGATTTCCGAACGGGAAAGCGCGGGCCGCGTATCTTCGATGAAGTTGCCGAAGGCCAGGCCATGGTCGATTTCCTCGATTTTTTCCATGAGCCAGGTGTTGTGGGTCTTGGCATCGGAATCGGGATCGAGCTGCGGCACAAAACTTCCGCTGGAAGCGAAGCTGAAGATTTCGTCGTAATGGTCGGCGAAATAGTCGGCCAGCGTGTCGCTGCCCCCCTCGATGTCGGCCATGGCTTCGAGGTACTCGTGGACGCTGTCGGCGTCGCGGTGGATGACGGCATTCATCATGGCACGCAGCCTTTCGCTGGTGCGATCGCCGTACTTCTTTTCCAGCACGATCGAGCGGGCGAACTGCTCGGGCGTGACCAGCATGTTCACCACGGATTCCCTGGACGAATCGAATTCGCGCATGACCGCAAGCAGATCCTTGGGCTGCAACTCGTCGAGGACCTCCACCAGCGCGTGATCGCCCTGTTCGTCGGCGATGGTCGCGAGCGCGTTCTCGGCGCCGGCGATATCGCCGGCAAGAATCAATTGCGAGGATTTCAAAACAACCGGGTGCATGCCATGTCCTTCTTGATGAATAGTTGCGCTTAGCGGTCCAGCGGATCGAATCCCTGCTCGGCGAGCCAGTCCGCGCCCGCCTCGTTCAAGTCATCCATTCCGTCCTCGTCGTGGTTTTCGTCGCCGTCTTCCGGCTCGGCTTCCGGCTCCGACTCGCGCATCGGCGCAGACGCCGAATCCCTGCCGCGCATGAATTCCAGCGCGGCCGTGGTGACGAGGAAGGCGTCGCCCCCATCCACCTTCAGCGACGATTCGATCAGGGGCCGGGCCCAGCTTGACACGGTCAGCTCGCTTTCCAGCTCGGACCAGGCGAAGAAAGCGCTATCCCCGGGTTCGCTCAACACGACCTGCTGCATGATTTCAGCCGAGTTGAAATCAAACGCGCCGTAGAAGGCAACCGCGACCATTTCCGGGCTGAATTCGATCATCGGCAGGATGGCGTCGATCTCCCGGCGTTTTTCGTTCAGGCGCTTTTGCAGCACCGACTTGCCTTCGGAGTCCGTCACCAGATCATCGATCTCGTCGATGTAGTTTTTGATGAGCTCGGAAAAATAAGGGGATTTTTTCACTGCAGGGCGTCCTGGATGTATTTGCCTGAAATGTCCCAGGCGACAGCCAAAGGATCTTCGATCAGATTGCGTTGCCGGTATTCGTCGTAGGCCTTGCGGCGCGCGGGGTCGGAAAGCACTTCATAGGCTTCCTGAATTTCCCTGAAGCGCACCGGCGCATCCGGAGACGGGTTCTTGTCGGGGTGGTACTGCGCGGCCCTTTTCCGGTAAGCGGCCTTGATTGAGTCCGCCGTTGCAATGGGCGAAATGCCCAGTATTTCATAGCTGTCCTGCATAACGTCCTTTTTGGGTGTCCATTAACCCATCCGTGCCGGACCGGATTCGCATGATTTGCGGTCGACCGCTGTCTGGTGTCGTGACGCGGAAATATCGCAACATGAAACGGCGTCTTTTTCCGTATGGCGGCGTTGCTCGTCGTTGCCATGGAGCCGGCCATGTCGCCCCCTCGCGCCTTGCCCTGCGGAAAAACCCATCCGTTTCATTACGCTCCCCTGTTTCCGAGTCGCGACACTAGCCCATCACCTGCCCATGCTCCCGCGTGTCGTGGAACGCGACCTTGGGCCAGCGTTCCTGCGCCAGCGTCAGGTTCACCCGCGTGTCCGCCAGATATACCAGGTTGCCGTCGACGTCCTTCGCCAGCTTGAGTGAATTGGCCTTGGTGAATTCGGCCAGATGCTGGGCGTCGGGGCAGGTGACCCAGCGGGCGGTGTAGATGCCGGCGTTCTCGAAGCTGGCGTCGACGCCGTATTCGGTTTTCAGGCGATGGGCGACGACCTCGAACTGCAGCTGGCCGACCGCACCGATCAGCAGGGTGTTGTCGGCGAACGGTTCGAACACCTGCACCGCGCCTTCCTCGCCGAGTTCCAGCAGGCCCTTGTTCAGCTGCTTGGCGCGCAGCGGGTCGCGCAGGCGCGGCTTGGAGAACAGTTCGGGGGCGAAGTAGGGAATGCCCTTGTACTGCAGGGCCTCGCCTTCGGTGAGGGTGTCGCCGATGTGCAGCTGGCCGTGGTTGTGGATGCCGATGATGTCGCCTGCCACCGCGTCTTCCATGCGGGTGCGCTCGTTGGCCATGAACACCACGGCGTTGGCGATCTTCATGTCCTTGCCGGTGCGGCGGTGGCGCACTTTCATGTTGGGGCTGTAGCGCCCGGAGCAGACGCGGAAGAAGGCGATGCGGTCGCGGTGCTGCGGGTCCATGTTGGCCTGGATCTTGAACACGAAGCCGGTGAACTTGGGCTCGGCGGGGTCGACCGTGCGCTCGACCGCCTCGCGCGGCTGCGGCGAGGGCGCCCAGTCGGCCAGCGCGCGCAGCACTTCGCGCACGCCGAAATTGTTGACCCCGGAGCCGAAAAACACCGGCGTCTGCCTGCCCTTGAGGAAGGCATCGAGGTCGAAGCTGGCGCCGGCGCCGCGCACCAGTTCGATTTCCGACAGCAGGGCGTCGGCTTCCAGCGGGAAGCGCTCCTTCAGGGCCGCTTCGCCCAGGCCCTGCAGCGATTCGAACTGCTGGTCGGCGTTTTCCTCGCCGGCCCTGAAGCGCAGGATCTCGTTGTTGATCAGGTGGTACACGCCCTGGAAGCGCTTGCCCATGCCGATCGGCCAGGTCACCGGCGCGCAGTGGATCTTCAGGATCGACTCGATCTCGTCCAGGAGCTCCAGCGGCTCGCGCACCTCGCGGTCCATCTTGTTGATGAAGGTGATGATGGGGGTGTCGCGCAGACGGCACACTTCCAAGAGCTTGATGGTCTGCTCCTCCACGCCCTTGGCGGCGTCGACCACCATGATGGCGGCGTCCACCGCAGTCAGCACGCGGTAGGTGTCCTCGGAGAAATCCTTGTGGCCGGGGGTGTCGAGCAGGTTGAACACGCAGTCGC
Source organism: Thiobacillus sp. (assembly GCA_021166845.1). Taxonomy (GTDB): domain Bacteria; phylum Pseudomonadota; class Gammaproteobacteria; order Burkholderiales; family Thiobacillaceae; genus Thiobacillus. The sequence goes on from JAJPEP010000066.1 coordinate 5,144, forward strand.
CGTGGGAGAACTGCATCACCGAACTGGCCACCGAGATGCCGCGCTCGCGCTCGACCTCCATCCAGTCGGAGGTGGCGTAGCGGCCGCTTTTGCGCGCCTTCACGGTGCCGGCCATCTGGATCGCGCCGCCGAACAGCAGCAGCTTTTCGGTCAGCGTGGTTTTACCTGCGTCGGGGTGGGCAATGATGGCGAAGGTGCGGCGCTTTTTGACATCGCGCGCAAGGGGCGATGCGGACGTGGTTTCCATGAGGGAGTGCAGGCGGGAAAACCCGACATTTTACCGGAGCCGCCGCGCTTGGCGAACCGGTATCGCCGCCGATGTCAAACCCGGACCGGCTGAACCCATGCCCCGGCCGGTTTGCCGTCATGGAAGCGGACAAGCCGGGGTTGCGGCGTGCGCGGCATGGCTTCCACGGGAGGGCGGAGGCTGCCGCCACGGAAAAGCATTGCCTCCGTTCACAATCGACGTTATCTTTGACGTCGATTGTGAACGGCGGCGAAATAACCATGATGACAATTCCCATGCTCAACCTGTTTCTGGATAGCCTGGAAGAAGGGGTGCTGTTTCTGGACAAGAACCGGAAAGTACTGGCGGTCAACCGGGCAGCCACGCAGATGGTCGGGCGCGAGGGCGAGAACCTGGTCAACCTGCTCTGCCCCAGCATTTTCAAGGGCACGGTGTGCGCCCAGGCATGCGAAAAACGCGGGAGATGTGCGCTGACCCACGACTGGAAGGCCGGCGACGTCGTCCAGGACATCGTGCTGCAGCGCCCGGACAACACCTCCGTATTCCTGCAGATGTGGGCCAGATTGCTGCCGCCGTCGGAAAACCTGCCGCTGTCCTGCGCGATCATTTTGCGAGACCGCTCGCACGAGGCGGAACTGGAGCAGAAAGTCACGGAACGCCTGCAATTGGGCAGCATGGTCGGCCATGGCCCCGCGATGCAGAAGCTTTATTCGCAGATCCTGCGGGCGGCCCCGAGCAATGCCAGCGTGCTGCTGACCGGCGAGAGCGGAAGCGGCAAGGAGCTGGTCGCCAAGGCGCTGCACGACAATTCCGAGCGCTGCAAGGGGCCGTACATCCCGGTGCATTGCGCGTCGCTGCCCGAAAATCTTCTCGAATCGGAGTTGTTCGGTTATGCCAAGGGCGCTTTCACCGGCGCGACCGTGGCAAAAATCGGCCGCTTCGAGGCCGCCGAGGGAGGGACGCTGCTGCTGGACGAGGTCGGCGAAATTCCGCTGGGCACGCAAGTCAAGCTGTTGCGCGTGCTGCAGGAAAAAGAGGTGGTGCGGTTGGGCGAGAACCACGCCCGCCCGGTGAATGTCCGCGTCATCGCGGCGACGCACCGGAACCTGGCGGCAATGGTCGAGCGCGGGGGGTTCAGGGAAGACCTCTACTACCGGTTGCGCGTGCTTCCCCTGCACGTTCCGCCGCTGCGCGAGCGCAAGGAAGACATCTCCATGCTCGCCAACAAATTGCTTGGCGATCTGGGAAAGCGCTACAAGCGGGACAATATGCGGCTCGCCCACGAAGCGCTGCTCGCCCTCGAAGCCTACGACTGGCCGGGGAACATCAGGCAACTGTTCAATGCGCTCGAATACGCGCTGGTGCACGCGGATGGCCCGACCATCCTGCCGCAGCATTTTCCGCCCGAGATCGAGTACGTTGCGCAGCCCGCTCCCGGCGTTGCGGCGCCGGAGCCGTTGCTGGCGCGGCCCTATTACCGTCCGCAGCGGCAGCTTGCAAACGAAGCCGAAATCATTGCCCGCGTGCTCGCCGAAAGCGGCGGGAACAAGGCCGAGGCGGCACGCCGGCTGGGAATGTCGCGCACCACCTTATGGAAGCGGCTCAGGCAGAACACCTAAACCGGCTGGCGCCGGTGCCACAACCAATACAGGGCGGGGATGACGAAGAGCGACAGCAGCGGCGCGGTCAGCATGCCGCCCACCAGCGGCGCCGCAATGCGCTTCATGACATCGGAGCCGGCGCCGTCGCTGAACATGACGGGCAGCAGGCCGGCCACGATCACCGCCACCGTCATCATCTTGGGCCGCACGCGCAGCAACGCCCCCTGAATGATCGCCTGCCGCAGCGCGGCGTGGTCGGTCAGGCGCCCGGCCTGGCGCGCTTCCTTGATGGCGTTGTCGAGATACAGCAGCATGACCACGCCGAATTCCGCCGCCACCCCGGCCAGTGCGATGAACCCGACCCCCACTGCGACGGACAGGTTGTAGCCCAGCCAGTAGGTGAGCCAGAAACCGCCCACCAGCGAGAACGGCAGGCAGATGGCCACCAGCAGCACCTTGCCGGGGTGGCGGAAATGCAGGTAAAGCAGCAGCAGAACGAGCAGCAGGGTAAACGGGATGACCCATTGCAGCCGCTCCCTGGCATGCTGCATGTTCACGTACTGCCCCGACCAGGCGATAGCGTAGCCCGGCTGCAGCCTGACCTGCGCTTCGACGGCCCGCTTGGCGGCATCGACATAGCCTCCCAGATCGCGCGTTTCCATATCGACGTAGACATAGCCGGTAAGCCGCCCATTCTCGCTCTTGATCTCGGCCGGCCCGTCGCTGATGCTCAGCTTCGCCAGGGTGCCGAGCGGTACCTGGATGCCGGTCGGGGTCGCGACCCGGCTGGCGGCCATGGCCTCCAGCGAATCGCGCAGGGCACGCGGGTAGCGCAGGTTGACGGAAAAGCGCTCGCGCCCGTCCACCACCGTGCTGATGTTTTCCCCGCCGATGGCGCTCTGCACCAGGCGCTGCACGTCGGCCACCGTGACGCCGTAGCGCGCGGCCTGGGCGCGGTCGACATCGATGTCCAGATAGCGCCCGCCGGTCACGCGCTCACCAAATACCGTGCGCGTCCCGGGAACCTGCTTCAACACCCGCTCGAGCGTTTCCGCCAGCGCGGCGATGCCAGCCAGGTCGGGGCCGGTGATTTTGATGCCGACCGCGGTGCGGATGCCGGTGGAAAGCATGTCGATGCGGGTGCGGATCGGATAGCCCCAGGAATTGGTGAGTCCCGGCAGCCGCACCGTCCGGTCGAGCTTCTGGATCAGCTGTTCCACGGTTTCGCCGGGCGGCCACTCGCTTCTGGGCTTGAGCAGAATGGTGGTTTCCAGCATGGACAGCGGCGCCGGGTCGGTGGCGCTGTCGGCACGGCCGGCCTTGCCGAATACGCGTTCCACTTCGGGCATCTGGCGGATCAGGCGGTCGGTGATCTGCAGGATATGCGCCGCCTCGTCGACCGACACGCCGGGTAGCGTGGTGGGCATGTACAGCAGGTCGCCCTCGTACAGCGGCGGCATGAACTCGCTGCCCAGGCGGGAAACCGGCCAGGCCACGCTGGCGAGCAGCAGCACGGCCAGCAGCAGCACGCTCCGGGGCCGCTTGAGGGAGGCCAGCAGGGCCGGCCGGTAAAGCGCCTGCAGGATGCGGTTGAGCGGGTTGCGGTGTTCCGCCGTGATGCGGCCGCGGATGAAATACCCCATCAATACCGGCGTCAGCGTCACCGCCAGGGCGGCGCTGGCCGCCATGGCATAGGTCTTGGTATAGGCGAGCGGCACGAACAGCTTGCCTTCCTGGCCGACGAGCATGAGCACCGGCAGAAAGGAAACCGTGATGACCAGCAGGGAAAAGAACAGCGCGGGGCCGACTTCCACCGCGCTCGCCCGCGCCACTTCCCAATGGTCGCAGCCGGGGCCGGCGCGCTCGAGATGCTTGTGCATGTTCTCGATCATCACGATGGCGCCATCCACCATGGCGCCGATGGCAATCGCGATGCCGCCCAGCGACATGATGTCGGCGGTGACGCCCTGTTGCTTCATGAGGATGAATGCGGTCAGGATGCCGACCGGCAGGGTGACCACCGCCACCAGGGAGGAACGCAGGTGGAACAGGAACAGCAGGCAGACCAGGGCGACGACCAGCGACTCTTCCACCAGCTTGCTGCGCAGGTTGTCGATGGCGCGCTTGATCAGGCCGGAACGGTCGTAGGTGACCACCAGTTCGATGCCGGGCGGCAGGCCCGCCTGGAGCTCCTTGAGGCGGGCCTTGACGCGCTCCGCGGTTTCCAGCGCATTGTGGCCGTAGCGCATGACCACGATGCCGCCGGTGACCTCGCCCTCGCCGTCGAGGTCGGCCACGCCCCGCCGCAGTTCCGGCCCGGTCTGGATATGCGCCACGTCCTGCAGCCGGACCGGGATTCCCTGGGCGTCCGTCCCCAGCGGAATCTGCCGGAAATCGTCCAGCGTCTTGAGGTAGCCGCGCGCCCTGACCATGTACTCGGCATGTCCCATCTCCACGACCGAACCGCCGCCGGACTGGTTGCTGTCGCGCACGGCCTGGCCTACCTTGTCCAGCGAGAGGTCGTAGGCCGCCAGCCGGTTCGGATTCACCTCGATCTGGAATTGGCGCGCCATGCCGCCCACGCTGGCCACTTCGGCCACGCCGGGCAGGCTTTGCAATTCGTATTTCAGGAAGAAGTCCTGGGTGGCGCGCAGCTGGTCGGCGTCGTAGCGGTGGTGCCGGTCGACCAGCGCGTATTCGAATATCCAGCCGACGCCGGAAGCGTCCGGCCCGAGCGTGGGGGCAACGCCCGGGGGCAGGCGCGATGCCACCTGGCTCAGGTATTCCAGCACCCGCGAACGCGCCCAGTAGGGGTCGGTGCCTTCCTTGAAAATGATGTAGATGTAGGACTCGCCGAACATGGAAAAACCACGCACCGCGGTGGAGCCGGGTACCGACAGCAGCGCCGAGGCAAGCGGGAAGGTCACCTGATCCTCCACCGCCTGCGGCGATTGGCCGGCGTAGCCGGTCTTGACGATGACCTGCGTGTCGGACAGGTCGGGGATGGCGTCGAGCGCCATGTGCTGCGCGGAATAAACCCCCCATCCCGCCAGCAGCAGGGTGCCCAGCAGCACCAGCAAGCGGTTGCGCAGCGACCACTCGATCAGGCGCTGTACCATTACGTTTCCCTATTTCCGGTTCACGACACTAGCGGTCGCCCTGCATACGCTGCGCCGCATCGTTCAGCGACGCGGCGGCATCCAGCAGGAATTGGCCGTTCACGGCAACCTGCGCGCCTTCCTGCAGCCCCTCCGTGATTTCGATCAGGTCGCCGCTTTCAATGCCAGTCTCGACCGGAAACGGGAGGAAGTGCCCGTTGCCGCGGGCGAGCATGACCATGTTGCCCCTGCCGGTTCGCATCACCGCGGAGCGCGGCAGCGCCAGCGCCTGGCGCGGACGGGCGGCGACGACGACATCGACGAAGGAGCCGGGCCGCAACCGTTGCCGCGCGTTGGCTGCGACAAGCCGCGCCCGCACGGTGCGGCTTGCATTGTCCAGCGTCGGGCTGGCGAATTTCAGGCGGCCCTTGAGCAAGGGCTCATCGGAGTGCGGCAGCTTGACCGTCGCTTCGTCGCCTTCCCCGACCCAGGCCAGCTGATCGGGATACAGCACGATGTCGATCCAGACCGTGGCGGTATCCGCGAGCGAAAGCAGATTGGTCGCCGGGCCGACATAGCTGCCCTCGCGCGCGCCAATCTGGGTGACGAAACCGGAGGCGGGCGCACGCACGGCCACCACATCCACGGTGCGATGGGTTTTTTCGATTTTGTCGAGGATGTCCTGGCCGACGTCGGCGTGGCTGAACCTTTCGCGGCTGCGAATCCGCTCCCGCGCCAGGCTGGCCGCCACCTGGGCGTTCTGCCCGGACAGTTCGGTCATGCGCTGCAACAGTTGATCGCGCCGCTGCAGCAGTTCGATGTATTCGCGCTGGCGCTGCACCAGTTCCGGCGAATAGATCTCGTACAGGACTTGCCCGGCGCGGACCGGCTGCCCCACCGCGTCGACGTGCAGCTTGCGGATCCAGCCTTCGACCTTCGGGCTGACGTTACGGATCGACGCTTCGTCGATCGCCACGTTGCCGTAGGTTTGCAGCTCCCGGCCGAGGTTCTGGCGCTCCACGCTCGCCAGCCTGACGCCCATCCGCTGCAACGAGGCCGTATCAACGTGAACGCCTTCGCTGTCGTGCGCCTGCGTGCCGCCGGATTCGACCAGATCCATGCCGCAAACGGGACAGGAGCCCGCATGGTCCTGGAGTATGTGCGAGTGCATCGGGCATACCCAAAGCTTCTTCGCGGGCGCTCCCCCATCCAGGCGGTCGAGGCCGCCCTCCGCATGGGCGGACGGCAGCGTGCGGGCGGCGTCATGGCGCGGCCGCTGTCCGGCGTAATAGCCGATGGCGGCCGCGCCGGCAGCCATGACCAGCAGCAGGCCAAAACGGCGCAGCTTGGCGAATGGCCTTGTCATGCGTCGCGCCCTGTGGATTGCGGCGATAGCCGGGTGGCGTGGGTGAAGCGGTGGCCTGCCGTCGCCCGGGCGGCCCCGCTTGAACTGGGCTTGCTCATCACACTAGCTGTTGCGGTTTTTCGCTTTCACCAGATTCATTTTGCATATCGGACATTTGCCCGGCTCGTGCTTGTGCACCTCGGGGTGCATCGGGCATGTCCAGCCCTTCCCGGCGCTGGTTGGCGACAGCGGGTCCAATTGGCCGTTGGCGGCAACGTCGGTCTTGCGGGTGGCGGTGCTGTCCGCTGCATGCGCGACAGCGGGTTGCGCAGCGGATGCAAGGCCGATGCCCCCGGCATGCGACAAGCAGAGCGCCAAAATGCCCGTGAGCATCTTGTATGTACGTTTGCTATTCATTTCTTGGTTCCTGCCAGGCCGGCCGTGCGTCTGCACGGGCCGGCCAAGGTTGAGTAGGCCGCATGGCCTGAAGACGGCGGGGCAGGAGGAAACCGCTTGCTTCCTCCGGTTGACCCCGCTTATCGCACGAGGATCTGCTCGCCGCGGCCCATTTTCGGATCGGCGTCATTGCTGTACATCAGCACCGCGATCGCGCCGGTCAGCGCGCCCTTCAGCGAATGCGTGACGATCGCGTTGGCGCCCTCCACCGGCGAAATCAGATCGAAGGTGGCGGCGTCGCCCGGGCCGACGGTGAAGCTTTGCAGGCCGTGCTGGACGTTTTTCGGATTGCCGCTCGCGTAGACCTTGTCCCAGATGCCGGCGATGGGGTGGAAGGAAGAGAACTCGTTGGGACCGGCGTTCACGAAGTAGATGCGCACGCGCTCGCCGGGCTTGGCCTGCAGCCAGCGGGTTGCGGCCGGGTCATGCACCGGATCGTATTTGAAGATGCCGCCGTTGAACATGACGTTGCTCCACTTGTTCGCCATCATGTCTTCCTTGGCGTCCGGGTTGGCGTAGAGCTCGGACTGGACGATCACGTACTCGCGGTCGGCCTTGGGCATGGCTTTCGGATCCTTGGGATCGACGATGATCGCGCCGAACATGCCGCGCGCGATGTGCTGGATCATCGGATCGGAACCGCAATGGTAGAAGAACACGCCCGGGTAGTCCGCCGTATAGGTGAAGGTCTTGGATTCGCCCGGCTTGATGGAGCCGAAATCCTTGACCACATCCACCCTGGCCGCATGAAAGTCCATCGAGTGAGAGTTTTTGCTGTTCTTGTCATTGATCAGCGTGAATTCCACCGTGTCGCCCTCGGTGACGCGCACCACCGGGCCGGGCACCTTGCCGTCGAAGGTCCAGGTTTTGTACATCGTGCCCTTGTTGTCGATCGGCAAGTCCACCTCCGTCGCATGCAGCGTGACCTTTACCGTTTTTGCCTGAGCCTGGAATGCCAGCAATGACAATGCCGTCAATCCAGCCAGGGCCAGGCCCATCAGTTTTCTTTGTTTCATATGATCGAACTCCTTGTTTATTTACCTGAACCGCAGTTGCACACATGGCGCAGATACGCCGCCATTTCCCTGATTTCCGTTTCGCTCATCACATTGCCCCAGGCGGGCATGAGCACCGACTTGTTCACCGCCAGGCCGCCTTCCTTGATGACCTTGAGGATTTCGTTTTCCGGAATGTCGCCCATGCCCTTGGCGTCGGTGTGGTCGCGCGGCTGGACCGACATGTCGCGGCTGTTGATGCCGCGGCCGTTGCGGTTGATGCCGTGGCACTGGGCGCAATAGGTGTCGTAGTTGCGCGCAGCCTTGGCGTACTGCTCGTCCGCGGCATTGGCCGGCAGCATGAAACAGGAAGCCAGGGCGAGTCCCGCCAGGGAGAATGCGGTAGCGAGTTGCCTGCTGTTCGTCATCATTTGGCCTCCGTTGCGCCGAGTTGAAGGATGTAGCCCGTCAGCCGCTGCAGATCGGGTTCGGCAAGATTGAGCGTGGGCATCCAGATGCGCGGATCGAACTGCTGCGGGTTCTTGATGTAGCTGTAGATGTAATCCCCCTGCAGACGCTCGCTAGCGGTATAGAGCTCGGGGCCGGACGCACCGCCAAAGCCGGGTTTGGCCATATGGCACGCGCCGCAGCCGCGCAGCTTGCCAAAGAACATGCCCCCCATCGCCATGCTGACTTTTTCGCCCTTGAATGCCCCCTTGCTCACCAGTTCGGCCGGGGCGGCAAGCGCCATGAGCGCTTCGGCAACCGCTTCAGCATCCGCCTTGGACAGCTTGGGATGAGGCGCCATGCCCGATTCGTCCACCACGTCTTCCTTGTCGCCGCCTTTCACGTGGCGGGCATAAAGCTCGCCGGCCGGGCGGATGCGCACCGGGTTCTGCAGCCATTTTTCCAGCCAGGGCTTGTTGAATTTGCTGCCCGCGTAATAAAGGTCCGGCCCCTTCCGTTCCCACAGGCGGTCGAGACTGGTGTTTTCCGGTTTTGCGATGGCATGGCAGCCGATGCATTGCGACTTCAGGAGGCCGGCGCCGATGCCGTCGGCGGCAAGTGCCGGGCCGGCGATAAGCCCCAACCCCAATGCGGCCAGGAGGTGTCGGTTCATCATTGATCCTTTCGCTTATTGAATGGCCTGTCCCTTGAACACGGCTGCGTCGTGCATGCCGTAGGGTTTTTTCAGTGATTCCTCATAGTAGAAATCGGGGACGAACTGCTTGCCTTTCCAGGCGTAGAGCGGGTCGTTGTGGTTGATTTCGTTGTATTCGATGACCGTCATCACGCCGCCCATCGGCTTGCTGCCATTGACGGTATGGACATCCACGTGGTCGTGAATCGCCCAGCGTCCGGGGTTGTCCATGGTGAGGATGAGGTCGTAGCGCTCGCCAGGCCCGACCATGATGGTGTCGGCATCGTAGGGATAGGGCAGCGCGTGGCCGTCCTTGAACGCCACCTTGAAGACATGGCCGTGGATATGGATGGCGTGGGTCAGTTCGCCGGCGCCGATCAGGCGGATACGGATCACGTCGCCCCGGCTCACGCGCAGCGGCTGGGAATCGGGGAAGGCCTTGCCGTTAATGGTGAAGTAGTCGAACACGTCCCCCGGCACCCCGCCTTCGCCCGGCTTGGACGCCCATTTGGTGTCCCAGCCCGACAGCATCATGATGAAATCCTTGGTGACTTTCTTCTCGATCGGCTTGGGGTTTTTCGGGACCACGATGAAGGGGCCCCACATGCCGCGCATCGCCACGTGCTCGTTGACGTTGACGTGGCAGTGGTACCACATGGTGCCGGAAGGCTCGGCCACGAATTTATAAGTGAAGCTGTCGCCGGGCTTGATCGCCACCTGCGTGACGTCCGGCACCCCGTCCTGCTGCCAGGTGCCGCGTTGCAGCAATCCATGCCAATGGATCGTGTGCGGCAGGGTGGTGAGGTTGTTGACGTTGACCGTGACCTCGTCGCCTTCCTTGACGTGGATCAGCGGTCCGGGAACCTGGCCATTGAATGCGAACGTGTGGAATGCCTGCTTGTCCACCAGCATGATCCTGGTGTCTTCGATCGTCATGTCGAACGCCCGTTTTTCCGCCCAGCTTGCAGTGGGCGCCGCCAGTACGGCAAGAACGAAGGCCATGTTTCTCAGATGGGATGCAGCGGTGAATGCGGTGGGCTTTTGTGGCATCGGCGTTTCCTTCTCAAGCGGTCGAGTGTTTTTCATGACATTGAATCGATCAGTTCACACACACCCTAGTAAGCGATAGTCGTGCCAGTTTTTTATCGTTTTGATTTTTAATAAAATTATTTTTTTAGTTCGATGGTCGAGAGGTTTTTTGTTCACAGTAAACGATGCTGTGGACGTTAACTGTTAACGAATGGCCGTCAACAGTAGCCGCGTTTGTCGGCGTGATTTCGCGATGCCAAGGCTCGAAAGGCGCTGCCAGGGAGCAAGGGGCGGATCGGGCAATCCGGCGGGAAGCGGATTGCCGGCCGATGATCGGGGCGCGCACAGGGTCGGTGCGCAGCCGCGCTGCGCGTGGCGCAAGCGCTGTCGTGCCGGAGGCTAACGAGGATTTAGGCCGTGCAAGCGAAAAAGCCCCGCGTCGCTGCGGGTTTTTTGAATAGGCGTATCCGAAGAGATGAATCAGGGCATCTGGAATTCGGTTCGCGTTTCCGGTGCAATGGATTCATTCCCACGGCTGGAATGCAAAAAGGCCGGCTCCTTGATGGAACCGGCCTTTCTGGTATGTGGTGCGCCCGAAGAGATTCGAACTCCTGACCCCTTGGTTCGTAGCCAAGTACTCTATCCAGCTGAGCTACGGGCGCTTTGAAGGTTGCGGATTATACGCAGTTTTTGCGCTGTTGCCACCCATTGAATTGGCGGAGACGGGAGGATTGTTCGGATTCGCGTTGCCTCCGCGAATCCTCATCCCTCGCATCGCTCGGACCGCCCTGCGGGCGTCTTTTGCGAGCCGGGCTCGCTCACCGAACCCTGAGGATTCTCACCCTCGAATCTCACCGACCAATTTGGCAAAACCCCTGCGGGGCTTTCCCAAATTGGCGGAGACGGAGGGATTCGAACCCTCGAT
>JAJPEP010000097.1 GCA_021166845.1 Thiobacillus sp.
AGGGCAGAAAGCAAAAAGCCCAACCTTGTGAGTCGGGCTAAGTGCTTGGTTTTACAACCGAATTTTGGTGGCCAGTCTCGGAATCGAACCAAGGACACGCGGATTTTCAATCCGCTGCTCTACCAACTGAGCTAACTGGCCTATCTGTGACTATACGCCGCCACATTAAAGAACAAGCGCTTGGGCGCAGGCATCCGCAACCCAACGCACTTGTCCCAGGGTTGCGAGCGTCAGAAAAACATCAGGAAACATTTTTCTGTGCTCACAAGCCGGGCGAGTATAAGCGAGACGTCCGCTTTTGTGAAGCCGAAGCCGGTGCCGGAGCCTGCGCATCAAGGGTCGCACCGATCCTATGCGGTCAATCATCATGGCTGCATCGAATGACTGTTTATCGGTCTTAAAATCTGTTTGCGTTGGGGCATCGGCAATGTTGACTTGCATATTCCTCCCCCGCTGTTTGCAAGCGCTTGTCAGAAAAACCAACGCGTTATATATTTAAAAATACAACGGGTCTGGCAAGGATCGATTTTGGATAAACGGATCAAACCCAAACTGCGCATCTTGCTGGGAGCGGAAATTGCTATCGGTCCAGGCAAGGCGGATCTGCTCGATGCTGTGGCCCGCACTGGATCCATTTCAGCGGCGGCGCGGGAGATGGGCATGTCCTACCGGCGCGCTTGGCTCTTGGTGGACACCATGAACCGCTGCTTCAAAAGGCCTCTGGTGGAAGCCAGCAAGGGGGGCTCAGGCGGTGGCGGGGCGCGTATCACCGAGCAGGGACTGGATGTTCTGGCCCGCTACAGGGCCATGGAATTGAAGGCGGCGGCCAGTGTGGCCGCCGAAATGCGCGAGTTCACCCAACTCTTGGCATAACAAGCAGGCTGATACATATCCGATTGGATTTCCAGCGCTGTTTTACGCTCATCGCTATATTCAATTGTACATATCGAAAGGTTATTCCATGAAGCTGCTCAGGAAACTAAAACGCCTCGCCTTCGCGATCTTGGTCATGGCCCCGATCCCGCCCGCCATGGCTGGCTCCCTCACCATCGCCGCTGCCGCTGATCTCAAGTTCGCCATGGCGGAGGTGGTGGACAAGTTTCGCGCTGCCCGACCCGACAACAAAATCGAGGTGATCTACGGTTCCTCAGGCAAGTTCTTCACCCAGATCAAGAATGGCGCGCCCTTCGACATGTATTTCTCCGCTGACATCGAGTACCCGCGCAAGCTGGAGAAAGATGGTCTGACGGCCGGTTTCACCCGGCCCTACGCGGTGGGGCGCATCGTTTTGTGGAGTCTGAAGCCTGAACTGGCGAAGATGGCACTTAAGGACTTGCCCAACAGCTCCATCCGCAAGTTCGCCATCGCCAACCCCCAGCACGCCCCCTATGGCCTGCGTGGCAAGGAGGCCTTGCAGCACCAGGGCGTCTGGACAGCCATGGAGACCAAGCTGGTGATGGGCGAGAACATCGCCCACACCGCCCAGTTCATCGACACCGGCGCGGCTGATGCCGGTATCGTCGCGCTGGCCCTGGTACTGTCGCCGACCATGCAGGGCAAGGGTGCCTGGACGTTGATCCCGGATGCCTGGCATGAGCCGCTGGAACAGGGCTTCGCCATCACCCAGCGTGCCGCCGGCAACCCCCTGGCCAAGGACTTCGCCAACTACATGGCGAGCGAGTCGGCCCGCGCGGTGATGCGCCGTTACGGATTCGCGCTGCCAGGCGAAGAAGGAAAAAACGCGGAAGGGAAATGACATGTCGTCGGCTGATTGGATGGCGTTGACCACCACGCTCAAATTGTCGGCCGTCACCACGATAGTGTTGCTGATTCTCGGCACCCCCATCGCCTGGTGGCTGGCGCGAACGAAAAGCAAGGTGTCGGTAGTGGTGGAAGCCGTGGTGGCGCTGCCGCTGGTGCTGCCGCCGACAGTGCTGGGCTTCTACATGCTGGTGGCGCTGGGGCCGAATGGACCCATCGGCGGCACGCTGGAATCCTTCGGCCTGCATCATCTGGCCTTCACCTTCACCGGCCTGGCGCTGGCCTCGACCTTATATTCCCTGCCGTTCATGGTGCAGCCACTCAAGGATGCCTTCGCTGCCGTTGGCGGCCGCATGACCGAGGTAGCCGCCACCCTCCGCGCCAGCCCTTGGGACCGCTTTTTCAGCGTCGTCGTGCCGCTCTCACGGCGAGGTTTCCTCACCGCCATCACCCTCACCTTCGCGCACACAGTGGGCGAATTCGGTGTGGTACTGATGGTGGGCGGCAATATCCCGGGCGAAACGCGGGTGCTGTCCATCGCCATCTACGATCATGCCGAGGCCATGGACTACGCCAGCGCACACCTTCTGGCCGGCGGCCTGCTGGTGGCCTCCTTCCTGTTGCTGCTCACGGTGTATTTACTCAACCGGCGTTACATGGTGGTGCATCCGTGAGCATCCGCGCCCGCTTCAAGCTCGACTACTCCGGCTTCTCGCTCGACGTCGACCTCGACCTGCCCGGGCGCGGCGTCACCGCCCTGTTCGGCCATTCCGGTTCCGGCAAGACCACGCTGCTGCGCGCCGTCGCCGGGCTGGAGCATGCGCCCGGCGGCACGCTGTCCGTCAACGGCGAGGTCTGGCAGGACGCCGCGACGTTCCGGCCGACCCACCGGCGCCCGCTGGGCTACGTGTTCCAGGAAGCCAGCCTGTTTCCGCATCTCGACGTGCGGGCCAATCTGGAATTCGGGCAGAAGCGCGTGCCGCAAGCGCAGCGCCGGGTCTCGCTCGACCAGGCGGTGGCCATGCTCGACATCGGCCATCTGCTCGGCCGCAAGCCTGCGCGGCTGTCCGGCGGCGAATGCCAGCGCGTCGGCATCGCGCGCGCGCTCGCCACCAGCCCGCGGCTGCTGCTGATGGACGAGCCGCTGGCGGCGCTCGATTTCGCGCTGAAGCAGGAAATCCTGCCCTACCTGGAACGTCTGCACGACGGGCTCGACATCCCCGTGCTCTATGTCAGCCACGCGCCCGACGAAGTGGCGCGCCTGGCCGATCACATCGTGGTGATGCAGGGCGGCCGTGCGGTGGCCGCCGGCCCGCTCACCGACACCCTCGCCCGCCTCGACCTGCCCATCAGGCTGGGCGAGGATGCCGGCGTGGTGCTGGATGCGGTGGTGGCGGCGCGCGACGAAGAATGGCATCTGGCGCACATGGAATTCGCCGGCGGCCGCCTGTGGGTGCGCGACCACGGCCTGCCGGTCGGCCGCCGCGCCCGCGTGCGCATCCTCGCCCGCGACGTCAGCCTGGCGCGCGCGCCGACGACCGGCACCAGCATCCTCAACACCCTGCCCGCCGTCGTCGTGGACAGCGTCGACGACGCCCATCCGGCGCTCACCCTGGTCAAGCTGCGCGTCGGCGAATCGCCGCTGCTGGCGCGCCTGACCCGACGCTCCGCGCATGCGCTCGAACTCGCTCCCGGGCGGATGGTTTACGTTCAGATCAAGGCGGTGGCGCTGATTGGGTGAGCGCCGGGTTGAGCCAGGGGCCCAACTACAATGATTTTTCCACTTCGACGTCGAGCCGATACCCCACCCCGACGACTGTTTTGAGCAGCGCCGGGAACTTGACGTCGTCGCCGAGGCGGCGCCGCAAGCGCGTGATGGGGCGATCCAGCGTCCTGTTCTCGACGTCCGTGTCGGCGCCCCAGACGATGGCGATCAATTGCCGGCGGGTCAGCAACTGACGGGGAAAGGTTAAAAACGCCCTCAGCACCTCGAATTCCCGCTTGTCGAGCAGGATCGATTTTCCATCGCGCGACTCCAGTCGGCGCTCGTGACAATGGAGCGCCCATCCGGAAAAACGGTATACGCGGATGGACGCCTCGCGGGGATCGGCCGACTCGATTCGCGCCAGGCTCAAAACCCGCCTGATCGTGGCCACCAGTTTGCGCGGCTGGATGGGCAAGGCCAGCCGGGCATCGGGTTCGAAGCCGAGGGCGGCGGCACGGCCTGGAAACACATGCGATCGGTCCAGAACGATCATGGGCATTTCCGGCTTTTCCGAAAGCCACTTCGGTCTGTTCGCGCGCTGACCCATGCCATCCAGGGCAAGGATCAGCACGTCGGCCGGCGGGGGCGAGGCCTCCATGTCCGTTGCCGCGACGACATCAAAGCCTTTGCCGCGCAAATAATCCACGAGCAGGGCCCGCGTCAGCGGATCGGGGTCGGACAAAAAAATTCGCGGGGAAAATATGGCCGTCGCTTCGGCTTCAGCGCCTGGCCGGAGCAAATCGGACTGTCCTGAATATCGCGGGCTCATCGGCGAACCCTGTTTTTCCTGCGGCATGGGAATGGCGGTGTTTTGCGGGTCGGGGGCCTGCCGTTACGGTTGCATGGTTCCCCGGTCGCGCTCAGCCGAAGCGGCCCGTTATGTAATCTTCGGTCTGCTTGACCGTGGGCGTGAGGAACACGTCGTTGGTGCGGCCCATTTCGATCAGCTCGCCCATGTACATGAATGCGGTGTAATCGGAAACCCGCGCCGCCTGCTGCATGTTGTGGGTAACGATAATGATCGTGTAGCGATCTTTCATCTCGTTGACCAGTTCCTCGATCTTGGCGGTGGAAATGGGATCGAGCGCGGACGCCGGCTCGTCGAGCAGCAGGACATCCGGCTCCAGGGCGATGGCGCGGGCGATCACCAGGCGCTGTTGCTGGCCGCCGGAAAGGCTCATGCCGTTCTCGTTGAGGCGATCCTTGACTTCGTTCCACAGCGCCGCGCCGCGCAGGGCCTTCTCGACCGCTTCATCCAGCGTGCTGCGATTGTTGACGCCCATGATGCGCAGGCCGTAGGCCACGTTTTCGTAGATGGACTTGGGGAACGGGTTGGGCTTCTGGAACACCATGCCGACGCGACGGCGCAGCAGCGCGACGTTGACGTCGCGGTCATAGATGTTCTTGCCTTCCATCAGAATCTTGCCGTCCACGCGACAGATGTCGACCAGGTCGTTCATGCGGTTGAAGCAGCGGAGCAGGGTCGACTTGCCGCAGCCGCTGGGGCCGATGAATGCGGTCACGCGGTTTTTCGGCAGGTTCATGCCGACGCTTTTCAGCGCTTGGGCTTCGCCGTAATAAAGATTCAGATTCTCGACACGGATCGCCACTTCGTCCGTGTCTTCCGTCTGCGTGCGCCCCAAGCCGGCTATCTTTATCGCGTGGGTTTTCGGGCTGGCTTCGCTCATTTCTAAGTCCTTCGGATCTATCGTTGTATGGGGAGGCGGGCGATCAAACGCCTTCGAGGCCGCGCATACGCTCGCGCAGGCGGTTGCGCAGCCGGATCGCGAACAGGTTGAGCACGACAATGGTGATTACCAGCAGGAGTGAAGTGGCATAAACCAGGGGGCGTGCCGCTTCGACGTTGGGACTCTGGAAGCCGACGTCGTAGATATGGAAGCCCAGGTGCATGAATTTCCGCTCCAGGTGCAGGAAGGGAAAGTTGCCGTCGAGCGGCAGGCTGGGAGCCAGCTTCACCACGCCGACCAGCATCAGAGGGGCCACTTCGCCGGCTGCGCGAGCGACCGCCAGGATCAGGCCGGTCATCATCGCCGGGCTGGCGATGGGCAGCACGGTACGCCACAGGGTTTCCGCCTTGGTCGCGCCCAGCGCCAGGCTTCCTTCACGGATTGAGCGAGGAACGCGCGCCAAGCCTTCCTCGGTCGCCACGATGACGACCGGCAGGGTCAGCAACGCCAGTGTGAGCGAAGACCAGAGAATGCCGGGGCTGCCGAACACCGGGGCGGGATGCGCTTCGGGAAAGAACAACGCGTCGATATTGCCGCCGAGAAAATAGACGAAGAAACCCAGGCCGAACACCCCGTAAACAATCGACGGCACACCCGCGAGGTTGTTGACCGAGATGCGGATGATCCGGATCAGCGGACCCTGTTTGGCATATTCGCGCATATAGACGGCCGCCATGATGCCCAGCGGCGTCACCATGACCGACATCAGCAGCACCATCAGCACAGTGCCGAAGATGGCGGGGAAAATGCCGCCCTCGGTATTCGCCTCGCGCGGATCGTCGACGATGAATTCATACAGCTTCCGCAGGTAGTGGCCGGCCTTTTCCGGGAGGCTCATGTCATTGGGCTTGATGACGTCGGCGATCTTGGAAAACGGAATCTCGATCACCTGGCCATCCTGGATCTCGGCGGTCAGGCTGTCGCGCTGGT
Organism: Thiobacillus sp.; assembly: GCA_021166845.1. GTDB lineage: Bacteria > Pseudomonadota > Gammaproteobacteria > Burkholderiales > Thiobacillaceae > Thiobacillus. The sequence continues at coordinate 6,205 of JAJPEP010000097.1, forward strand.
TTTGCGCCCGCAGTTCGTCCAGCCGCGCCTGCAGTCTGGCGAATGCAGCGTCGTGTATCTGCAGTTCCTGGCCGATCGCGGCCATCGCCTCGTCGCCGAGTTCGCCCAGCAGTTCGAGCTTGCGCTGCTTCAGGCGCAGACGCTCAAGGCTGTAGTTGATCTTGCCGATGTCGTGTTTCTCGATGCTCAGGATCTCGTCGAACAGGTCCTTGGAACGCGCCAGCCGCTTCTGCAATTCGGGCCACGCGGCTTCACCCTCGGCCACGACCTGGCCGTTTTCCTTGACCGATTTGAGATGGCCGAAAAAACCGCCCCATTCATGCCGTTCGATCGAGATCACATCCTTCGGGTACTTGAACTCGCCCAGCAGGGGCGTGGGGATCCATTTGAAATCGACCCCGTAGACGTCACGGTTGCCCTGCTTGAAGAGATAACGGCTGGTGAATTTGTCGTCGCTCTTGATGTCGTAGCCAGACTCCCGCAGCCGCAGCAGGGAAATTTCTTCCTTGTCGCGCAGTTCGCCGATCAGGCGCTGGACGCTGCCGTCGGATTCTGTGACCGTCGTTTCCACCAAGGGCTTCGGCCACCAGTGGCCAAGGCCCTGGGCCGCCGTCATCCAGACCACGGCGTACACCGACACGAGGGACAGGGCCACCGCCCCGGCCGTCATCCAAATCCAGGGCTCGCCGCCCTTGAACCAGTCACGCATCGCTTGGATCCTCAGATAGAGCTGTATTTATCGCGCAGGCGCTGGCGCACCAGTTCGGCGAGGGTGTTGATGAAGAAGGTGAAGGCGAACAGCACCAAGGCCGAGAAGAACAGCAGCAGATAATGGGTCGAACCCACCGCAGCCTCCGGCATTTCCACGCCGATATTGGCCGACAGGGTGCGGAAGCCGGTAAAAATCGACAGATCCATGACGGCCGTATTGCCGGTGGCCATCAGAACGATCATGGTCTCGCCGACAGCGCGGCCCATGCCCACCATGATGGCGGAGAAGATGCCCGGGCTGGCGGTCAACAGCACGACATTGAACAGGGTTTGCCAGGGGGTCGCGCCGAGGGCCAGCGATCCGCTGGTGAGGTGCTTGGGCACGCTGAAAATCGCGTCCTCGGCGATGGAAAAAATGTTGGGGATCACGGCGAAGCCCATGGCGATGCCGACCACCAGGGAGTTGCGCTGCTCGTAGGACCAGCCCAGTTCATTGCTCACCCAGCGCGGCATGTCACCGCCGAAGAACGTGGCTTCAAGAGGATGGCCCAGCAGGACCGCCGCCCAGATCACCAGGATGATGACCGGCGCCAGCAGGGCGGCTTCCCACCCCGGGCCGACGTTATTGATCAACTGCCGCGGAAGCCGATGCCAAACCCACGCCGTGATCACGAAACTGAACGGCAGCATGAATATCGCCAGCAAGGTGCCAGCGAGGTTGTTGTCGACGAAGGGCGCCAGCCACAAACCTGCCAGAAAACCCAGAATCACGGTCGGCAGGGCTTCCATGATCTCGATTGACGGCTTGACCACGCTGCGCATCTTCGGCGACATGAAATAGGCCGCGAAAATGGCGCCCAGCACCGCCAGCGGAACCGCCACCATCATTGCGTAGAAGGCCGCTTTCAAGGTGCCGAAAGTCAGCGGCGCGACGCTGAATTTCGGCTCGAAATCCGAGTTGGCGGCGGCCGACTGCCACACGTAGTCCGGCTCTTCATAGCTTTCGTACCAGACCTTGCCCCACAGCGAGCCGAAGGAGATTTCCGGATATTCGTTCTCGACATGGGCCGAACGAATTTCGCCCTGAGTCGTTTCCAGCAGCACGGCATTCGCACGCGGGGCGAAGGCCATCAGCCGCGCCGGCTCGGCGCCGGTGGCGCGCTCGACCAGCAGGCGCTCGGACGTGGCGTAATAGAGGCTTACGCCCCCCTTGTCGTCGGCCGCGACGAAGCCCTTGCGGGCATATTCCGGGGCGACCGAAGTGATTGCAGCGCCCATCGGCTTGAACTCACGAATTCGGGTGAGCGTATTCTTGTTGTTCGCATCCCGCACCTGGAACCACTGGACCAGATGCCCCTTGTCGGTGCCGAGAAGGAGGGAGAACCCTCCCGACAGTAATGCGGCCGCGGTGACGCGTTCTCCTTCCGGCACGACCGTAACGGTCTGCTTCAGGCTCGGCGCATCCTTGTTCTGGACGTCGAAATGGCTGACGAAACGGCCGCCGTGCACCACGTAGAGATCGCGCTGCTTGACCTCCAGCAGGATCTGGTCGATCTCGCCCTTGAGCCGGGGCAATTCATGGACAGCCGCACGCTCGGTCGTGACCGATTCGCCGGTGAAATCGCTCTCGCTGGAGAAGTAGGCCAGCAGCAGGCGATCGTCCCCGGTCTGCGCGACCGCGGTGGCGCCCTCCTCGTCATGCTGGATGGCCAGGCGCTTGAGCGGCTGGCCGGCGTCGTCCACCACCAGGGCGTCCGTGCCCAGCGGGTAAACCAGGCCTGGCGCAATGCTGCGAATATCCCTGGTTGGATCCTTCGGATCCTGGGTGAACGTAACCTTGTAATCGTCCTTCAGCAGCAGCAGTCGTCCGTCGGCAAGGCCGAAGGCCATGGCCCGCTTGCGAAGATCGCCCACCGAAAAACTGGTGGCCCGCACCGATCCGGGCAAGGCAACCCGCTCCTTTAGCAGAGGCTTGCCGTCGAGAAGGCTGAAGAACGTGACATCGCCCTGGTCGGCAATGCGAGCCCCGATCTCGACCTGCTCCTCCATCGCGAGGTGAACCGTCGACTGATCCGTCAGCGAAGGCACTGCCAGGGATTTCAGCTCGTCCATGTGGGAGGGCATGAACAGGGGCGCCACCACGCCGGCGAGATAGAAAAAGATCGTGCTGATCGCGATGATCACGCTCAGGCCGCCCAGGACCATGACGTACTTGAACAGCCTGTCCTTCGCCATCCGGCGGCCGGTGAAGCCCCCCGCGGAGGTAATGCTGGATTCAATCTTTTCCATGATTTACCACGTAATCCATGCGCCCAGGCGCATAAACCTTGCAAAAATGGGGCCGAACCCGATGCAGGTTCGGCCCGGTTTTCGGCCATTCGACCGGATTGTTTTTTACTTGCGCAGCGCGCTGAACTGCTCGACGAGGGCGACGGGGCGTCCCTTTTTCTTGGTAACGCCGTTCAAGGCGTAGATCACGGTTTCGCCCTTGGGACCGGCGCCGATTTCCGTGTAGGTAAAGGTGATTTCCTTGTGGGCCAGATAGTCCTGGAAATCCTTCCATTCACCGAAGACATGGAAGCGGCCATTGCGCAGCACTTCACCGTAGAAGGCGCCGACATCCCTGGTGCGGCCGTCGAAAATGTCCTCGGCGGCGGTGGGCTTGTCCAGATGCTTGCCGTCCGCCTTGGTGATTCCGAAGATCACGGTTTCACCCTCGGGTCCGGCACCGATGCGGGTCCGGGTCAGCGGCACTTCATCGGTATTCAGAAAGCTGACGTAGATCTTGGGGTCGGTCATGGCGTAGATACGGCCATTCTCGTGGTACGCCATAAAATATGTCTGCTTCTGGGCCGGGGCTTCGGCTTTCGCCGCGACCGGGGCGCTTTCGGTCTTTGCGACAGGCATTGCCGCCTTGCTGTCGGTCGGGGCCTGGTGGGTGGCACACCCGCCCAGAATAAACAGGGCGGACAGTGCAACAACCGATTTTCGCTGCAGGGTATTCAACATGTTTTCACTCCATTCTCGTTGTCCGCCGCGCCCCGTCAGGGGCGCGGCGGCAGGGTTGCATGCGGGATCAGTTGATTCCCAGGTCGCTCAGGGCCTTGTTGACCATGCCGGCCGGCATCGGCACGAAGCCGTCCTTGACCACCACTTCCTGGCCCTGCCTGGACAGAACCATCTTGAAGAACTCGCGCTCCAGGGGGGGCAGCGGCTGGTTCGGGCGCTTGTTCACATAGACGTACAGAACGCGCGACAGCGGGTAGGTCTTGTTGAGCGCATTCACGGCATTCGCTTCCACGAAAGACTCGCCATCCTTCTTGGACAGCGCCACGGGACGCACGCCGGAAGTCCTGTATCCGATGCCGGAGTAGCCGATGGCGCCGATCTGGCCGGACACGCTCTGCACCACGGAGGCGGAACCGGGCTGCTCGGCGACGCGCTTGGAGAAATCACCCTTGCACAGGGCGTTCTTCTTGAAGTAGCCGTAGGTGCCCGACACCGAGTTGCGGCCATACAGGGCGACGGGACGGTTGGCCCAATCGCCGGTCATGCCGACGTCGCCCCACTTGGCGATTTCCTTGGCGCCGCCGCACTTGCGGGTCGAGGAAAAAATGGCATCGACCTGGGGAATGGACAGGCCGGGAACCGGGTTGTCCTTGTTGACGTACACGGCCAGGGCGTCGATCGCCACCGGCACGGCGGTGGGCTTGTAGCCATGCTTCTTCTCGAAGGCGACGATTTCCTCGTCCTTCATCGTCCGGCTCATGGGGCCGAAGTTGGAAGCGCCCTGGATCAGCGCGGGTGGCGCGGTCGAGGAACCGGCGCCCTGGATCTGGATGTTGACGTTGGGGTAGTTGCGCTTGTAGGTCTCGGCCCACAGCGTCATCAGGTTGTTCAGGGTGTCGGATCCGACGCTGGTGAAGTTGCCGGACACGCCGCTGGCCTTCTGGTAGGTCGGCAGCGCGGGGTCGACCTTGACGGCCTGGGCCAGCACGGCGGTTCCGACCAAAGAGCAGGCCAGGAAGCCGAGTGTGGCAACAATTTTTTTCTGAACCATGAGCTTAATCTCCAATGAAGTAACGGGGGCTTGGACTTTTCTCCAAATGCAAAACTGCACGAACGATTAACTTCCGTCGTTCAGCGATCGCTACGATAGGGATCGAGTGTTACGGTTTCGTGACGGTTACGTTTCCCGGGGCCGGGTCTGGCCGTCTTGGCGTGGTCGAGGGTATGGGTTGGGGAGGCGGGCCGGCTGCAGCCGATGAACGGGCTGGCCTGGTATGCGCTGGGGATGGCCTGGCAACATTGCAACGAGCCGGAACGGGTGGCGGCGGTGATCGAACACGCGCTGTCGCACGATCCGCAGACGGCGCAGCGGCTGATCCGCGACACCGGCCGCGGCGACTTTATGCATCGGCTGGGCTCAACGCAGTTGTAGGGTTCGCTTTGCGCACGCGGCATTCCGACAAATGGTGCGCAGGCGCACCCTACAGGAACAGGAAGCGGCCTAGGGCTGAAGAATTTGGACGTAAAAAGCCAGCCCCAAGGCTGGCTTTTTTGTTGCGCGCCCGGGCCTGCTGCAGTTCGACACCCAGTGGCTGGCGGTGAAGGAAGCCGCGATTCCCGCGCTGATCGGCGTGGCCGTGCTGGTTTCCACCCGCACCCGCTACCCGCTGGTGAAAGCCCTGCTCTACAAGCCGACGCTGATCGATGTGGCGCGGGTGCAGCAGCATCTCGACGCGCGCGGCACGGCGCGGGATTTCGAGGCGCGCCTGCAGAACGCCACCTACATGTTGGGCGGCGCCTTCTTTTTCTCCGCGGCGATGAATTTTTTCCTGGCCACCTGGATCGTCACCAGTCCGGCCGGCAGCGAGGCGTTCAATGCCAAGCTCGGGCGCCTGACCCTGTTGAGCTATCCGATGATCGCCCTGCCTTCGATGCTGATGATGCTGGGCGCGCTCTACTACCTTGCGCGGGCGACGCGCGAGCTGGCCGGACTGAAGCTGACGGAAGCGTTGAAGGTTGGCGACACCCACCCGCAATAATTCATTTCGGGCAGCGCCGCCACGTTTCCGGTCGCGCTGCGCGTGCCGCAAGCCGGCGCTCGGATTCGCGTCCGAAAAATCCACTCCGCCTCACTGCCAGCCGCCGCCCAGCACCTTGTACAGCGTCACCCGATTGGCGGCATCGGCCTGGCGCGCGCCGATCAGGTCAAGCTCGGCGGCATACAGCGTGCGCTGGGCGTCGAGCAGGCCCAGGTAGCTGTCCACCCCGCCCTTGTAGCGGGCTTCCGACAGGCGGAAGCCCGATTCGGTGGCCTCGACCAGCCGTCGGCGCGCATCGAGCTGTTCGGCTAGCGTGGCGCGTTCGGCGAGCGCATCGGCCACTTCGCGGAACGCGCTCTGGATCGCCTTCTCGTACTGCGCGACGTGGATGTCGCGCTGCACCTCGGCCACCTCAAGACTCGCCTGCAGGCGACCCGCCTCGAAGATCGGGATGCGGACCTGCGGAATGAAGCTCCAGGTCCCGGAGCCGCCATCGAACAGGCCGCCCAGCGTGCTGCTCGCGCTGCCGGCGGCGGCTGTCAGGCTGATGCTGGGGAAGAAGGCTGCGCGTGCGGCGCCGATGCTGGCGTTGGCGGCACGCAGGGCGCGTTCGGCCTGCAGGATGTCGGGGCGGCGGACGAGCACCTCGGACGGCACGCCGGCCGGCAATTCGGCCACCGCGCTGATGCTGTCGGTGAGGGTGGCGGGCAGCAGTTCCGCGGGCACCGGGGCGCCGACGATGAGTGCGAGCGCGTTCTCGTCCTGCGCAACGAAGCTGCGATAGCGGGCGGCGTCGGCGCGCGCATTGTGCAGCAGGGTCTCCGCCTGGTGCAGGTCGAGTGCAGAGACCGCACCGGCTTCGAAGCTGCGGCGCGTCAGGTCATGGGACTTCTGCCGCGTTTCGTACGTGCTGCGTGCCAGCGCCAGGCGCTCGCGATCGGCGGCGAGCGTCAGCCAGGCGTTGGCGACTTCGGCCGCCAGGCTGATCTGCGCGCTGCGCCGTGCCTCCTCGGTGCCGAGATAGGTTTCCAGCGCCTGGGCGTTGAGGCTGCGGATGCGGCCGAAGAAATCCAGCTCGTAAGCGGAGAAGCCGATGGTGGCGCTGTAGCTGCGGTTGACCTCGGCCTCGCCGTTGCTGGTCAGATCCTCCGGCAGGCGCTGTGCATTCATGCCGCCGCTGGCGCCGACAGCGGGGAACAGGTCGGCGCGCTGGATGCGGTACTGCGCCCGCGCTTTCTCGATGTTAAGCGCGGCGACGCGCAGGTCGCGGTTGTTGGCGAGCGCCAGCGCGATCGCCTCGCGCAGCCGGGCGTCGGCGAAGTAGTCGCGCCAGGCGATGGCGTCGGCCGGCGCCGCCTCTGCAGCAGCCGGGGCCGCATTCGGGAAACCGGTCGCTACCGGCGCCGCCGGGCGCTCGTAGCTCGGGATCATGGTGCAGCCGCTCGCCAGCGCGGCGGCCAGCGCAAGGGTCAGGGTGCGTAACGGGGTCATCGCTTGAGCTCCTGCGGGACAGCAGGAACCGCGGGTTCCGTCTGCCGTTTGTCCTTGAAAATGCGCTTGATCACCACGTAGAACAGCGGAATGAAGAAAATACCGATCACGGTGCCGGCGATGGTGCCGCCGAGCACGCCGGTGCCGACGGCGTTCTGGGCGCCGGAACCGGCGCCGGTGGCGATGGCCAGCGGCAGCACGCCGAAGCCGAAGGCGAGCGAGGTCATCAGGATGGGGCGCAAGCGCATGCGCACCGCGGTCAGCGTGGCGGCGATCAGGTCACGGCCCTCCTGCTCCATCTGCGCCTTGGCGAATTCGACGATGAGGATCGCGTTCTTCGATGACAGACCGATGGTGGCGAGCAAGGCGACCTGGAAATAGACGTCGTTCGACAGCCCCCGCCCGCTGGCTGCAACCACCGCACCGAACACGCCAAGCGGCACCACCAGCATCACCGCGAACGGCACCGACCAGCTCTCGTACAGCGCGGCGAGGCACAGGAACACCACCAGCAGCGACAGCGCATAGAGCGCCGGCGCCTGGGTCCCGGAGCGACGCTCCTCGAAGGAAGATCCGATCCATTCATGGCCGATGCCGGTCGGCAGTTTGGCGATGATCTCTTCCACTGCCGCCATGGCGTCGCCCGACGACAGCCCCGGCGCCGCCTGGCCGAGCAGTTCGACCGAAGGCTGGCCGTTGTGGCGTTCCAGGCGCGGCGAGCCGTACGCCCAGTGCGCGGTGGTGAACGCCGACAGCGGCACCATCTCGCCCTGTTTGTTGCGCACATACCACTTGGCCAGATCGTCCGGCTTCATGCGTGCGTCGGCGTCGGCCTGCAGATACACTTTCTTGATGCGCCCACGGTCGATGAAATCGTTGACGTAGGTGCCGCCCCAGGCTGTGGCCAGCGTCTCGTTGATGTCCTCCACCGAAACTCCGAGCGCCCCGGCCTTCGCGTGGTCGATGTCGAGCTGGTATTCGGGGACGTCCTCCTGCCCGTTGGGCCGCACACCGACCAGACGCTTGTCCTGCGCGGCCATGCCGAGGAACTGGTTGCGCGCGGCGATCAGGGCGTCGTGGCCGAGGCCTGCGCGGTCCTGCAACTGCACGCTGAAGCCGCTGGAGGTGCCGAGTTCGAGCACGGCCGGCGGCACGAAGGCGAACACCATCGCCTCCTTGATCTGCGAGAACGCGCCCATGGCCCGTCCGGCGATCGACTTCACGTCCTGCCCTGGCGCCTGGCGCTGGTCCCAGGGCTCGAGATTGACGAATCCGATGCCCATGTTCTGGCCCTGGCCGGCGAAGCTGAAGCCGGCGGCGGCGAAGATCGAGCGCACGTTGCCCTTCTCGTTCCCGAGATACTGGTGCTCGATCTTCTTCAGGACCTCGACGGTGCGCTCCTGGGTCGCGCCGGCCGGCAGGATGACCTGGGTGAACATCACGCCCTGGTCCTCCTCCGGCAGGAAGGAGGTCGGCATGCGCAGGAACAGCAGCGCCAGCACGCCGACGATGGCGATATAGATCGCCAGGAAGCGCAGGCTGCGGCCGAGAATCTTGCCGACTGCCGACTCGTAGCGCTGCGTGTTGCGGGCGAACATGCGGTTGAACCAGCCGAAGAAGCCGGACAGCCAGCCGCCCTCGCCGTGGCCGTGGCCCCTGGAGACGGGCTTCAGCATCGTCGCGCACAGCGCCGGGGTGAAGATGATCGCCACCAGCACCGACAGCGCCATCGCCGAGACGATGGTGATCGAGAACTGGCGGTAGATGACGCCGGTCGAGCCGCCGAAGAAAGCCATCGGCACGAACACGGCGGACAGCACCAGGCCAATGCCGACCAGCGCCCCGGTGATCTGGCGCATCGACTTCTTGGTCGCCTCCTTGGGCGAGAGGCCCTCCTCGGTCATGATGCGCTCGACGTTCTCCACCACGACGATGGCGTCGTCGACCAGCAGGCCGATCGCGAGCACCAGGCCGAACATGGTGAGCGTATTGATCGAGAAACCGAACGCGGCCATCACCCCGAAGGTGCCGAGCAGGACGACCGGCACGGCGATGGTCGGGATCAGCGTCGCGCGGAAATTCTGCAGGAAGAGGTACATCACCAGGAACACCAGGATGACCGCCTCGACCAGGGTCTGCACCACGTTCATGATCGAGATCCTGACGAAGGGCGTGGTGTCGTACGGCACGACGGTCTCGACCCCGGGCGGGAAGTAGGCCTTCATCTGCTCGATCCTGGCCTTCACGGCTTCCGCGGTGTCGAGCGCGTTGGCGCCCGCGGCGAGCTTGATGCCGATGCCCGAGGCGGGCTGGCCGTTGAAGCGGCCGACGATGCCGTAGTTCTCCGCGCCGATCTCGACGCGGGCGATGTCCTTCAGGCGCACCTCCCCGCCCTGCGCCGAGCTCCGCAACAGGATCCGCTCGAACTCCCCGACGGTCTGGAGCCGGCTCTGCGCGGTGATCGAGGCGGTGAAGCCCTGCCCCGCCACCGCCGGCGTGCCGCCAAGCTGGCCGGCCGCGACCTGGTTGTTCTGCGCGAGGATCGCGTCCTGCACGTCTTCGAGCGAGAGCCTGTAGTTGTTCAGCTTGGCCGGATCGAGCCAGATGCGCATGGCGTACTGGGCGCCGAACACCTGCACCTCGCCGACGCCGGTGACGCGCGACAAGGGCTCCTGCACGGTCGAGTTGAGGAAGTCGGCGAGGTCGGTCCGGCTCATGGAACCGTCCGTGGAGACGAAGCCGACGATCATGAGGACGTTGCGCGTCGACTTCACCACCTGCACGCCCTGCTGCTGCACCGCCAGCGGCAGCAGCGGCAGCGCGAGTTGAAGCTTGTTCTGCGTTTGCACCTGCGCGATGTCGGGATCGGTGCCGGCGTCGAAGGTGAGAGTCACCGTGGCGCGGCCGTAGGAATCGGACTGCGAGCTCATGTAGAGCAGGTTGTCGAGGCCGGTCAGCTTCTGCTCGATGACCTGGGTGACCGAATCCTCCACCGTCTTCGCCGAGGCGCCGGGATAGCTGGCGTTGATGGCGACGGTGGGCGGCGCGATGGCCGGGTATTGCGATACCGGCAGCGCCAGAATGGACAGCACGCCGGCGAGCATGATGACGATGGCGATGACCCACGCGAAGATGGGTCGGTCGATGAAGAAACGGGCCATGGCGCGCTACCTCACTTCGCCACGGCGGCGGGTGCCGCGGGCGCGGCTGCCGCGGCCCCTGCCTCCTGCGCCTGCACCGGGCTGCCCGGGCGCGCCTTCTGCAGGCCTTCGACGATGACGCGGTCGCCCGGGGCGAGCCCTTCGCTCACCACCCACTTGTCGCCGATCGACTGCCCGGTCTTGACGACGCGCGGCTCGACCGTGTTTTCGGCATTCACCAGCATCACCGTCGCATTGCCGTGCGGATCGCGGCTCACCGCCGCGTGCGGCAGCAGGATGGCATTATCCTGCGTGCCCTGGGTCAGGCGCGCCCGCACGTACATGCCGGGCAGCAGTTCGCCCTTGGAGTTGGGGAACACCGCGCGCAACGTGACGCTGCCGGTGCCTTCATCGACCGTCACTTCGGAAAAAGCCAGCCTGCCCTCGACACCGTAGACGCTGCCATCTTCCAGCACCAACTGGACCGGCGCGGCATTGCCGGCGGCGCGCTGCAGCCGGCCGGATTCAAGATCGCGCCGCATGCGCAGCATGTCGGCGCTGGACTGGGTCAGGTCGACATAGATCGGGTCGAGCTTCTGCACGGTGGCCAGCGCGTCGGCCTGGTTGGCGGTGACCAGCGCCCCCGGCGTCACCGCCGAGCGGCTGATGCGGCCCGCGATCGGCGAGGTGACGCGGGTGTAGCCGAGATCGATCCGCGTCCGGTCGAGCGCGGCCCTTGCGGCGCCGACGTCGGCCTGCGCCTGCTTCAACGCGGCATCCGCTTCGTCGTTGGCCTGCTTGCTCACCGCCTCGATTTTCACCAGCTCGGCGTAGCGCCCGGCCTTCAGCCGCGCCGCGTACAGATTCGCTTCGGCACGCGCCAGATTGGCCTGCGCACTGTCGAAGGCCGCCTGATACGTGGCGGGGTCGATCCGGTACAGCACTTGCCCCGCCTTGACCTCGCTGCCTTCCTTGAACAGGCGTTCCTTGACGATGCCGGTCACCTGCGGACGCAGTTCGGCAATCTGATAAGGTGAAGTGCGTCCGGGCAGTTCGGAGGCCACTGGAACGGATTCGGTCTGCACCGTCATCACCGTGACGGCCGGTGCGCCCGCCCCGCCCGCGCCCGGTCCGGGCGGCGCTTCCTTGCCCCCGCAGGCGGCAAGCAGGAAGGCACCCGCCAGCGCGAGGCCCAGCGGGATGAAAGGCAGGTTGCGAGGAGTCTGCATGGTTGACCTTTTGAAATGGCACGGCCAGCAACCCGACGTGGGCGGCCGGCCGATCCAAACTAGAATGAATATTCAATCTACATTATAATTTATTCAATTGCAAGATTGGCCCACTGCACGATTCAACATTCGCTTGGGCACCCAGACCGGAGATCCACATGTCAGCCGCCATTAACCAAAACACGGAAGCGCCGCGTGCCGAAGCACGCCGCACGCAAATTCGCGCCGCCGCCGAGGAATGCTTCCGCATGCACGGTTTCCACGGCACCAGCATCGCGCAAATATCGAAAGCGGCCGGCATGAGCACCGGGCACATCTACCATTATTTCGAGAACAAGGAAGCGATCATTGCCGACATCGTCGCCCAGGATCTGGAGCGCCTGCTGACGCTGACCGCCGAACTGCGCGCGGCGAGCGACGTCAAGGCAGCCATGATCGAGCGCGCGGTCGAGGGCGTGCAAGCCAACCTTGATCCCGACACGGCCGGATTGCAGCTTGAAATCGTCGCCGAGGCGGCGCGCAACCCGCATATTGCCGGCATCGTTCAGGCGGCGGACCGGCAGTGCATCGGCAGCCTGATCGAAACGATCCGGACCCTGCGTCAGGCCGCCGGCCACCGTGACAGCAAGGCAACGCTCGCGGGCATGGCCGAGGCCATCGCGGCCATGTTCGAGGGCCTGCGCATTCGCGCCATCCGCAACCCGGACATTGACCGCGATGAAGTGGTAAGGATGTTTCGTCGCATGGTCAACGACCTGCTCTCACAAACCACATAGCGCAGACGCGTATGCCGCCCCGACAGGCCACGAGAGGCAGTTTCCACGCTGGATTCCAGCAAACCCCAATAAAAAATTGCCTGGCGCGCCGCGTGGATGGATTGCGGCAGAAACGGGTTTCCCTATTTGAACAGGAAGAGCAACTTCTCGTCGCCTACTTCGATCGTGTCGTTGGGCGACAGGGGGCGGGGCTCATGGCCGATGGATTTCCCGTTCAGGCGCGCTGGGGTTTTCCCCTCGACATGGGTGATGAAATAGCCGTGCGGGCGGGAGTTGATCACCGCAAGCTGCTTGCCGGGTATGCCGAAGACATGCAGCACTTCGGACAATTCGATTTCCCGGCTTGACCGGGTGCCATCGAACGCGCGGACCAGTCCCAGCCGCCCCCCTTTCTTGAGGCGGAACGCCTTCTTTGCCGTCGCCAGCGAATAGGCGCCGACCGGCTGGGCGGGCGCGTTGCGCTCCAGGACCGAGGCCTGAATGATCATCGTCCTGTCGAAGCTGGGGCCATCGATCGCCTTGTGGTTCCGGTAGCGAATCTGCACGCCGGCAATCTCGATGACGTCGTCGTTTTGAAGGATGTGCCGGGTAACGGGCTGGCCATTCACCACGGTGCCATTGGTGCTGCCCAGATCTTCCAGGAAGTCATCGTTGCCGATCGAGGTGATGCGGGCATGCGAGCGGCTGACGCCATCGATGGCCAGGCACAGGTCGCTGTCGGGCAGGCTGCCGATCGTGAAGCTGGCATCGTTGAGAAACCGGTTTTCGGTGACCGTTCCGTTTTGACTGACGATGAGTTTTGCCATGGGCTTTAGTGTCCAAAGAGCCAGCCGAAAAAGCCGTGCTTTTTCGCGGCGGAGGTTTGCGTTCCGACCTTCGCCAAAATGACGGAGATGTTGTCTTCGCCGCCGTTGTCGTTGGCGATCATGACCAGCTGGCTGGCGGCAAGCGGCAGGTTGGCCTGGAGCGAATTGAGCACCAGTTCGATGTCCGCATTGTCGACCATGTCGTTCAGGCCGTCCGAGCAGAGCAGGTAGAGGTCGCCCGGCAGGGCTTCGCACACGTCCAGCGCAACGTCCACCTCGGCCTGCAGGCCCAGTCCGCGCGTCACCAGATGGCGGTTGTGTGAGGTGGCCGCGGCCTCCGCGCTGAGGATTCCCTGGTCGATCTGCTCCTGCAGCAAGGAATGGTCATGCGTCAACAATTCCAGCCGGTTCGCGCGCAGCCGATAGATGCGGGAATCGCCGATGTGCGCCAGGGTGACGTGGTTGTTTTTAAACAGCAGCAGCGCCAGGGTTGAGCCCATGGCCTGTTCCCGGCTAGTGTGCTCGCGCTGCGCGCGGCTTTCGCCTTCCAGGTAGATCGCGCGGTTGGCTCGCTTGACGACCTCTTCCAGGACGTCGGCCACCCCGCCGTCCTGGTGCGTTTTGTCCTTCAGGGCCCGGGTCAATCCCTCGACGATGACCTGGGTGGTGATGTGGCTGGCCACGTCGCCCGACTGGTAGCCGCCCATGCCATCCGACAACACCAGCAGGCCCAGTTCGCCGACGGTGGCGATGCTGTCTTCGTTCAGGCTTCGCAGCCTGCCCGGATCCGTCCTGGCGGCGATCTCGAGCGAAAGCGGGGTATTGGGTGCGGTGGTTGACAAAGCGAGAGTCCCTTTTGTGTTTGTTATACTTTCTTCAACGAAGATTCTCTCACCCTGAATCGCACAGAAGCAAGCCGCCCACCACGCCTTACCACATGACAAGTCAAACAATAATCGGTCGTTACGAAGTGGTCGCCACCCTGGGGCAGGGCGCGATGGGGACGGTCTACAAGGCGGTAGACCCGTTGATCGAGCGCACTGTCGCCATCAAGACGATCAACCTCAATCTCTCGAAAGAGGAACGTGCCGAGTTCGAGGAGCGTTTCTACCGCGAAGCCAAATCGGCGGGCCGCCTGAACCATTCCAACATCGTTACCATTTATGACGTGGGCGAGACCGACGATATCGCCTATATCGCGATGGAATACCTGGACGGGGAATCGCTACGCGAGATGCTCGACTCCGGCGTGGTGCTGCCGGTGGACATGATCGGGAAAATCGCGGCGCGCATCGCCGGGGCGCTGGACTACGCGCACGAAAACCATGTGGTGCACCGCGACATCAAGCCGGCGAACATCATGATCACGCCCGGCCGCGACGTCAAAATCATGGATTTCGGCATTGCCCAGATTCCCACGGGTTCGCGCACGCAGCTCGGCACCGTGCTGGGTTCGCCCAAATACATGGCGCCGGAGCAGGTGGCAGGCCAGGCTACGGATGGCAGGACCGATATTTTTGCGCTGGGCGTGGTGCTGTACGAAATGCTGACCGGGACGGCGCCTTTCAATGGCGACAACCTCAGCGCCATCATGTACAAGATTCTGAACGAGGACCCCGCGCCGCCCAGCACGGTCAACCCCCGCGTGCCGCCGTTTTTCGACCGGATCGTCAGCCGTGCGCTGGCCAAGCGGCCGCAGGATCGCTATCAGACTGCCGGCGAGTTCGCCCGCGATTTGAGAATCCGGGATGGCGCTCCGCCCGAAGCCGAACGCCTGCCCGCCGCCGGCGGCACGCCGGGCAATCCGGGGAAGGCCGGCAGGACGCAGGCGGGGCCGCACGACGCGACGGTTCTCCTGCCGCCTGACAAGGCCCGGGGCGTGATTGCAGCCGCGTCGGCGGCAAGCGGGCCGGGGACCCGGGACAAGCCTGCGCCGCGGGATGGGCTGCCGCGCCGCAAGCCGGCGCTGCTTGCGCTTTCGCTGCTGGCCGCGGCCGCGTTTGCGGTGTATGTACTGGCCCCCAATCCCGCGCCCGGCAGGATGCCTGCCTCGGCTGTTCCGGTGTTTGAAGGCGTCGGTCCGCCGCACGCGGCGGTCGAGTCGGCCCTGCCGGCAGCGCCCGCTGCGGCGCCGTCCAAGCCTGCAACAGCGCCCGCTGCCGTCGCGCAGGCGAAAGCCACCGTGTCGTTTGCGATTTCGCCCTGGGGCGAGATCTTCGTCGATGGCAAGCGCGTCGGCGTGTCGCCGCCGTTCACCTCGCTGCAGCTGGAGGCCGGGAAGCACCAGGTGGAAGTGCGCAATCAGGCGTTTGCGCCCTATCGTGATACCGTGAACCTGAAACCGGGGCAGTCGCTCAAGATCAGGCACAAATTCAGGTAAGCAAGGACATGACCATGAAGCAGATAAGCGCGCTGCTCTGCGCTGCGCTACTCGTGACAGGCTGCGCTGCGCCCATCGTGCGGGACACGGGCCTGGACCGGCTCGCCCTCCGCAAGGCCGAAAAGGACTTGTCGCTGGGGATTCGCGCCTACGAGGATGGAAACTACAGAAGCTCGACGCGGCTGCTGCAGAGCGCGCTCGCCTCGGGTCTGTTCCTGGATTCCGACAAGGTGGCGGCGCACAAGTACCTGGCTTTCATGCATTGTTCCCAGTCCCGGGAAAAGGCCTGTCGCGATTCATTCCGCAAGGCGCTGGAGCTCGATCCGAAATTCGAATTGACCCCCGCGGAATCGGGCCACCCTGCGTGGGGGCCTGTCTTCAGATCACTCAAGTAAAGGGCGAAAGCCCGGCCAGGTTCAAGCCGGTACGACATGGCCTTCCCAGAAGACCATGCCAGACATAACATCTTGCATAACAGGGTATGTTGGTTGGATGGGGATGGTTTGGCGGCTGCCAATTTACCAACCTCTACTCCGTCAACCCAGCCTTTCCCCGAAAGACGCGAAGAACCATAAATAAAGCCCCGCGCGAGGCGGGGCTTTTAATTGGCGGGAACAGCCGGGTCAGGGTTTTTACATCATGCCGCCCATGCCGCCCATGCCGCCCATCCCGCCCATATCGCCACCACCCATCGCGGCAGACTGTTTGTCTTCCGGCAGGTCGGCGATCATGCAGTCGGTGGTCAGCATCAGGCCGGAGATCGACGCAGCGTTCTGCAGCGCGATGCGGGTGACCTTGGTCGGATCGAGCACGCCCATCGCCATCATGTCGCCGTATTCGCCCGTGCCGGCGTTGTAGCCGAAGTTGCCCTTGCCTTCCAGCACCTTGTTGACGACGACCGAGGGCTCTTCGCCGCAGTTCTTGACGATCTGGCGCAGCGGCTCCTCGATGGCGCGCAGAACGATCTTCACGCCGGCGTCCTGGTCGTGGTTGTCGCCCTTCACCTTGGCCGCGGCGGCCTTGGCGCGCAGCAGCGCGACGCCGCCGCCGGGAACGACGCCTTCTTCAACGGCGGCACGGGTGGCGTGCAGCGCGTCCTCGACACGGGCCTTCTTCTCTTTCATCTCGACTTCGGTCGCCGCGCCCACCTTGATGATGGCGACGCCACCGGCCAGCTTGGCCTTGCGCTCCTGCAGCTTCTCCTTGTCGTAGTCGGAGGTGACTTCCTCGATCTGCTTGTTGATCTGGGCGATGCGGCCCTTGATCGCGTTGGCATCGCCGGCGCCGTCGATGATGGTGGTGTTTTCCTTGCCGATCTCGATCCGCTTGGCGCGGCCCAGATCGGTCAGCTGGGCTTTCTCCAGCGAGAGGCCGACTTCTTCGGCGATCACGGTGCCGCCGGTGAGGATGGCCATGTCTTCCAGCATCGCCTTGCGACGGTCGCCGAAGCCCGGCGCCTTGACGGCACAGGTCTTCAGAATGCCGCGGATGTTGTTGACCACCAGGGTGGCGAGCGCTTCGCCGTCGACGTCTTCGGCGACGATCATCAGCGGCTTGCCGGCCTTGGCGACTTGCTCCAGCACGGGCAGCAAGTCGCGGATGTTGGAGATCTTCTTGTCGAACAGCAGGATGAAGGGATCTTCCATGATCGCCATCTGCTTGTCGGGGTTGTTGATGAAGTAGGGCGAGAGGTAGCCGCGGTCGAACTGCATGCCTTCGACGACGTCGAGCTCGTTATCCAGACCCGAGCTGTCTTCAACGGTGATGACGCCTTCCTTGCCGACCTTGTCCATGGCGGCGGCGATGATGTCGCCGATCGAGGAATCGGAGTTGGCGGAGATGGAGCCGACCTGGGCGATTTCCTTGCTGCTGGTGCAGGGCACGGAGATCTTCTTCAGTTCGGCGGTGATGGCGATCACGGCCTTGTCGATGCCGCGCTTGAGGTCCATCGGGTTCATGCCGGCAGCGACGTACTTCATGCCTTCGTTGACGATGGACTGCGCCAGCACGGTGGCCGTGGTGGTGCCGTCACCGGCGACGTCGGAGGTCTTGGAAGCGACTTCCTTGACCATCTGCGCGCCCATGTTCTCCAGCTTGTCCTTCAGCTCGATTTCCTTGGCGACCGACACGCCGTCCTTGGTCACGGTGGGAGCGCCGTAGGAACGGTCGAGCACCACGTTGCGGCCTTTCGGGCCCAGGGTCACCTTGACGGCGTCAGCCAGGATGTTGACGCCAGCCACCATGCGGTGACGGGCGGAATCGCCAAAACGTACGTCTTTTGCAGCCATGTGTATTACTCCTGAATTTGGGATAGAGAGTGAAGAAGCGTGAGGGGCTTAAGCCTCGACCACGCCCATGATGTCTTCTTCGCGCATCACCAGCAGCTCGTCGCCTTCAACCTTGACGGTCTGGCCGGCATACTTGCCGAACAGCACACGGTCGCCGACTTTCACGTCGAGCGGAATCAGCTTGCCCTGGTCGTCTTTCTTGCCCGTGCCGACGGCGATGATTTCGCCCTGATCGGGCTTTTCGGTGGCGGTGTCGGGGATCACGATGCCGGAAGCGGTCTTGCGCTCTTCTTCCATGCGTTTGACAATCACTCGGTCGTGCAGAGGACGGATTTTCATTGCAAAGTCTCCATTGCGTCAGCGTTGATAAAGGCAGCCCAAGGCTGCCCGAAAATAAGGAAGCGGCGAAGATGTGGTTAGCACTCGCCGCCATAGAGTGCTAATAGTAGGGGCGCACTGTGACAATTTCAAGCCATGAATGATCTTTTAAGTCGTACCCGCGCCGCGGTTTGGCACCCCTGCACCCAGATGAAACAGCTGGAGGCCGCCCCGCCGCTGGCGATTGCGCGCGGCGAGGGGGCCTGGCTGATCGACACGGATGGCCGCCGCTATCTCGACGCGATTTCCAGCTGGTGGGTCAACCTGTTCGGCCACTGCAACCCGCGCATCAACGCGGCCATCACCGACCAGCTCGGCAAGATCGAGCACGTGATGCTGGCAGGCGCCACCCATGCCCCGGTGGTGGAGCTGTCGGAGCGGCTGGCTGCGCTTACCGGGCTGGGCCATGCGTTTTACGGCTCCGACGGCGCCTCGGCCACCGAAATCGCCCTGAAAATGAGCGCGCACTATTGGCGCAACTCAGGCCAGCCGGAGAAAAACGGCTTCATCAGCCTGCAAAACGGCTACCACGGCGAAACCGTCGGCGCGCTGTCGGTGACCGACATTCCGCTGTTCAAGGACACCTACGCGCCCCTGCTGCGGCACACGGTGCAGGCGCCCACGCCGGACGCACGGCTGGCCGAACCGGGCGAAACGGCTGAAACCTATGCGCTACGCTGCGCCGACGCGCTGGAAGCCCATCTTGCCGGACACGCCGCCACCACCGCCGCCCTCATCGTCGAACCGCTGGTGCAGGGCGCGGCGGGCATGGCGATGTATCACCCGGCGTATCTCACCCGCGCGCGCGAACTGTGCGGCCAATATAAAGTGCACCTGATCGCCGACGAGATCGCCGTCGGCTTCGGCCGAACCGGCACGATGTTCGCCTGCGAGCAGGCGACCGCCCCCCCTCTCGCCGCTCCCCTCTCGCCTCACGCGATCCGCCCCGACTTCATCTGCCTCTCCAAGGGCATCACCGGCGGCTACCTGCCCTTGTCCGCGGTGCTGACGACCGACGATGTCTATGCCGCGTTCTACGGCGACGCCACCGCGCGCGGCTTCCTGCACTCGCATTCCTACACCGGCAACCCGCTCGCCTGCCGCGCCGCGCTGGCGGTGCTGGACATCTTCGAGCACGACCAGGTGATCGCCGCCAACCGGGCCAAGTCCATCGAGTTTACGAAGGCGCTGGCGGAAGTGGCCGCTCACCCACGGGTGCGCCATTTCCGCCATCTCGGGATGATCTGGGCGTTCGACGCGGCGGACGCCATGCCCGGATTTTCAACCCGCTTCCATCGGGCGGCACTGGCGCTGGGCGCGTTCATCCGCCCGATCGGCAACACGGTCTATGTCATGCCGCCCTATGTGACGAACACCGACGACATGCGCGGCCTGGCGGGCGCGATGCTGCGCTGCCTCGATAACCCGGCAATCTGAACGGGCCCAGCCGGCTTGACAGCCAATCCCGGCGCCATTAAGGTAGCAATCAATTACTATCTAACCGGAGCCGAACCATGTCTGGCGAAGCCGAGTCCAACCTACCCCAGCGCAAACGGCTGGGCGCCGATGAGCGGCGCGAGGAGATCATCCGCGTGACGCTGGAACTCGCCGCCAAACAGGGCGTCGACGACGTCACCACGCAGGACATGGCGCAGGCGATGGGGGTGACGCAGGGCGCGGTGTTTCGCCACTTTCTCAGCAAGGACGCGATCTGGCTGGCGGTCATGCAGTGGGCGCGCGACCGCCTGATGAGCGTGCTGGGCCGTGCCGCCGAACAGGGGCGCGATCCGCTGGACGCGCTGCAGCGCATGTTTTTCGCGCAAATTGGCTTCATTGCCAGCCATCCCGCGATTCCGCGCGTGCTGATGTCCGAGCACCTGCACGGCCGCAGCGCCGCACTGCGGCGGCTGGTGACGGAAATCATGCTGGGCTACGAAGCGAAGATCACCGGACTGTTGGCCGACGCCCAGGCGCAAGGGTTGGCGCGCGCCGACCTCGACGTCCACGCCGCCGCCACGCTGTATATCGGCATGATCCAGGGGCTGGTGATGCAAACCTCGATCCTGCGCGGCCAGCGCACCCTCACGGCGCGCACCCTGACGGCGGAAGCTGCGCGTACCTTCCCGGTTTTCATGCAAGCGATCCGTCCGGCCCCGACACAAGGAACCCCTCCATGAAAACACGCCGCGTTCCATCCGCAGCCGTGCCGAACCCGAGCATGGCGGAGCCCTTCGCGCCACGTCAAACACTGCCCCGTCATGAAGCTCAGCGCCTTGAAACTCACCAAGCGCACCCTGCTTCCGATTACCGGGGCGATGACCCTCATCGTCGTCTTTGTCTGGCTGCTCGCCACAAGCGCAAGCCTGCCAGCAAGCACGGCTCAAATTAGTGAGTGATCAAATGCTAGCCAACTTGCATGCCACCCTAAGATCATGACATTGAAATAACAGAGCAATAACAGACAAGCCGCCAATTTCAAATTGTTGACAAATGTAACTTGCTGGCATATAAATTAGTAATTGATCACTTACTTAGTTCAGCGGAAAGCAAAACTCAGGATGGATACGATTATGAAACCCTTGTCACGGTTGCTGCTATGCGTCTTCCTTCTTTCCATCGGGAAGGCGGTTCTTGCCGCGGATTCACTGCCCCTGTGGGAGGCAATGGAACGGGCCGCGCAATCCAACCCGGCAATCAAAAGCCAGCAGGTCGAAGTCGGCAAGCAAACCTTGGAGCAGGACATCGCCCGCAGCCAGCATTTGCCCAAAGTCGACCTGAACGCGGCTTACACCCGCTATGCCTATCCCACCTTCGTTACACCGATCCGCGATACGAACGTTTTCCCGCCGATGGACCGGGATATCGCCAATATTGGCCTGGCGATGACCCTGCCTCTTTACCACGGCGGCAAGTTGGTGGCTGGCGAGGCGCTGGCCGCGCACAACCGTGAGGCATCCATCCAGACGCTGCGCGCCGGCGGGCAGGACCTGCTGTTCAATGTCGCCGCCACCTACACCAAGGCGCTGCATTTCCGCCAACTCGTCGCAGCGCTGGATGTCCGCATCAAGGCGTTGCTGCAGGAGGAAAAGGACATCGGCTTGCGCCTCCGGGAAGGACGTGCCGCCCGGCTCGAACTGATCCGCCTCCAGACCCAGTTGTCCCAGGCGCGCTACGACAGGATTTCGGTTTCCCAAGGCGAGAAAGACGCACTGTCGCTGCTGGCCTCCTTGCTGGGCGAGAGCGGACCCGTACCGGTTCTGTCCGAACTTGGCGCGACCGCCCCGGCACTGCCGGTTTCGGCTGATGAGGCAATGCGCCGCGCCCTGCAGCAGCATCCCGATATTCTCAGGCTTGATGCCATGGGCCGCGCGGCAAAGGAAAAAACCGCCATTGCCCGCGGCGACCGGCTGCCGCAAATCGATCTGGTGGCCAATGCGCAGGAAACCGCCGGGGGCGACTGGAAAGGCTACGACGACTCGCAGATAGGCGTGCAACTGTCCCTGCCGCTGTTCGACGGCGCTATCCGCAAGCGCCGGATGGAACAGGCGGGGCTCGATCAGCGGCAAAACGCCTTGCAACTGGAAGACGCCCGCAATCGCCTCGCCAGCGAGGTTGAACAGGCATTCGGCGCCTTGTCCGAATCCCGCGCCCGGCTGGAAGCGGCCACTCAGGGCGAAACCGAGGCCGCTGAGGCGCTACGCATCGAAACCCTGCGCTACCACAGCGGTGAGAACACCATCACCGACCTGCTCGGCGCCGAATCCGCCCTCTGGTCCGCCACCGCGAGCCGCCTTCAGGCAGGCTACGACATCACCGTGAGCCAGGCGCGGCTGCTGCGCGTCATTGGCGAGCTTGCGGCGGACAGCTTCCGGCCTGCGGATACCGGCAAAAAATCCGCCGTGGAGCATTCCTCTTCTGGCATCGATCCGCGCACGCTCGCGCAATACCTCGCATGGCACCACTGCGGCATGAGTTGCGACGGCGAGGCGGCCGCCCGGAAAGCGGATACCAGAACCCATCAACAGCTCGCCACAACGGGCCTTCCGGGGCAATCCATTCAGCAAGGAACAAGACTATGAACAAAAAGATCGTAATCATCGGCATCCTCGCCGCAGGCATCGGCGCTGTCATGCTGTGGAAGTTTGCGCCCTGGACAGCACAACCGGAGGACGGCACGGTATTCGCCTCGGGCACGGTGGATGCGACCGAAGTCGCAGTCTCCTTCCGCGTACCCGGCATCCTGCTCAGCCGGCCGGTAGATGAAGGCAGCCGCGTCAAGCCGGGCGAACTGCTGGCCGCGCTCGACGAACGCGAGACCGTCGCCCGGCTGCACCAGGCGGAAGCCGCGCAACAGGCCGCCCAGGCGCGCCTGAAAGACCTGGAACAGGGCTACCGCCCGCAGGAAATCGCCGAGGCCCGTGCCCAGGCCGAACAGGCGCGCGCCAACCGGACCAATCTGGAAGAAGAAGCCCGGCGTTCCGAAGCGCTCTTCCACGGTGGCGCCACCAGCCAGCAGCGGCGCGACAAGGACCGCACCGCTGCCGCCGTGGCGGACCAGCAGTTGAACGCTGCGCAGGCGCGACTCAAATTGCTGCAAAGCGGCTATCGCCCCGAGACCATCAATGCCGCGCGTGCGCAACTCGATGAAACGCAGGCCGCGGTCGCCGCCGCCCGCGTCGCCCTGGAGGACTTGCGGGTAAGCAGTCCGGTGGAAGGGATAGTCACCCGCAAGCACGCCGAAGTGGGCGAAACCCTGGGCGCCGGGCGTCCGGTGGTGACCGTCACCGACATTTCCAGGCCCTGGGTACGGGTCTACATTCCGGAAAACCAGATCGGCAAGGTGCGCCTGGGCGCTGCCGCCAAGATCAAGATCGATACCTTCCCCGACCGGGAATTCGATGGCCGCGTGAGCTATGTCTCGTCGCAGGCGGAGTTCACCCCCAAGAACGTGCAGACCCAGGAAGAACGGGTGAAGCTGGTATTCGCGGTGAACGTGACCCTGGACAACCGCGACGGCACGCTCAAGCCCGGCATGCCGGCTGACGCTTACATCGCCTCGACTGCGGATGGGACTGCACGGTGATCCCTTCAGTCAGCCTCTACGATCATGACCGGCAAATACTGCAGCGTCTGCAGCGGTGCGGCCGCCAAGCCCTGTTGCTCTATATATTTCCCGGTACGGCAATCGTGGTGGCGGGCGCCCAGGCCGCAGGCAGCCGTTTCGACCCCGGGGTCGTCGCCACGATTGCCCGCAAGCCTCTCCGCGAAGCCCTGCTCGCCGCACGCGGAGAAATACCATGAACGATATTGCCATTCAGGTCAGCGGCCTTGGCCGCGCCTTCGGTGACATGTGGGCGGTGCGCGGGCTCGATCTGGAAGTGAGGCGCGGCGAAATCTTCGGCCTGGTCGGCCCGGACGGCGCCGGCAAGACCACCACCATGCGCATGCTGACGGGCATTCTCGCCGCCAGCGAAGGCAGTGCGACCGTGGCGGGATTTTCCATCCAGGGCGGCGAAGAGGAAATCAAGTCCCGCATCAGCTACATGTCGCAGCGCTTCGGCCTGTACGGCGATCTCTCGGTGGAAGAGAACCTGCGCTTCTACGCCGACCTGTACGAAGTGCCGCGGCGCGAGCGCGAGCCGCTGGAAGAGCGGCTGCTCGGCTTCTCCAACCTCACTCCGTTCAGAAAGCGCCTGGCGCGCGACCTCTCCGGCGGCATGAAACAGAAACTCGGCCTGGCCTGCGCCCTGGTCCACAAGCCGGAAATCCTGTTCCTCGACGAGCCCACCAACGGCGTCGATCCGGTGTCGCGCCGCGATTTCTGGCGCATTCTCTACGCCATGCTCAAGGAAGGGGTGACGATCTTCGTTTCCACCGCCTACCTCGACGAGGCGGAGCGCTGCACCCGTGTCGGCCTGATGCACCGGGGTCGCCTGATCCAGTGCGACACGCCGCAAAAACTCAAGGAAGGCATCCCCGGCCTGCTGCTGGAACTGGAAACCGCGCAACCACGCGTCGCGCGGGAGGCGCTCGTCACTCGGCTGGGGTCCAATCGCGTGAGCCTGTTCGGCGGCAAACTGCACCTCTACGCCGCAGACAATGAGGAGGCGGAGCAGGCCCGCACCGTGTTGCGCGAGGCCAACATCTCAATACGGGGCGAAAACACGATCACCCCTTCGCTGGAGGACGTGTTCATTTATCAGCTTACGCGAAACCAGGTGGAGACGACGGCATGAGCGCGGACTCCGCCGTGGAAGTGCGCGACCTGACCCGGGTGTTCGGCGATTTCGTCGCCGTCGATCGTATCTCGCTCTCTGTGGAAAAAGGTCAGGTATTCGGCTTTCTCGGTCCCAATGGCGCGGGCAAATCCACCACCATCCGCATGTTGTGCGGCCTGCTTTTGCCCAGTTCCGGCGAGGGCCGGGTGGCGGGCTTCGATGTCATGACCGAGTCCGAGACCATCAAGCGGCACATCGGCTACATGTCACAGAAATTCTCCCTCTACGACGATCTCAGCGTGGAGGAAAACATCGACTTCTACACCGGCATCTACAACGTGCCCAGAGCCAAGCGCCGGACGCGCAAGGACTGGGTGCTGGAGATGGCGGGGCTCACCGACAAGCACAACCACCTTACCGGTTCGCTGGCCGGTGGCTGGAAGCAAAGGCTGGCGCTGGGCTGCGCGGTGCTGCACGAGCCGCAGATCCTGTTTCTCGACGAGCCGACCTCGGGCGTGGACCCGCTCTCGCGGCGTCAGTTCTGGGACCTGATCGCGCAGATGTCGCACCGCGGCACTACCGTTTTCGTCACCACCCATTACATGGAGGAGGCTGAATACTGCGATGAGCTGGCGCTGATCTACCACGGCAAGATGATCGCCAAGGGCAAACCCGCCGAGCTCAAGACCCTGATACCCGAGGACATTCTGGAAATCCACGTCGAACGCCCCTTCGAGGCGCTGGAACAACTGGAAGCCTCGAAGCTGGCACAGGAGGTCGCGCTGTTCGGCGACGCCCTGCACGCAGTGGTCAGCGATGCGGCCACGGCCACCGCAGCGCTGAGAGGCTTCCTCGCGCAGCAAGGCTTCGCCGTGCAGTCCATCAAGCAGGTTACCCCCTCGATGGAGGACGTGTTCGTCTCCCTGATCGAACTCGAAGACCGGCAGCGCGAGCAAGGAGGAAAAACATGAGAAAGCCCGGTTTCTCCTGGATCCGGTTGTGGGCGCTGGTGAAAAAGGAATTCATCCATATCATCCGCGACCCGCGTTCCCTGGCGATGGCGTTCCTGATGCCGCTGATCCTGCTGATCCTGTTCGGCTATGCCATCACCATGGACATCAAGACGCTCAATCTTGTCGTCTACGACCAGGACAAGAGTTCTGCCAGCCGCCATTACGTGGAAGGATTTCCGGCTTCCAGCTATTTCGACGTGGTCGCGGACGTGGAAAATTACACCGATGCGCGCGCGCTGATCGACCAGGGCAAGGCGCACCTGGCGCTGGTGATCCCACGCCACTTCGCGCGCGACCTGGAGCGGGGGCGGACGACAAAGGTGCAGCTGCTCGCCGACGGCTCGGACGCCAACACCGCGACCATTGCCATGGGCTACGTCGAGGCCGTCACCGACCGCTTCAGTGCGGCGCAGCTGGGAGGCGAGATCGAGCTCGCCGTGGATAATCGCCTGCGGGTCTGGTACAACGCCGAGCTGAAAAGCCGCTGGTTCATCATCCCCGGCCTGATCGCGGTGATCATGACGGTGATCACCGCCCTCCTCACCTCGCTCACCGTCTCGCGCGAGTGGGAGAGCGGCACCATGGAACAGCTGATCGCCACGCCGGTGCAGCCGGTCGAACTGTTCCTCGGCAAGATGGCGCCGTATTTCGTGATTGGCGTTCTGGACGTGCTGTTCTCGGTGGCGATGGGGGTATGGGTGTTCGACGTGCCGCTCAGGGGCAGCTTCCTCTTCCTGCTCGGCGTCACCGCGATGTTCCTGGTGGGCGGCCTGAGCCTCGGCATCATGGTTTCCACCATCGCAAAATCGCAGCTGGTTGCGAGCCAGCTGGCGATGGTGGTCACTTTCCTGCCGGCCTTCCTGCTTTCCGGCTTTCTTTATTCCATCGACAACATGCCGCGCTTTTTGCAGGTGGTCACCCACGTGGTGCAGGCGCGCTATTTCGTCGAGGTGCTGAAGAACATTTTTCTCAAGGCCAGCCCGCCTTCCTTCGTGGCGGGAGACCTGATCTTCCTTGGACTGTTCGCAGTGGTGGTGTTTGCCGTCGCCCTCGGCAAGTTCCGTAAAAAACTGGCCTGACGGGGAACATTATGTGGGAAAGAATCTATCGCATGCTGGTGAAGGAATTCATCCAGGTGCTGCGCGACCCGCGCATGAAGGCGCTGATCTTCGTCATGCCGGTGATCCAGCTGATCATGTTCGGTTACGCCGTGACCACTGACGTGGACCACATCAAGACCGCGGTGTGCGACCTCGACAAGAGCCCGCAGAGCCGTGCGCTGATCGAGCGCTTCACGGCCTCCGGCTATTTCACCGTGGTGGACAACACCGACCGGCCCGAACGGCTGGGTGAATTGCTTGATCGCGGCAAGGTGATCATGGGCATCCAGATCAACCGCGGCTTCGCCGACGACCTGAAATCGGGGCGTCCGGCAGCGATCCAGACGATTATCGACGGCACCGATTCGAATACCGGAACGGTGGCGATGGACTACGCCCAGCGCATCACCCAGGAGTTTTCACGGGCACGCGCCGCGCCGATCGAACTGACCCAGCTGGCGCAGGAGCAAGCCGACCCTATCGAGTTGCGTTCGCGCGCCTGGTTCAACCCCGACCTGAAGAGCCGCTACTACAACGTTCCCGGCGTGATCGCCGTGGTGGTGCTGCTGATCTCCCTGCTGCTCACCGCGATGGCGATCGTGCGCGAGCGCGAGATCGGCACCATGGAGCAACTGATGGTGACGCCAATCCAGCCCTTCGAACTGATACTCGGCAAGACCCTGCCGTTCGTGCTGATCAGCTTCATCGACGTGCTGGTGGTCACTTTTATCGGAATCAACTGGTTCAACGTGCCGATCCAGGGCAGCCTGTGGCTGCTGCTGTTCGGCGCCGGGCTGTACCTGATGTCCACCATCGGCATCGGCCTGTTCATTTCCACCATCTCCCAGACCCAGCAGCAGGCGCTGATGTCGTCGTTCTTCTTCTACCTGCCCGCGGTGCTGCTGTCCGGCTTCATGTTCCCGATTTCGAACATGCCGGAGCCGGCGCAGTGGCTCACCTATCTCAACCCGCTGCGTTATTTCCTGGTCATCATCCGGGACATCTTCCTCAAGGGCAGCGGCCTGGAAACCCTGTGGCCCCAGTTCGCCGCCCTGGCGGTGCTCGGCACGGCACTTTTGCTCATCAGCTCGCTTCGCTTCAAGAAAAGGATGATCTGACATGAAAAACCCACGCAATGTCGTCTTCATTTTTTGGACAATGAAGAAGCCGTTCAGTGAGCCATTGCCATGCGGATATCTTCTTTACCCCGGCAGAGCAGGAGATCAATCGTGAATACTGGCGACATCGATACATTCGGACACGCGCATTTGGATCAATGGCTGGAAACCACGCGTCGTTACTTGTTTGCCGACTGGGAAAGCCTCGCCGGTGCGGCGGGGAAAGCGCTGCCCGAGCCGAGGCTGGACAGCCACGGCGCTCAGGACCGCTATCTTTCCCGGGCGCGCGGAAGCTTGCTGCGTCTTGTAAAACGCACTGCACGGCATGCTCGAAGCCCGCTGCAGGAACTGGAATGCGCCTTCTACTCTCAGGCTTCGTTCATCGCGCGGCATCCCGACGTTCCCGGGCGTCTTCTGGGATGGTTGTCGCAAGCTGGCGATAGCCGTATTCGCCGGCGTATCCAGAAGATCATCGGCCACTACGAATCACGCATTTGCCGAACGATCGATCGGGCCAGGCGCCAGGGATGCATCAGGGCCGACATCGACCCGCATGCAGCGGCGGGCATTTTCATCGGCATGATCCAGAGTCTGGCTCTCAGGATGAATGTCAATCTGCGTCAGCGAGAACTGCTGCTGCGTGAAGCATTCGAGAATTTTTCCCTGTATCGGGCAGGCATGGCCTCTGCATCGAAATGACATCAGGCGAAGAGGATTCTTTATCAAAACCAGTGAAGAGGAGGTTCACCATGTCCCCATCCGAACACCGACGCGGGTTCAGTATCTGGGCGATTTCGCTGGTCGCAGTCGGATTCGGCCTGCTGACCGTCAAGGAAGGCGGCACGATCCTGTTCGGCGACGCGGCGGCACTCGCTGCGGCCGGCAACTACGTGCCGTTCGTGCTCTGGTTCAACTTCCTCGCGGGCTTCGCCTATGTCGCAGCCGGCGCCGGGCTGTGGCTGATGCAGCGCTGGGCGGTGCGGCTGGCCGTCGCCATCGCCGCGGCAACGGCATTCACTTTTACGGCTTTCGGCGTGCACGTCTATGCCGGCGGCGCCTTCGAGCCACGCACGGTGATCGCCATGAGCCTGCGAACGCTGGTGTGGGTGACGATCGCGGCCATCGCCTGGCGTGGGCTGTTGCGCGTGCAGGCCAGACGACAAGGAATCGAGCCATGAATAGGCATGCGCGCCTCACCGCCGCCCTCTGGACGTGTCTGGCATTGGCCGCCAGCGCCAGTCCGTCGCTGGCGGCGCCCGATGCCGACCCGGCGCAAGCTCATGCCGGCGGCAGTGCAACGGGTTCGATCACCGACGTGTCCGCCTCCCCGCCGACGCCTGTTGTGAAACCGCAATCCAGGCCGGATTTTTCCGGTCATTGGACCCTCGATGCCAAGGCCAGCGATGACCCGCAGGAAAGGATCAAGCAAGCGATGAAGCAAGCCAGGAGCGGCGGGCAGGGGATGCGGGGCGGTGGCGGCATGGGCGGTGGCGGCATGGGCGGCAAACGCCAGGGGCGCGGATCGCAAGAGGGAATGGGCGGGCGCGGCGAAATACCATTCGATGACCGGGCCGCACTGGTCGCCACTGCGAAAACACTCGACATCACCCATGAGGACCCGATGCTGCTTGTCGTCGACGAGAACGATCGGCATCAGCGCCTTTTCACCGACTTCCGCGGCGTCAGCGTTTCCGCCAGCGGCGGCGCCCAGCCGCAGGCGGCCGTTGCGGGCTGGGAAGGTGACGTGCTGGTGGTCGAATCAAGAATGAACCATGGCGCAAGGCTGGTTCGGCAATACCGGATCGACGCCGGAACAGGACGGCTCATGATTTCATCGACGGCCGAGCTTCCGAATCGGCAGGAAGTCACATTTCTTCTGGTATACGGCCGCCTTACGCCCGGGACGGATACCGGAAACCGCTGAACGGCCGATCCGGCATGACTTGTTGCGAGAACAGGAGACATGGTGAACATGGACGATTTGCAGCCCATACTGTTTGAAGGTATTGGGGAACATCGAAGACCGGGTTCGATGCGGCGGGCACACGCCTGCCGAGGCAACCCTTTGCCGGCGATCGAAACGAACCGTTCATTTTGTTTTCAAAAAAGATGGCGTGATATGCGCTACGCAGGATATCGGCTCATGGCCTTCACGATGATGTTCATCGTTATTCAACCATCGGTTTCCGCCGCTGAGGAAATGGTGCTCGAGAAGGTGATGAAGGAGCAGGCGAAAAATATGCGGCGTATCGCCGGCGGCATCGCGCGCGAAGACTACGAACAAGTGGTGAGGGCATCTCTGGCCGTGATCGACCCTCCACATCCATCATCGACACTGGGCGAAAAGCTCAAATTGATGGGGTTTCTGGGCACCGACATCGGCCGCTTCAAGGAACTGGACGGAAATACCAAGGAGCGGGCGGCCGCCCTGGCCAAAACCGCCAGAAGTCAGAACGGCGAGGCGACCATTGCTGCTTTCCAGCGGCTGCAAATGAGCTGCCTGGCCTGCCACAGCGAGTTTCGTAAGTCATTTCAAGATTATTTCAACCACTGAGAAGGAGCGCACCATGCAACACCGCAAGCAAACCCTGATTACCCTTTTGTTCGCCGGCATTCTGTCGTTGGCCACGGCGCAGGCCATGGCCAAGGATGATGCGCATCACCATCACGACGGCGGCGCCTCAGCCGGACTGTCGCTCAACAATGGCGCCAAATGGAAGACTGATGCGCCTTTGCGCGAGGGCATGAAAAACATCCGGAACGTGCTCGAACCGCAACTGCCGGCAATTCACAATAACAAACTGAAGCCCGCGCAGTACCAGACCCTGGCCGGGGAGATCAACGCCGAATTGTCCGCCATCGTGAAGAGTTGTAAATTGGATAAGGAGGCCGACGCCATGCTGCATCTGGTGCTGGCCGACATCATTGAGGGCGTCGACGCGCTGGCGGGTGAGAACAAGCAAGTCGGCCGCCACGAGGGTGCGGTGAAGATTTACAAGGGGCTGGAAAATTACGGCGCTTACTTTGCCCATCCGAATTGGCAGCCGATGACTCACGGAGAATAAGGCAATGGCGGAACCCGGATGCAAACTGCGCGCCGAAACGCGGGAGGGGAAGATCGTGCGCGCAGCTGGTGGCTGGAAGAAATCCTTGTTTGACGAAGGGAGGGGAATTTCTCCGATTTTTTGCGTGGAGTGAGTGCGTAAATCTGACCTTCCAGGGAGAGGAAAGTATGAGTGCAGAACCCGATGTGCCCGATATGCGGACGGACCAACCGGTTTGCAGCATGGAGCGGCAATGTAGCGTGCTGATCGTGGATGACGATGCGGAATTGTGCGATCTGCTGGTGCGCTATCTGCAGGGCAACGGATTCGAGGTGTTTGCAGTCGGCGATGGTGCGGCAATGGAAAAGCACCTGCGCGGCCGGCCCGCAGATCTGGTTGTTCTCGACCTGATGCTACCCGGCAAGGATGGCTTGACCATCGCACGGGAACTGCGCGGCGGCGGCAACATGCCGGTGATCATACTGTCGGCACGCGCCGACGATATCGACCGCATCATCGGACTGGAAGTGGGCGCCGACGATTATTTGTCCAAACCATTCAACCCGCGCGAACTGCTGGCACGCATCCGCGCCGTGTTGCGCCGCAGGATGGCGGAGACGGCAGGAGATGCGCCCTCGGCCGCGGGGCAGGTGCACCGGTTCGGGCCTTTCCGTCTCGATATGAAGGCGCACCAGTTGGCCCGGGGTGACCAGGAGGTTCCGCTGACCACCGCGGAGTTCAAGCTGCTGAGCCTGTTTGTTGGGCTCCCCAACCAGTTGTTGAGCCGTGACACGCTGATGAACATGCTCAAGGGCTACGAGTGCGCCCCGTTCGACCGCAGCATCGATGTCGCGGTTACACGGCTGCGGCGCAAGATCGAGGACAACCCCGGCGCGCCACAATTCATCCGCACCGTGAGGGGCGAAGGTTATCTGTTTACGCCGAACCACAAACTCAAGTGAAGCTCCTTCGCTTACCCGCCACCCTGTTCGGCAAGACGGCGCTCACCATTGCCGTGGTGCTGGTGCTGTTCCAGGTACTCACCACCCTGGTGATTGCCTATTACTTGCTGGTCCCCGTCGTCGTTCGCTCGGCGAATGATCTGGTGGATTTCATGCTGCTTTCCTCACGTGTCTGGGTTGCCTTGCCGGCTGAAGATCGAGCGGAATACCAGGAGGAATTGCGGCAGAAAACGGGCCTGATACTGGTGCCGGCGCATGACAGTTTGCCTGATTCCACGGTGTATCTGCCATATATGCTATTTCTGGAGAAAGCGCTTGCCAGGCAGACCAGGCAGCCGGTGCAGGTTGGCACGGATCAGAGGGATGGCGTGGACTGGTACTGGTTTGATTTTGTGTCCGATGGCAACCGTCTGCGTATCGGTTTTTCCGGGCAGCGCATCAATATCCATGCACCGCTGGCTATTGTTCTGATCCTTGTGCTAGGCACCGCGCTTACCCTGGCCACCACACTTGTCATAGTAAGGCGCCTGACCCAACCCCTATCGCAACTGGCGGCCGCGGCGGAGCGCTTCGGCCAGGGCGGGAGCCCGGAACCTTTGCCGGAAGACGGGCCCAGCGAACTCGTTACTTTGGTGCGGACTTTCAATCAGGTAACGCACCAGGTCAAGGCGCTGCTTGCCAACCGCACCATCCTGCTAGCCGGTATTGCACATGATTTGCGCTCGCCTATCGCGCGCATGCGGCTGGCCCTGGAAATGCTGCCACCGTCAACCGACCCGGAATTGGTCGAGCGCATGCTGCGCGCCGTGGACAATATGACGCATCTGGTGAACCAGTCGCTGGAATTTTGCCGCGGCGTCGGGCATAGCCCAAGCCAGGAAGTGGATGTGGATGAACTCATCGGGGAATTGGTCGGGGATGCGCGGCGCGGTGGCGCGGATATTCAATGGCAACCGTGCCGAACACGCGTGCACCTGCTGCCGCCGTTGGCGCTGCGTCGCATTTTGACCAACCTGCTTGATAATGCCGTGCGCTACGGAGAAGGCGGGACAATTGAGATTGCCTGCACATGCGAGGGCAGGCGCACGACCGTGAGTGTCGCTGACCGTGGCCCCGGTATTCCGGTTGATGAACTGGAAGCGGTATTTGAGCCTTTTTATCTGGTGGACAAGTCGCGTAGCGGCGTGACCGGCGGGAGCGGGCTGGGCTTGGCAATCGCCAAACAGTTGGCGGACAGCAACGAGTGGTTGCTATCCATCAGGCCACGCGCGGGCGGCGGGGTGGTGGCGAGCTTGACGATCTTACAAACCTAAAAAAATGCGGCGGCCGGAAGTGCGCCGCCGCCAGTTAGGAGACCTGGTGGTTGTACCGTGTTTCCAATCTCGCCTGAATATCGAATAGCGCGCCGGTCGTTGTTATTTCTCCCCGGACATTTCGAAACGAACACCCAGCACCGTCGCATTCTTGATCCGTGCGTCGGCCCCCGGATTGATCACATACTGGATATTCGGCTGCACGCTCAGCCAGGGCGCCATGCGCGCACGGTAGGTCGCTTCCCAAACCGATTCATGAGACGTAGCCTCCGCACCGGCAATGGACGCGGCCAGGCGGTGCTTGTCTCCGGTGCGGGCAGTACTGTAGGACACGGCAAACTGGTCTTCGCCGCGGCCGGCAACCATTCCGCTGAGAACCAGCCCGGTCTGGAAATAACTGGAAAACTGGTTGAAATCGGCATTGGCCCGGCCATAGCGGATGAAACCGTCGGCATGACTGTCGGGATTGCGCGTTCCGCGATGAAGCGTCCGCTCGGCCAGCACATAAAAACCCTTGTTGCCCTTCCGCATCAGCGGGTCGCCCGTCCCGTCGACGTCCACCAAATCTGCAAACCGGGTGGTATAGGACCAGGCGCCGACGGCATACTTGTCAGCCAGGGCCTGTTCCCCATCTTTGGCCTTTCCCGGGATATAGCCCGCCTCGACGACACGTAATGCGCCATCGCCATCGTTAAACTGAATGTGGGTGCCGCGCGGGTTGTCGGGGTCGCCCGGAACGCCATCCAGAACGACCGCTTGCACATAGGTTTCGGGGGTGAGGAGATAGCCCACGCGCAACCCCACGGAACTGGTGGGAAAGACCGAGGGCCCGTTCAGCCCGGTTTGGGCAAGTTCGGAGCCGATGCCGGGAGACGGGTGCAGGAAGATCCCCGTGCTATGGCTGACGTAAAACTCGGAATTGAGGTCGTACAGGCCGAAAAGCGCGGACAGCTTCTCATTTAGAAACCGCTTCTGAATCCATGCCTGGAAAAGCTTCGCGGCATTGGTATCGACCTCGATGTTGTCGACGCCCTGGCTGCTCCCGACGAGATTGGCGTTGGGTTTTCCGCCATGGCTCGCAATGCCGTGCAAGCCCACCGAAACCCCATCCCAGCCAATCAGTGCGCCCAGGTTGAAATCGAATTTGACATCGAGATTGCCCAGCGCGGTCGTTCCCTCCTTCAAGCCACCCGAGACATTGGAAATAACATCGGCCCTGTACAGAAATCCGAAAGCGATGCCGTTGTCGGCGGCAGACGTTCGTTGTGCCTCGATTGCGGCTTCGGCGCCCATCGCGCAAGCGGGAACCACGAGCAGCGCGCCGGCAAAAAGAACAGCGGTTCTGCTGTCGGCTAACGCCTTGGCGGCGGCACCGCTCCTGAATTGACGGAGCCACATGTGGCCAGTTTTCATATGCATTTCTGGGTCTCGGCCTTCTTGGCCTCCACGGAAAATGGATATGCCATGATTTGCGTCAAGGCTCGACGTCTGCCGATCACCGTCAAGCATGAACGGTGGCGGCAGACGGGCTCGTTATTGGTTGCAGCCCCCCTCCTTGAAGCCCAGCTTGCGTAGTGTGAAGCTCAGGGGGCAGACGTTGGTAAAGCCGCTTTGAGCCAGGCTCAGCCCTGCAATTCCGGCTACCCATCCCCAGGCGGGGTTTGAATACTGCATCAGTAGTACGCTGATCGTTACTACAAGTCCCACGACAACGCGTACGATTTTGTCAACGGTCATGTTCAGTATCCTTTTTGACTCAATGTGAATGGCCTTCCGGCTGGGCGCCGGAAAAGGCCGGGAACTTATCCGTGGCGTACTGGCTGTGGCAGGCCTGGCAGCTATCCACCAGACGGGCGTAGTAGAAGCGCTGCAGTTCATAATCCTTCTGCAATGCCGCGTTGGCCAGCTTTTTCGCAGTCAGGTGGAATGCGCCATCCAGCACGAGGAATTCCGGCGGCGCTGCCTTCATCAGGTCTTTCTTGTCCTGCTCGGTCAAGCCACGTTCCAGAATGAAGCTGTCGTGAATCTGTTGCGACTGGGTGGCCACCAAAGAGTGGTCACCGACGATCAGGCCATCGAGGATCTGCTTGGCGGCCTGCCTCACCGACAACATTTCATCGGAAAGCATCTGTTTCAGGCGGGGTGTCAGCTTCGGTCCGATTGGCTGGGGACCTTCCGCGGCCACGACCTCGATTGCGGCGCCCGCCATGATGGCCATGGCTGCGGCATATACAGCCATGCGTTTACTGTTCCTGATTTTCATTAATTACCTTTCTAGCTTGGTTAATCCAGCTTGACCTTTACAGACAGTGCACCGCGCAAGTCGCCCACTTGGTAGCCGCGGGCGATATCGTGCGGATATTTTTCGGACAGCTTCTGCACGACGTTCGATGGCACTTCGTTGCCACCATGACAGGTCAGGCACAACGGTTCGATTCGAATGGCTTTCATGAAGCGCGCGTATCGCACCCCTCCCTCACGGACCACTTCGTAGCGGCTGGCGTCTTCCTTGCCACGAGCGAGTTCTTTCTCGAATCCATTGAGCACTTCCTGCTCGTAAGCATCCGGCATGGCCAGGGGATTCCTGGCCTTGGAGGACACCCGCTTGATCGACCAACCCGTTTGCGCCGAAGTTTCGGCGCCCAGCTGGGCTGCCGTGGCTGAACAGGCAACGATGCCGCCTTCGGGACCATTCTTGCTCATCTGTGCCAACAGGCCGGATTTCAACTGCTTGGCATAGCCGCCAGCGACAGCCTTGATGCTGTCCAGGGGCGGGGCTTCAGCACTCCAGGCGGGGGTATGAAACAACACTGCCACAATCGCTGTCAGTGCAAAGGGTTTCATAATGCGTCTCCTTGATTTCAGGTTTGCAGGCCGCCCCGGATGGGGCGGCCCAACTTCGCGGCCCAACTTCACATTAATAAGCGGTCGGGTAGTTGCGCGCGATATGCCAGTCCATCATGCCATCCGCCATGTAGCCGACTTTGTAACCTGCTTCAGCCAGCGCCTTCGCCGGTGCCAGACCCTGCGAGCCGAACATGTCGATGACGATAATCTCCTTGTCCTTCGGCAGCTGCTTCATCTTTGCGTCGATTTCCTCCGGACGGATATGCGTGGCGCCCGGGATGTGGCCCATGATGCGGAAGGCGATGTCGCTCTGCAGGTCCAGCAGGAGAACATCAGGTTTCTTGGCTTCCCATATCGATCTGATTTCGGGCGTACTGTAGAACTTCACGCCGGCGGACCGGGCCTCAACCTCGCCGCGGCGTATGTTCTTGGGATCTGCCCATACTTTTTCCCAGGTGCGCAGGTATTGAACGATCGACCAAATCTGGTCTTTGCTGAGCTTGTCTTCGAAGGTCGGCATCACGATGGGGGCGCCGGGTTTTTGTGGCGGTCCGCCCTTGACGATCTCGAAGTGCTCATGATCGCTGTGCAGCGACAGGTAGGACTTCATCACGACGGGAGGAAAGCGCCCCTGGCCATCCATGCCGTGGCACGCGGCGCAAACGCCCTCGAACAGTTTCTTGCCATCACCAGGATTCTTGCCACTGATGCTCTTTAAGCTGCTGGCGATGAAATAATCCGGCTTGTCCTTTGCCGCAATCGTATTCGGCGGAGCGATTTGCTCATGAAAATCGTTCACGACAAATTCAAGCAAGGCGAAAGTGGGCGTCTTTTTCCAGTCCACGCCAAACAGCCCGCCATGCTTTTGCAGATAGCTTTCCATGTCCCTGTGAGTAAGGTTCATTTTATCGATGCGCTTGACAAGATCCGGGCCGAGCGTTTTCTTGATCCGGTCCATATATGTCGTCTCGATGTTCGAGTCGTCACCGCTCCTCACCATAGCCGGATTGGGATCGTACACACGACGCAGCGGACGGAAATAGAGTGCCAGGCGGAACACCTGCTGCATTTCGAGCTGGTCGCGTTCATTGGCGAGCAACATCGCCGCACCCAGCGCCAGATTTTCCACCGGGGATAGCGCTTCGGCGTGGGATGCCGTCTTCGCGGCGCTTGCCATTTTTATCGGCGCCGGTTGCTGTGCATCCGCCGCCCAGGCCGGAGCCTGCAACAGGATTGCGGCAAGAGTGGTAAGAACATAGGTTTTTTTCATTTCGGTCTCCTTGATTGAGTGACTATTCGATTGGTTTGGGTTGAACGGTTCGAGTAAGCGGCTTTGCGCACGCTACAGACCGATATTATTTAATGACTGTTTTATTCAGCGCCTCCACTGCCTTTAGTGCGGCAACATGGTCCGGATTGAGGTTCTTCATGCCCCCTTTTGGAACCCGTGTGCCGCTCGACATCATGAATCCCATCAGGTCGCCTGTAGTCGGTTTCTCGGTCTTGATCATGGCGACCAATTCACGGCCAAGCGCGTTTTCCACCTCGCGCCGGGCGCTATTGATTTCCGCGGGCGGCGCCTTGGCCCCGATCAGGTCTGCAAGCTTCCGCCAGCGGCGTGCGGTCTCGGCGCGACTCCCGGGAGGCACCAATTCAGGCGTCTCCTTCAGCGCCTTCATTACACCCAGCGCCAGTTGTGTATGGGGACTCAAGGCGTCGTAATATTCAGTTTCCCAGCCCGTATCGGGCACGGCCGGCCCCATGGCCGGCCCCATGCAGCCCGTCGCCGTGAGCGTAATCGCGCTGCCCAGCGCCACGGTCAAAAAAGCCTTGCCTAAGAATCCGCGATGTTTCATTTCGATCTCCATCCTCTGACGATAAATACGATTGGTTCTGGCTTTAATGCTGGTAGGTAAACTGCAGGGTCGCCAGGTTGGTTTCGAAGCTCACCGTGGTCGGCGCTCCTACACTGGCGGTCATTTCGCTCTGGAAGCCGTGGATGACAGAAAAGCTTAGCGATGAATGCCTGGTTACATTGGCCGTCACACCCGCCGACAGATGATGTTCAATGATGGCGGTGACGCCGGTATTGTTGTTGATGTCCGCTTCATCGAGCGGCGAGTTGCCGAAGTTGTAACCGGCCATCAGGATGAACCTGTCGGACAACCGGTATTTGGCCCCCAGACCCAGCACGTATTGGTCGTCCCAGCCGTAGGCAATGTTTATGTTTTGCGCCGCCGTCGGGCCATACAGCACGGAGGAAGTTCGTACGCCGCTGTAATCGACCCACTTCAGGTCGGCTTCCAGTTGCAGTTTGTCGGTTGGCCGGTGGGAAATGCCGATCGCGACAGTCTGAGGATCCTCAAACGAAAGCCCCCATTTGCCGTCATCCATGTTCCACTGCAGATCCTCTGTGTAGGACCGACTGGTGTACGCGGCGCCGAAGTTCGTGCGGTCGTTGATCTTGTAGGTCGTTCCCAGTACGAAAGATCCGCCATAAGCGACATCGGTCGGGAAGTTCAGGGACTTGGGCGGCGTGGTCGGTGTCGCAGTGGTTTTATCGAAACCCTTGGCGGACATTTGATTCACCACCAGGCTCAGGCCGGCGCCGACCGAAAGCTTGTCGCTGGCTTTATAGGCAATGCTGGGGCCGATGCGCATAGACATCCGGCTGGACACGATTGCGGCATAGGTATTGCCTAACTTGAAAGCCTCGGCCGGGAAGTCCACTCCGCCGCCGGATATCGGATAGGCGCCGACGCTGATGGTGTAATCCGGGCCAAGCAATTCACTTTGAAAGGCAAATCCACCAGTTGCCATGACATAGGCCTCGCTGTCGCTATCCACCCCATTCATGCTTCGCATCGGGTTAAGAACCGACAGGTTCATATCGAAACGGGACTTCTGGTCACCCATGTTGAGGAAGGACAAACCAGCCGGATTGGTAAGCGCGGTAGTCACGTCCTGCGGCGTGGCGACAACCGCGCCACCCATGGCATTGGACAAGGCGCTTAACCCCACCACCTGATCCGCGTTGTTTGCAAAAACGGCTCCCGAAACCAGCATGCCGGCGAAGATTGCGATTGATATATTGGTCTTCATTGCTCCATCCTCCTTATTATTGGGTAAGTAAAGCTGGGGGCCTTATTAGGACAACCGGCGATTTCTCG
This sequence comes from Thiobacillus sp., assembly GCA_021166845.1. Lineage (GTDB taxonomy): Bacteria > Pseudomonadota > Gammaproteobacteria > Burkholderiales > Thiobacillaceae > Thiobacillus. The sequence goes on from JAJPEP010000097.1 coordinate 45,237, forward strand.
GCTCTTGTTTGAACGTGTTGCAAAGATACGGCATGGCCGTTACCCGGAAAATTTCCCGGGCGAAACGGTTTGGTGACAGTTTGTTACAGCATGCGGAAGAAGAAAGAAGGGACGGACTTTCTCTGAACCGGCGACCTTGCCCAGTGTCATATCGCGCGTGCGATGTCGCATGATGTAGCGCTAGACTCGCAATCTTTTTCAGGCTGCGTGATGGATTTCCAGTGACGCTGAAAGCGAGGAATTGGTGGTCGTTGCGCGTAAAGGCTCGCACCCGCCCCGGAAGTCCCAGTAGAAGATGAGATCAGTGCACCGATTTGCATGGGTGAACCAGAAAATGACCAAGCAGCCATCAAAATCCGAACTGGCAGGACGCTTCGTCCAGTTGCTGGCTCTGGCAGCCGTCCTGTTGTCCGCAGGCTGCGCGCATTACCCGCCGAACATGCCGCTGGATCGGCATGACCCGGCCTATGGCTATCGTTTCACGAATCTCGCCAGCCCCGACAAGGCCGACGACATGCTGGTTGTCGTGACCTTCTCGGGCGGCGGCACCCGTGCCGCCGCCATGGCCTATGGCGTCCTTGAGCACCTCGCCAACACTGAAGTCACCCGAAAAGGAAAGCCCAGGCGCCTGCTCGATGAAGTCGACATTATTTCCTCCGTGTCCGGCGGCAGTTTCACTTCCGCCTACTACGCCCTCTACGGCGACCGAATTTTCAGCGATTTCGAGAGCCGGTTTCTGAAACGGGATGTTCAGGGAGAACTCACCCGCAAGATGCTCGCCCCGGTCAACCTGGCGCGCGCCTCGTCGCCGAAATTCGGCAGGATCGATCTGGTGGCCGAATATCTCGACGACGAGATTTTTCATCATGGCGCCTATGGCGATCTGGTCACGCGGGGGCGGCGTCCCTTTGTGACGATCAATGCCAGCGATATGTCGCTGGGCACGCGTTTCGAATTCACCCAGGATCAGTTCGATCTGCTCTGCTCCGATCTTTCGTCGTTTCCTCTGGCGCGCGCCGTGGCGGCTTCCAGCGCTGTGCCCATCGTATTCAGCCCGCTTACCGTCCGGAACTACAGCGGCAAATGCGGCTACCAGGAACCCGCTGCGCAGCACGTTGGCGAAGAAAACCGCGGCGCATCGTCCCGGCAGGTCTACAAGGCCGCCGAGGTGCGCTCCTATCTCGATTCCGGAGCCAGGCCATACATTCACCTGCTGGATGGTGGAATCACCGACAATATCGGCCTGCGCGGGATGCTGGACCAGGTAGCTGCTCACGACAATCCCCTGAATCTCGCCCGCGCCATGCGACTCGAACGGTTTCACAAGGCGGTGCTGATCATCGTCAATGCCGAGACGGCCCCGGATCTGTCTCTCGATCGCAGGGAGGAGGTGCCGACGGTCACCCAGGTATTCAGGGCCATCAAGGACATCCCCATCAACCGCTATTCGTTTGAAACCATCGAACTCCTCAAGGCAAACTTCGAGGGCTGGGCCAGGCAGATGCGCAGCCAAAAATCCGGGGGGGAACAGGCCGATGGGGCGGAAGAAGAATTTGATTTCTACCTGGTCGAAGTGACATTCGACGCGATCAAGGATCCTGCCGAGCGCAATTCATTTCGCAGGATCCCGACATCGTACACATTGTCCGCGGACACCGTGGACCGGTTGCGCGCGCTGGGGCCCAGATTGATCAAGGAGTCGAATGATTACCAAAGGTTGCTGCTTGATCTGCGGCGTAACTGACAACTCGTCACCTCATGGAAATGTGCCTGCGGCACGCGCAACGAAAAGCATTACCGGCCCGCCAGTGCCGTCATGGCATCCGCGCCCGGAGATTTTGAAATCACGTGAAACACGGACAAGGAAAACAGCGATGAACGAACACAGACAACGACTGTCGGCGGAAGAGCGCCAGGAAGAAATCATCAAAGCCGCCGTGGAACTTGCCGGCGAGCAGGGCGTGGATGACGTGACGACGCAGGACATGGCAAACGCCGTGGGCATCACGCAGGGTGCGATTTTCCGCCATTTCCCCACCAAGGACATGATCTGGCTGGCGGTTGTCCACTGGGTGCGGGGGCGGCTGATGAGCGTGGTGGATACGGCGGCCGATCAGGGCAGCGATCCGCTCGATTCCCTGGAGAAGATGTTTTTCGCCCACCTGGGTTTCGTCGACAAGGTGCCGGCGATCCCCAAGCTGATATTTACCGATCAACTGCTGAAGAAAAACCCGAAGATCAAGGAACTGATTCGCAGCATTCTGGCGGATTACGAGGCCAAGGTGGCCGGTCTCATTACCCAGGCCAAGTCGCAGAACCTTGTTCGCCCGGATCTGGACGAACACGGCGCCGCCATCATGTTCACCGGCATCATTCAAGGTCTGGTGATACGCGTTTCCATTATAGGAGCACGAAAATCACTGATTGCCGAGGGAAAGCTGGCTTTCCCCATTTTTCTTCACGGTATCGGCAGCGCGCGCATGTGCGGTGCGAAACAGGATTAAACGTCTGGGATTTCCAGCCGGTGAAATCGATGCGGACCGTGAAGCCCGCAGGGGGCGGCCCGAAGTTGCTCCGGGGTAAAATCAACGGCAAGGTGCGTCCGACAGGCATTTTCTCAAACCGGATCCAGAATAACTGCAATCACATCAATAAATATGCCATCGCATACACCACGCGGCGTCTCGATCTGGGTGATTTCCCTCATCGCAATCGGGTTCGGCCTGCTGACCATCAAGGAAGGCGGCACGATCCTGTTCGGCGACGCGGCAGCGCGCGCCGCGGCCGGGAATTACGTGCCGTTCGTGCTGTGGTTCAACTTTTTGGCGGGCTTCGCCTATGTCATCGCCGGCATCGGGCTGTGGCGGCAGCAGCGCTGGGCCGCGTGGCTGACCGTTGCCATAGCCGCGGCGACGGCGCTCGCGTTCGCGGCCTTCGGCGCGCACATTTTTTCCGCTGGCGCCTACGAGCAGCGCACGGTGATCGCCATGAGCCTGCGCACGCTGGTGTGGGCGGCGATCGCAGGACTTGCCTTCCGCAGACTGTTGCGAAACCCGGTGTGACATCATGAAACTGACTTTTCTCGGCGCGGCGCGCGAAGTGACTGGCTCCAGCTATCTGGTGGAGGCCGACGGCGTGCGCTTCCTGGTCGATTGCGGCATGTTCCAGGGCGGCCGCGAGACGCGTGCCAAGAACCAGCGCGCCTTTGCCTTCGATCCGCGCACGATCGATTTCGTCATCCTCACCCACGCCCACATCGACCATTCCGGCCTGCTGCCGCGCCTGGTCGCACTCGGCTTCAAGGGCAGGATCCACACGACCCGCGCCACCTGCGACCTGCTTGCGGTGATGCTGCCGGACTCCGCGCACATCCAGGAAAAGGAAGCCGAGTACGCCAACCTCAACCGCTTCCGCAAGGACATGGACCGACGCGACAAGAAATCCGGCTTACCGCCGCGCGACATTGCGCCGTTGTACACGGTGGCGCAGGCGCATGCCTCGCTGAAACAACTGAATCCGGTCGACTACGACCTGGAAATCGCGCCGCACCCGCAGGTACGCTGCACCTTCCGCGATGCCGGCCACATCCTCGGCTCGGCGATCGTCGAGGTGTGGGTGGGCGAAGGCGAGCGTCGCCGCAAGATCGTTTTTTCCGGCGACCTCGGACAGCCCGCGCGACCGCTGCTGCAGGACCCCACGCACATCCACGACGCCGACTACATGGTGGTCGAATCGACCTACGGCAACCGCGACCACAAGAGCATGGAAGCGACCCAGGACGAACTGGTTGAGGCGATCAACGACACCATCGAAAGAAAGGGCGGCAACGTCATCATTCCCGCCTTCGCGGTGGGCCGCACCCAGGACATGCTCTACCTGCTGGCCGACCTCACCCGGCAGGGCCGCATTCCCAAGCTGACGGTGTTCGTCGATTCGCCGATGGCCACCGCCGCCACCGAAATCACCTACCGGCACATGGCGCTGCTCGATGACGAGACCCATGAACTGATGGGTCGCCACGGCGGTGCGGCGCATTTCCGCAAGCTCGATTTCGTCGAGGACGTCGAAGAGTCGAAATCGCTCGACCGCATCAAGGGCGGCGCCGTGATCATTTCGGCCAGCGGCATGTGCGAAGCCGGGCGCATCAAGTTCCACCTGCGCGCCAACCTGCCGCGTCGTGAATCGACCATCCTCATCACCGGCTTCCAGGCCGCCGGCACCTTCGGCCGCCGCCTGGTCGACGGCGCCAAACGCGTTCGCCTCCTGGGCGAGGACATCCCGGTGCGCGCCGACCTCTACACGCTGGGCGGACTGTCGGCACATGCCGACCGCGCGGCGCTGCTCGCCTGGCTGGGGCACTTCCGCAGCAAGCCGCGCCAGGTTTTCGTGGTGCACGGCGAGGAAACGGTGGCGACCGGGTTCGCCGCCGACCTGCACAAACAGTTCGGTTGGGACGCGATGGCGCCGGAGCCCGGCCTCAGCGTCACCCTGGACTAGTTAGCAGACAGCAATGGCTAACAGATACGATATGTCCGGACGCATCCTGCTGGCCCTGCTGGGCGCCGGCCTGCTGGGCCATGCGCAGGCCGCCTCGATCGTCGAATGGGAAGGCTGCAGTTCGATTACGGCGGATGTCGATCGCCTCGCGTGCTACGACCGCGTGTCCGGACGCTCGCAACCCGAAGCCGGCCCCGTCCCCGCCGGCGACACCATTGTCATGGAGCCCGCGCCGCCACCCGTCGCAGCAGCCCCCGCGCCGGAAGAACCGCAGCTGCTGTCGGCGCTGTCGCGCCACTGGGAGCTCGACGACGAAGCCAAGCAGGGCGCTTTCCTGTTCAGGCCGCACCGCCCGAATTATTTCCTGCCGATCAAATACAGCAACTCGCCCAACAACACCCCCTTCCAGGGCACGCTTATCCAGCCCGACCTGGGGCTCGACAAACTCGAGACCGAACTGCAGCTGAGCTTCAAGGTCAAGGGAATGGAAGGCGTGTTCGGTCACGACAACGCCGACCTGTGGTTCGGCTACACCATCACCTCGTTCTGGCAGGCCTACAACGACACCATTTCCTCGCCGTTTCGCGAGACCAACTACGAGCCGGAAATGATCCTGGCGTACCGCACGGATTACGAGATTGCCGGTTTTCGCGGCCGCTTCATCAACCTGGGAATGGTGCACCAGTCGAACGGCCGCAGCGAAGAGCTGTCGCGCAGCTGGAACCGGGTTTACGCGCAGTTCGGGTTCGAGCGCGACAATCTGGCGCTGCTGATCCGCCCCTGGTATCGCATCCCCGAGGGCGCCGATGACGACGACAACCCCGACATCGAGGACTACCTGGGGCACGGCGACCTGCAGCTGGTTTATCGCAAGGGCCGCAACGCCTACTCGCTGCTGCTGCGCAACAACTTCAAGTCCCCGGATAACCGCGGCGCAGTAAAGCTCAACTGGAGCTTTCCTCTTTACGGGCGGCTGAAGGGCTACGTGCAGTATTTCAGCGGCTACGGCGAATCGCTGATCGACTACAACCACAGCCAGCAGTCATTCGGCCTCGGCGTCAGCCTGACCGAGGGCATGTAGGCCACGTTTATTGGGTTTCCGGAGTTCAGTGTGGAAACTGCCACTCGTGCTTCCCGCTTGGTCAAACTGCATGATGTTGAAAGCGGATGTTAATAACCGCATTGACCTGTTGCAGGCATACGAACCTCGGCCTGACCTACGTCTGAAATCAGCGGTAGAGCCGCCATCCAAATATTGGAGGCGGATGCCGGGTCATCGGCCCCCATCACCCCACCAACCCCGCCAGCTTCACCAGCGCCCGTTCCAGCCTGTCGTCCCACACCCGCGCGCACGACAGGCGGATGAAGTTGCGAAATTTTCCGCGCGCTGAAAACAGGGGCCCCGGGGCGATGCTCACGCCCTGCTTCAGCGCGCGGCGGGCGAGTTCGAAGCTGTCGACCTTGCCGGGCAGTTCCACCCACAGCACGAAGCCGCCCAGCGGTTGCGATATGCGCGTGCCTTCGGGGAAATATTTCATGACGGCATCGCCCATGCGTGCGACGGCGCTGGCGTATTTGCCGCGCACTTCGCGCAGGTAGCGTTCGTAGCGTCCGCTTTCCAGCAGGTCGGCCACGGCCAGCTGGGGCGCGGTGGGGCTGGCGATGCTGCTCACGTATTTGAGGTATTCGATGCGTTCGCGGTGTTTTCCGGCGGCTATCCAGCCCACGCGCAGGCCGGGTGCCAGGGTTTTGGAAAATGAGCTGCAGTGGATGATATCGGCGCGCGGGGCCAGGGCCATGCAGGTGGTGGGCCGACGGTGGTCAAATCCCAGGTCGCCGTAGACGTCGTCTTCGATGAGGGGGATGCCGTGCTTGCCCAAGAGGCTGACGAGGGCGCGCTTGTTGGCGTCGGGCATCAGAAAGCCGAGCGGGTTGCTGTAGTTGGGCACGACAACGCAGGCTTTCACCGACCAGCGCTCCAGGGCAAAGCCCAGCGCATCCAGCGCCATGCCTTCGCGCGGGTGCGAGGGAATTTCCAGCGCTTCCAGTCCCAGTGATTCCATCACGTGCAGCAGGCCGTAGAAGGCGGGCGATTCCACTGCGACGACGTCGCCGGGCCGGGTAACGGCGCGCAGGGCCAGGCTCAGGGCTTCCTGGCAGCCGGTGGTGATGACTATGTCATCGGGCGGGATGCGGCCGCCTGATTCGCTCATGCGGCGAGCAATCTGCTGGCGCAGTTCGGGTGCGCCGGGCGGCATCATGTAGCCGGCCGAGCGGGTGCGTTGCAGACGCGCCACTTGGGCCAGGGCGCGCGCCACGGCCTGGGTGGGCAGGTAGTCGGGATCGGGCACGGCGGCACCCAGCTGAACGATGTGTGTGTCGTTGGACGCCTTGATGAGCGCCATGGCCATGTCCTGTCCGCTCACCAGTCTCGGCCGCAGGGCGGCGAGCCTGCGTTGGGGTTCGATGGTGTGCAGAGGGAGGCGCGCACGAACGTAGAAGCCGGAACGGGCGCGTGCCTCGATGTGGCCTTCGTATTCCAGCTTGCGGTAAGCCGCCACCACGGTGGCCACGCTCACGCCGCGCTGGCGCGCCACGCTGCGCACTCCGGGCAGGCGGGTTCCAGGTGCGTAGTGGCCTTCGGTAATGCGTTGCGCCAGTTCGGCGGCGACGTTCTGGTAAAGCGGCGTCATAGCGGTTCCTGTCGATACAGTCGGTGCGATTTTTGAGCGGTACAGATTTCCACTTGCCAAATCTGTACTGTATCAATTTATCAATTCTGGATCTGTACTGATAGCACTGCGATGACTACAGTGGCAAAAGGAAGCCCCCTTCCCGATGTTATTGCCATCCAGACAGGAGCGCCCATGCCGAACCCGATACCCGACGCCGCCCGTGCCTTTGCCCAAGACTGGATCGCCGCCTGGAATGCGCGCGATCTCGATGCGGTGCTTGCGCACTACAGCGAAGACTGCACGTTCGCTTCGCCTTTTGTAGCCCACTTCGCAGACGAGCCCGGCGGTAGGCTTGCAGGCAAGACCAGTCTGCGGGCCTACTGGGCGGCTGCGCTGGCCGCCCTGCCTGCATTGCGTTCCGAACTGGTCGACGTACTGACGGACGTGGGCTGCATCACGATTCTGTATCGCGGCCGCCGTGGACTGACGGCGGAGGTGTTCGAGCTTGGCGCGGGCGGCAAGGTAGTGCACGGACTCGCGCTTTACGCACAGGCGGCGCAATCATGAAAACCACGCTGACCACATCCCTGGACGCGCCGCTTGCCAGCGGCTCGCTGGTTGCCCTGGTTGCCTACACTGTGGCGATGTCTGTCACGCCTGGACCGAACACGCTGCTGGTGCTCTCGTCCAGCATGAAATTCGGCCTGTACCGCAGCGGCTGGCATCTGCTCGGGATATTGTGGGGCATTTATCTCATGATCTGTCTCGCAGGCGTGATTCTGGGTGGACTGTACGCTGCTGCGCCTGGCGTACAGGCTGTGCTCCGGTATGCCGCCGGGTTCTACATGTTGTGGCTGGCTGCGCGACTCTGGCGCGACGGCGCACCGCCCGTGGTGCAGGTATTGCGCCCACTCCGTTTTGGCGAGGCGGTGCTGCTCCAGCTGGGTAGTCCCAATGGCTGGCTGCTGGCCATTGCGATGATTGCAGGCTTTGTGCCCGCAGGCGGGCAGTATCTCGAACGCATGCTGACAGCGGCGCTGGTGTTCTGCCTGGCAAGCATACCGGGGCTCGTTCTGTGGGCAACCCGCGGGGCCATGCTGCAGAGCGGGATGCACAACCGCTCGTCCCAGCGCCTGCGGCGCTGCATGGCAGCGATTACGGCTGCCACGGCCCTGTTGTTCTGGACATGAACACAGCTGCGCGCCGGGATGCAGAAGCTTACGAGTAAAGCGCTGGGGTCACCCATTAGCTCCCTCCGTCAATAGGGGCGAACAAAAATCTGCGCCGACAGGCGCATTCGTTTTTACTGCTTTTCCCGTACCAACCGCGAAGCGGCACACTTGAGCGGCTGCGTACCTCAGATCCTCCATGGACGGGTCAAGAAGCATGAGATCGACACCGGTCTGCGCGCTGGCGTGACCAGCGAGGAACGCGAGCGTATCAAGGGGCTGGAGAGCGAAGTCAAGGAACTGAGCCGCGCCAACGAGATATTGAAACTGGCCAGCGCGTTTTTCGCCCAGGCGGAGCTCAACCGCCACACCAAGAAGTAATGGCCTTCATCGACGGCGCCGGGCCATCTTCGGGGTCGAGCCAATCTGCAAAGCATTGCAGATTGCCCCGTCGGGCTATCACCTTTATGCGACGCGACAGAAGAGCCCAGCGCTGCGCAGTGCACGCGCCCAGCGAGACGACGCCTGACGCAGCACATCCCCTTGGGCATGGCAATGCCAAGTCTAATTTCGCGAGATCTCTTTGAGCATTCCATCCAACCAATCGAGAACTGCACGAATCCTGGCCAAATTCCGAATATCCCGATGAACCACTAGCCAGATCGGCCTCGGCGGTATGGCCACCGATATCGCGATAGGCCGCAACCGTGCCCCCCGCGCCAGGAAATGGGGTAAGACGGTCAGCCCCAACCCTGCCACGGCAGCGGCCAACCTGGCATGCGTATCGTCGCTACGGAGAAGAAAGCGGCCGCCAGTTGCCGCTTCATCCAGCCATCGGCTTTCGTCGACGTGGCGAAGCCGCGCACCATAGCCGATAAAGCGGTGCTGCCTCAGTTCCATCATTTCATGAGGCATTCCGAGGCTTTCGAAGTAGGTCCGGGCACCATAGAGGCCGAGTCCCATTCCGCCGATTTTTCGCGCAGCCAGATCACCTTCGACTGGCCGGAACAAGCGCACCGCAACATCCGCCTCGCCGTGAATCAGATCGGCGCTAGCTGAAGATGGCAACAGCGTCACATCTAGCAGAGGGAAATCCTCGTGGAGTTTCAGCAACCCTGGAGCGATCACATGGATCGCCAGCCCTTCCGGAGACGCGATGCTCACATTGCCCCGAATTTCATTCTCTTCGCCACTGCGACGCAGGCCTCGCGCAGCATCTTCCATGGATTCCGCCGCGCCCAGGATGCCCCGCCCCTCGTCGGTTAGCGTCAGCCCCTGAGCGTGCCGATGAAACAGGCGTACGCCCAACGATTGTTCCAGGGCATCGATTCGCCTTCCCACCGTCGGTTGATGACAGCTGAGAAGTCGGCTCGCTGCGGTGAGGCTGCCGCCTCGAACCGCCGCTAGAAAATAGCGAATGTCATTCCAGTCCATGATATTCATTCTCGCATATTGGCCATGCATTTGCGGGTATGGCCATGCGCAATTGGTTTCTATAACGTTCGTGCCATTCTCTCCTAACAACTTCCCGGAGCCCAAGGATGTTACCGCTGCAAACTGTGGATCACGCTGCCATCAAGACAGGGCAGCTTCTTGCTATCGTCACGCTGACGGGAGCCTTCATATTCAACCGTTGGGAGCCCGTCGCCGCGTTGGCGGCCGTTTTCCTCATCACTGCCATCACATGGCGCTATGGCCCATTCTTCCTGGTCTATCGGCTGATTCTTCTTCCGCTCAAACTGGTGCGCCCCGACATGCGTCACGACAACACCCAGCCGCACCGATTCGGCCAGGCCGTCGGCGCAGTCAGTGCACTAGTTGCCGCAGCAGCGCTCTATTCAGGCCATCACACGGCGGGGTGGGCGCTGGTTGGGGTACTAATCGCCCTGACAGGTCTCTCCTTCATGGGGTGGTGCATAGGGTGCTTCATCTACTATCAGTTGAACCGCCTGGGGATCGGAGGTTTTTTTGCGCGTTCACCGACCGACGGCGGTGTACCGCTCGGAAGCCGTCCGCGCAAAGACTCATAACGACCCAGCCATGATAGAGCGGCTGCTTGGCATCCTGGGCCTGCTACTTACACTTTGGTTCGTAGCCACCTGGTTCCGTATTCGTCAACGTGCAATTATGGATCGGCAGGCGCCGCCGATGCACGACGGCATTCCATTGTTGCTCACGGTAGTTTCCAGGCATTGTGCCGTTTGTCCCGCCCAGAAACGCATCGTTGCCGAACTGGGCGCTCGCTACTCGGCTACAAGGCTCAAGGTGATACTGTTGGACGCGGAAGCGGAGCCCGAGCGCGTCCGGGCGCTGAGTGTCATGACCGTACCGACTACCCTGTTGTTTACAGCTGGAGGGACGGTGGCCCATGTCAATAATGGACTTGTTGGGCTGGAGGCATTGATGCGCCAGATCGACGGACTGCCACTAACCCAAGGAAAATGAGAAAAGCATGACGTCCCACGACAGATTCGAGGTCTCCCAGCATTTCGATGCCGCGCTTGCCGAACGTTACGAGCGGAGAATCCGCATGTTCTGTCCGAGCTACGATGCGCTGCACGAAATGATCGGCGCCTTGTTCAGCCGCTTGCCAAAGGATGCCAGCATTTTGTCGGCTGGGGCCGGTACCGGTGCTGAGGTGATTCGCCTGGGAATGCGTTCTCCATCCTGGCGTTTTGTAGCGGCAGATATTTCGCCGGACATGCTTCACGTATGCCGAGAGCGGGTGGAAGGTCAGCGCATGTCCGGACGGGTTGAGTATTTCCACGGCCGCCTGCGGGACTACTGCCCCCCATTGCCATTTGACGCGGCAACGTCGATATTCGTTTCCCATTTCATCCTGTCGCGGGAAGAGCGCATGGCTCATTTCCAGGCCATCGCCGACAGCCTCAAACCGGGCGGCCTCCTGGTCTTTGGGGACTTATACGGCGACAGGCACTCCGTTAACTTTGCTCATCTGCTCGCATCATGGCTGGATGGGTATGCGGCGCATGGGGTCTTAGAGATGGAACTCAATAAGGACCGCGAACACATCGAACACGACATCGCATTCATCCCGGAAAGCGAATTGCTCGACCTCCTTGAGAGATCCGGTTTCTCAAGGCCCATCCGTTTCTATCAAACGTTTCTGTTTGGTGCTTGGGTGGGATACAAACTCTAAATTAGGATGGCCGTGTGCAAACGATAGGAGTCTAGGCCACTTGAACATGGAAATATTACGCCAAATGCAAGCCGCCGCATGATTATCATGCATGCGACTTGCTCATGAAAATTGGGGCTTCTTCAAACCTTCCTTAGAGCGCACACCCTATGGCCGCCCACATCGCAGAAGTACTCTGGTCTCGTGCTGAGCAGAAATTCATCGACGGCCTCTACAGCAGAAAACATATTCTTCGTTTCGATGGTGGGATTGAAGTACCTGGCTCCGCATCGCCTCATCTTGTCACTTTGCCCTACTCTGCGGCCGATGCCATTGATCCTGAGGAAGCCTTTGTTTCGTCGCTCTCAAGTTGCCACATGCTTTGGTTTCTATCCATCGCTGCAAAGCAAGGATTCGTTATCGACCATTACCACGACATCGCCGAAGGGATAATGGAAAAGAACTCAAACGGAAAACTTATGGTGTCAGTCGTTACACTGCATCCCGCCGTGAAGTTCTCAGGCGAAAAGCAACCAACCTCTGTCGAACTTGAGCAACTTCATCATCAGGCGCATGACGAATGCTTCATTGCAAATTCTGTAAAAACCGAGGTTCGCTGTGAGCCAAGACAAAGTGCGCTCTGACTCGGCAGTCGAGCGGATCTGCGCGAAAAACCGCGCAAGCCGCTCGCTTCTATGTTAGCCAGCATCATGAATATCCTCGTAGTTATCGCTCACCCGAATACCGACAGCTTGTGTCATGCGATGGCTCAGTCTGCCATCTCCGCTTTGACCGCGAGAGGTCATGAGGTGGTGATTGAAAACCTCTACCTTTCCGGTTTTTCGCCCGCTCTCACGCTCGATGAACGCAGAAGCTACTACAGCCCGTCGTTTGAGTCAGTCGCCGTTAGAGATCAAATCGACCGCCTGGTCTCCGCTGAAGCCATGGTGCTTGTTTTTCCCACTTGGTGGTTTAGCTTTCCGGCCACATTGAAAGGGTGGTTTGACCGTGTCTGGGCTCCTGGAATCGCCTACGATCACGCCACCGATTTCGGCCCAATTAAGCCAAGACTCGAAAATCTCAGAAAAACATTGGCGGTTACTTCTCTTGGTTCGCCATGGTGGGTTGATCGCTTGGTGCTGCGGCAACCAGTGAAGCGGGTACTGAAGACTGCCTTATTGGGTACCTGTGCGCCAAACTGTCGGTTTGAGATGCTGTCGCTTTACAAAGCGGAATCTCTTACGCAACCTCAAGTTCAATTATTCTGTTCGCGTATAGAGCGCGTCCTTTCGAAATGGCTATGACTGTCAACCGGACCGCCCGCAAGCTGCGCTTGCGGGTTCCCTCCGCGCTTCGCGGCAAACACCTGTCATATGGAGCGGTTAGCCTGACCGGCAGAACGGCCGATAAAGAGCCGATCGCCGATACCCGCGTGAACGTCCGCGGCCCAGCAGATCCTCCCCCTCCCTTATTTCCCTTTCGGCAGCGCCTGTTCCAGCAGCGCACGCACGTACTTCACCGGAATGGCGTAGCTGATCCCGCTCGGCGCAGTGAGCGCGGCCTCCTTGGCGCCTTTCACATACACTGAATTGAGCACGCCCAGCACTTCGCCGGTGTCGGGATGCCATACGGGGCTGCCGCTGTTGCCGGGGTAGGCGATGGCGTCGAGTTCGAACACCTCATACGCATCTTTTGCCTGTTTCAGGGTGCGCACGGTCAGCTGCGCGGCGCTGGAGAGCGGGGTGAAAATGGGAATGATGGCGGCCAGTCCGGCGCGGTGGGTGGACGGGTTGAGCCCGAGCACCGAGCCGATGGGATAGCCGGTGAAATACAGCTGCCAGCCTTCGCGCGCGCGGCTCGAGTCGCCCAGCGTCAGCGCGGGAAGCGGGTCGCCCTCGATTTTCAGCAGCGCCAGGTCGCGCGCTTTATCGGTGGCGACCAGCTTGGCGCGTCGCACGGTCATCTGGCGGTCGCGCCCGACGAAGACGGCATGGGTTTCCTTTTTTTCGCTGTCCAGCAGTTTGGCAAAGATGTGCGCGCACGACACGACGTAGGTGCCGTCCAGCACGGCGAAGCCGGTGCCTTGCAGGTTGGCGCGCGGGCGGCCGCTGGGATTGAAGACGCCGACGCCGACCACGCCCGGCTTCACCGATTGCAGCGTGTCGGCGATGTCGGCGTGGGCAGGCAGGGCTGCCACGAGGAGAATCAGCGTCCAGCGGGTACGCCGCTTGCTGAACCATGGCACGGCCAGCCGCAGGACACGATCGGGAAGCGTCACGCAAATTCGATACAATCCGGGCCGGAGCAAAGACTTTCTATTCATAGGGGAATCCAGGTATGAGCGTTGTTGCAGTTGTCGGGCTGGGCTACGTGGGCCTGCCGTTGGCGGTGGAATTCGGCAAGAAAACGACCACCATCGGATATGACCTTTCGCTTGAAAAAATCGAGGCGTACCGCCGGTTTTGCGACCCGACCGGCGAGGTTTCGGCGGACGACCTCAAGGCGGCGACGCAACTGACGGTGACCACCGACCCCGCCGACCTGGCGAAAGCCGACTTCATCATCGTCGCCGTGCCCACCCCGGTCGACGCGGCGCACATTCCCGATTTCTCGCCGCTGGTGGGTTCATCCACCACTGTAGGCCAATACATGAAGAAGGGTGCGACCGTCATTTACGAATCCACAGTCTACCCCGGCGCTACCGAGGAGGTCTGCATCCCGATCCTGGAAAAGCAGTCCGGCATGAAGTGGCTGCAGGACTTCCACGTCGGCTACTCGCCCGAGCGCGTCAACCCCGGCGACAAGGAACGCACCATCACCAGGATCGTTAAAGTAGTGTCGGGCGACGACGCCGCAACGCTCGACAAGGTGGCCGATCTGTACGGCAGCGTGATCACCGCCGGCGTGCACCGCGCCAGCAGCATCAAGGTGGCCGAAGCCGCCAAGGTGATCGAGAACACCCAGCGCGACCTCAACATCGCGCTGATGAACGAGCTGTCGCTGATCTTCCACCGCCTCGGCATCGACACGCTCGAAGTGCTGAAAGCCGCCGGCACCAAGTGGAACTTCCTGCCCTTCCGCCCGGGCTTGGTCGGCGGCCACTGCATCGGCGTCGATCCCTACTATCTCACCCACAAGGCCGACATGCTGGGCTACCACCCGCAGGTGATCCTCGCCGGGCGCCGCATCAACGACGGCATGGGCGCCTACGTGGCGCAGGAAACGGTGAAGAACATGATCGCCAACGGCGTGCAGGTGAAGGGCGCCAAGGTCAACGTGCTCGGCCTCACCTTCAAGGAAAACTGCCCCGACCTGCGCAACTCCAAGGTGGTCGACGTCATCCGCGAACTGCAGTCATTCGGCTGCGACGTGAGCGTGCACGATCCGCTCGGCGAGTCGAGGGAAGCCGAGCACGAGTACGGCATTGCGCTCACCGCGTGGAACGACCTGCCCGAGTGCGACGCCGTCATCGCCGCCGTGTCGCACAACGCCTATCTCGAAAAGAGCTTTGCCGATCTCACCGCCAAACTGAAAAAGGGCGGCGCCTTCACCGACGTCAAATCGGCCTACGATCCGGCCGTGGTGGAGGCCGCCGGCTTCACGCTGTGGAGGCTGTGATGACCGCGTTCGACGCGCTGAAAAAGAAGCTTCAGGCGGACCCAAAAACCTGGCTCGTCACCGGCGCCGCCGGCTTCATTGGCTGCAATCTGGTCGAAGCCCTGCTGCTGCTCGACCAGCGCGTCGTCGGTCTCGACAACTTCGCCACCGGCCACGAGAAGAACCTGGCCCAGGTGCAGGCCAGCGTCGGCCCCGAATGCTGGGAGCATTTCAGCTTCAAGCGCGGCGACATCCGCGATCTCATCACCTGCCACACCGTGTGCAAGGACGTCGATTACGTGCTGCACCAGGCCGCGCTCGGTTCGGTGCCGCGCTCGCTGGAAGATCCGCTGGCGACCCACGCCGCCAACAACACCGGCTTCCTCAACATGCTGGTGGCGGCGCGCGACGCCAGGGTGAAGCGCTTCGTCTACGCGGCGTCCTCCTCCACCTACGGCGACCATCCCGGCCTGCCCAAGGTCGAGGACGTCATCGGCAAGCCGCTGTCGCCCTACGCCGTGACCAAGCTGGTGAACGAGCTGTATGCCGACGTGTTCGGCCGCTGCTACGGCATGGAGTCGATCGGCCTCAGGTACTTCAACATCTTCGGCCGCCGCCAGGACCCCAACGGCGCCTACGCCGCGGTGGTGCCGAAGTGGGTCGCCAGCATGATCCACAACGAGCCGGTCTACATCAACGGCGACGGCGAAACCAGCCGCGATTTCTGCTACATCGACAACGTCATCCAGGCCAACCTGCTCGCCGCCACCAGCCCGCACGCGGACGCCGCCAACCAGGTCTACAACGTCGCCGTCGGCGAGCGCACCACGCTCAACCAGCTGTTCGAGGCCATCCGCTCCCTGCTGGCGCCGAAATATCCCCATCTGGCCGGTTTCAAGCCGGTCTACCGCGACTTCCGCGCCGGCGACGTGCGCCATTCGCTGGCCGACATTTCCAAGGCCCGCACGCGGCTGGGGTACGAACCCACCCAGCGCATCGGCGAAGGCCTGGCCGAGGCGATGGACTGGTACGTGCGGGATCTGGACGAGCAGCCTGCCTGACTTGAAGAATCGAAGCGATTGCCGAACGGACGAGGGCAGATTTTGAACGAACACACACCACTCGAGCCAACCGTCGAGACCAATCGGAGCGCGCTGGATGTCCTGCTGCGGCGCATGCGGACCGAGAGCGATTTTCCCGCCCTGTCCGAGGCCATCGGCGACATCAACCGCATCGCCTCCTCCGACCGCGAGGGGGTCAACGAGCTCTCCAACAACATCCTCAAGGACTTCGCGCTGACCAACAAGCTGCTGAAGCTGGCCAACGTCGCGTTCTACAACCAGGTCGGCGGCGGCTCGATCAGCACCATTTCGCGCGCGGTGGTGATTCTCGGCTTCGATGCGGTGCGGTCGATTGCCCTGAGCCTGATCCTGTTCGAAAACCTGGAAAACAAGGCGCACGCGCGCCACTTGAAGGAAGAATTCGTCAAGGTGCTGTACGCCGGGATGCTGGCGCGCGAGATGGCGGGCAAGACGCAGTTGAGGGATGTGGAGGAGGCGTTCATCGGCGCCATGCTGCACAACCTGGGGCGCATGCTGACCATGTTTTATTTCCCCGCCGATACCGAAGCGATCGGGCAGCTTATCGAAACCGAAGGGCTGAACGATGCCAGGGCGTCGGCCCGGATACTGGGGCTTTCGTACGAGAACCTGGGGATGGGCATCGCCCGGAATTGGGGATTCCCGGACCAGCTGGTGCTGAGCATGAAGCAACTGCCGGCCGGAAAAATCAAAAAATGCGCGAGCAATGCTGAACGACTGTGCGCGCTGGCGGGGTTTTCCAACGAATTATGCGACATCGTTCTCGGCACGCCGGATGCGGATCGTGGCAAGGCGCTGGCCGCGCTCACGGTGCGTTACGGCGACAGCGTGCCGGTGACGGTGGAGCAGATCGCCGGCCTGTTGGAAAGATCGATGCGGGAAATCGCCCCGTTCGCCATGGCGGTGAATGTGAACCTGAAGCAAAGCGCCTTTGCGCAACTGGCGTCGAAATGGGCGGGCATGGCCGCGGCGCCGGGCACGGCGCCTGCGGCGGACGCATGGGCGGAAACGGATTCCGATGCCCCGGCCATACTGGAAGCGGCCGCGCTGCATGAGCACGCGGCCATCTTCGACGCGGAGCCCGGCGGCCCCTCGCAACGCACGACCGAGGCGGTCCAGTCCGTCCTCACTGCCGGACTGCAGGACGTCAGCAACTCGCTGATCGACGACAACATGTCCGTCAACGATATCCTGCGCATGATCCTCGAAGCCATGTACACCGGCATGGGTTTCGCGCACGTGGTGCTATGCATCAAGGACGGCCGCCACAACACGATGTGCGGCAAATTCGGCTTCGGCGACGGCGTGCAGGGCCTGATCAGGGCCTTTGATTTCTCGCTGGCGGCGCAGCCGGATGTGTTCCTGGTCGCGCTGCAGAACAACGCCGACATCCTCATCACCGACATCGACGATCCGAAAATCGCGACGCGAATTCCGGCATGGTACCGGCAGCATGTTCCGGCGCGCACCTTCGTGCTGTTCCCGATCATCGTCAAAGGCAAGCCGATCGGCCTGATCTACGCCGACCGCCCGCAGCCCGGCGACATCGCGATTCCCGAGAAAGAGCTTTCCCTGCTCAAGTCGCTGCGCAACCAGGCCGTGCTGGCAATCAGGCAATCTCTGTGATCATCGGGCGCCGCTACGCGAAACCCGCGCAGCGGAATTCGGCATAATGACGCGATGATGCCTTTCCGAATCACCCGCCATCTTCTCGCCGGCCTGTTGCTTGCGTGCCTTGTCGCGTCCGCCCATGCCGTCGGGCTTCCCGCGGCCTTCACCGATGCGCTGAAGCAGGCCGGCATCCCGCTCGATCATGTGGCGGTGGTGATGCAGCCGCTGGACGCGGCGGCGCCCGTGCTCAGCCACAATGCCGAAGCGGCGCTAAATCCGGCCTCGGTGATGAAGCTGGCGACCAGCTTCGCGGCGCTGAACCAGCTCGGCCCCGGCTACGCGTGGTCGACCGATGTCTGGGCGGACGGCGTCATTGCGGACGGCGTGCTGAGCGGCGACCTCGTCATCAAGGGCCATGGCGATCCCACCCTGACGCTGGAGCGGATGTGGCTGTTGCAGCGCGAACTGCGCGCCCGCGGGGTGCGCCACATCCACGGCAATCTGGTGCTCGACCTCAGCCATTTCGAGCTGCCGGCGATCGACCCCGGCGCCTTCGACGGCGAGCCGCTGGCCCTGTACAACGCCGCGCCGGGGCCGCTGGTGGCCAACTTCAACGCGACGACGCTGCGCCTGAAGCCGGACGGAGAACAGGTGCTGATCGTGCCGGATATCGCGCTGCCGGGGGTGACGCTGACCTCGCGCCTGGTGCCGACCGACGGCGCGGAATGCAACGGCTGGAAGGATGCGCTCGCGCCCGCCATCCCCGACCCCGAACGCCTTGAACTGGTGGTGAGCGGGCGCTATCCGCGCAGCTGCGGCGAGCAGGCCTGGGCGCTTAACCTGTTCGAGCCGGCCGCGACCTTCGATTTCATTTTTCGCGGGCTGTGGGCGGAGTCGGGCGGCACGCTGACCGGCGCGACGCTGCCGGGGATGGCGCCCGGCACCGAGCCGTTGCTGAAATTCGCCTCGGAGCCGCTGGCCGATGCGCTCACCCGCCTCAACAAACATTCCAACAACCTGATGACGCGCAATCTGTTCCTGACGCTCGGCGCGGAAAAATACGGCGCGCCGGCGACGCTGGAAAAAGGCGCACAGGCGGTGCGCGAGATACTGGCGCAGCGCGGCGTGCCGACCCGCAAGCTGGTGCTGGAAAACGGCTCCGGGCTGTCGCGCATCGAGCGCATCAGCGCGGACGCGCTGAACCAGTTGCTGCGGGCCGCCTACAACAGCCCGCTGCACGCCGAGTTCCAGTCGGCACTGCCGATCGTCGCCAGCGACGGCACCCTGAAGCTGCGTTTCAACGGCAGCGCATTCAGCGGCAGCGCGCACCTCAAAACCGGCTCCCTGCGCGGCGTCAGCGCGCTGGCCGGCTATGTGTACACCTTGAACGGCCAGCGCGTCAGCTTCGTCATGCTGGTCAACCACGCCAACGCGCGCCGCAGCGAGGCGGCGCAGCACGCCCTGCTGGAGTGGGTGCATACGACTCCACATGGGCTTCAGCCCGTAGTGGACC
Organism: Thiobacillus sp.; assembly: GCA_021166845.1. Classification (GTDB taxonomy): domain Bacteria; phylum Pseudomonadota; class Gammaproteobacteria; order Burkholderiales; family Thiobacillaceae; genus Thiobacillus. The sequence goes on from JAJPEP010000097.1 coordinate 64,538, forward strand.
GGAGCGCCCCGCAAGGGGAGAAAAACCGGATGGCCGAAGAAGGTGCGCGATGAACCCCGGCTGCCGCGTAATGGGCCTGTTCCTGGTGCTGCTGGCGCTGTTTCAGGCGCTGCCGGTGGCGGTCGACGCCTGGCAGGCGCGGCAATGGCCGGACACGCTGTCGGAATGGATGCGGCTGGCGCTGCTGCCGGGCGCGCTGTGGCTCTATCTGCGCTACTTCAGCATCCTCGGCTGCCGCCGCTGCGGCAGCGACGACGGACGCTGACGCGCACCCGTCGCGCGGCGCCCGGCGGACTCAGAAGGCCGGCGCGTCGAGCTGCAGTTCGCCGTCCTTCACCGGGATGCGCGGGCCGGGCTGGTGGTCCATGCGCACCTGGCCTTCCTTCTCGCCCAGGCGATAGCGCACGTCGTAGCCGATGGTCCGGGTGTGCGACTCGTAGACGGTCTTGCAGCGCGTTTCGGTGCGCGTGACGACGTCCTTTTCCTGCATGCTCTTCTGCACCTGGTGGCCGGCGTAGCCACCGGCCGCTGCGCCAGCGACGGTCGCCAGGTCGCGCCCGCTGCCGCCGCCGATCTGGTGCCCCAGCACCCCGCCCGCCACGGCGCCGATCGCGGTGCCGGCAATGCGGTGGGGATCCTTGACCGGCGCCTGCTCGGTGACGGCGACGTCGCTGCAGACTTCCTTCGGCGTTTTGGTGGTCTCGGTCAGCGGCTTGACCGCCAGCACCTCGGCGAATTCCGGTTCCTTCAGGGCGCGGTATCCCGCGACGCCGCCGATCGCGGTGACGGCGACGGCGCCCGCGATGACGCCCGTCAGCATGGACTTGTTCATGCGCGTTCTCCAGGTTGAGGTTGAGAATGACGACATTGAATGATAGCTCAAGGCAGGGGGCGCGCCCGGCCGTGAGCGGGGCTTACGCGGGCTGCAGCAGGTCGATCCTGAAGCTGCCTTCGTAAGGCGGCACGTTGCACTCGATGACGTCCGACGGGGCGACGTCGAGCCGAACGCCGACGATGTCGGTGCGCACCGGCAATTTCGCCGCGCCGCGGTCCACCAGCACCACGGTGCGGATTTCGTCCGGCTGCTTGCCGGCGAGATATTCCACGGCGCGCAGCATGGAATGTCCTCGATACATCACGTCGTCCACCACCAGCACCGTATGGCCGGCGAGGTCGAGGGTGGCGAGAGTCGGATTCTCGGTCAGTTGGGTTTCCGGATAGAGCAGCGTGAGGTCGTCGGCATAGCGCTTGATCTGCAGGTCCAGCCGGACGCAGTGCGCGAGGCCCCAGGTATCCTGCAGCCGCGCGTGCAGCCGGTCGGCCAGCGGCGCGCCGCGCCGCAGGATGCCGACGATCGCGACCTGCGTGCGCCCGGTCAGGAGGCCCGCCGCCTGACGGGCCATGTCGTCGACGATGGCGTCGAGCTGCCCGGTGTCGTAGAGGCAGGTGCGGCGGCCCTCGGGTTTGTCGGTCATGCTTGTGATTTCCTACAAACCCAGGTCGTCCCACAGGGAATCGACCCGCGCCTTCACCGCCGCGTCCATCACGATCGGCGTGCCCCATTCGCGGCTGGTCTCGCCCGGCCACTTGTTGGTGGCGTCGATGCCCATCTTGCTGCCCAGCCCCGACACCGGGCTGGCAAAGTCGAGATAGTCGATCGGCGTGTTCTCCACCAACAGGGTGTCACGCGCCGGATCGACGCGGGTGGTGAGCGCCCACATGACTTCATTCCAGTCGCGCACGTCGACGTCGACGTCGGTGACGATGATGAACTTGGTATACATGAACTGGCGCAGGAAGCTCCACACGCCGAACATCACCCGCTTGGCGTGGCCGGGATAGGCCTTCTTCATGCTGACCACCGCCATGCGGTAGGAGCAGCCCTCGGGCGGCAGGTAGAAGTCGGAAATCTCGGGGAACTGCTTCTGCAAGAGCGGCACGAACACCTCGTTCAGCGCCACGCCGAGGATCGCCGGTTCGTCCGGCGGCTTGCCGGTGTAGGTGCTGTGGTAGATCGGGTCGCGCCGCATCGTGATGCGCTCGACGGTGAATACCGGGAAAATTTCCTGCTCGTTGTAGTAGCCGGTGTGGTCGCCGTAGGGGCCCTCGAGCGCGGTTTCGCCCGGATGGATCACGCCTTCGAGAACGATCTCGGCGGAGGCCGGCACCTGCAACTCGCTGCCGAGGCATTTCACCACTTCGGTCTTGGCGCCGCGCAGCAAGCCGGCGAACTGGTATTCGGAAAGCGAATCCGGCACCGGCGTGACCGCGCCGAGGATGGTCGCCGGGTCGGCGCCGAGCGCCACCGCGAGCGGAAACGGCTCGCCCGGATGCGCCAGCGTGTGCTCGCGAAAATCCAGCGCGCCGCCGCGGTGCGCCAGCCAGCGCATGATGAGCTTGTTCGGTGCGAGCACCTGCTGGCGGTAGATGCCGAGGTTCTGCCGCTTTTTGTGCGGACCTTTCGTAACGGTCAGCCCCCAGGTGATGAGCGGCGCCACGTCGCCTGGCCAGCAGTGCTGGACCGGCAGGCGGTTCAAGTCGACGTCGGCGCCTTCCCACACGATCTCCTGGCATGGCGCGCTCCGCACTTCCTTCGGCGCCATGTTCAGAACCTGCTTCAGCACGGGCCACTTGTCCCAGGCGTCGCGCAGGCCCTTCGGCGGCTCGGGCTCCTTCAGGTAGGCCAGCAGCTTGCCGACTTCGCGCAGCCGGCTCGGGTCGTCCTCGCCCATGCCCAGCGCCACCCGCTTGACCGTGCCGAACAGGTTCGCCAGCACCGGAATGGTGCTGCCCTTCGGATTCTCGAACAGCAGCGCCGGGCCGCCGGCGCGCAGCACGCGGTCGGCGATTTCGGTCATTTCCAGTTTGGGGTCGACTTCGACGGCGATGCGTTTGAGCTCGCCCATTTTTTCAAGTTGCGCGATGAAATCGCGCAGGTCGCGGTAGATCATGGGCGGGGGCGCGCGCAGGCGGCTGGCGGCATCAGTCGATGGTTTCGAACAGGGTAACGACCTTGGTCACGCCTGAGCTGGTACGCGCGATGTCGGCGGCGATCCCGGCTTCGGCCGGCGTCACCAGCCCCATCAGGTAGACCACGCCGGACTCGGTCACCACCTTGATCTTGGTGCCGGGCACGCGTTCGTCGCGCAGCAGGCGCGCCTTGACGTTGCCGGTGATGGTGGTGTCGTTGGCCCGGGCGGTGAACGAGGTGACGCCCGAGATGCCGAGTTCGTTGAACACCGTGCGCACGTCGGGAACGCCCTTGACGACCTCGGCGGCGCGCGAGCGGGTGGGCTCGTCCGGCACCTGGCCGGTGAGCAGCACCTGGCGGTTGTAGCTGGTCACGGAGATGTTGCCGGTGTTTTCCGGGATGGCTTCGCGCAGGCGGTTCATCGCACGCAATTCGATTTCCTGGTCGCCGACGAACACGCCGGCGGTGCGGCGGTCGAGCGCAACCGCCGTACCCGTGGCGGCGCCGCCCACGGCGACCGCGGCACATCCGTGCAATTGCGACAGCGCCACACCCACCAGCGCGATATGGATCAGTTTGTTCATTCCTCTACTCCCAGTAAAACGCTGTCCACCGCATCGCACAGGCAATGGATGGCCAGCATATGGACTTCATGAATGCGCGCCGCGGATTCGGCGGGCACGCTGAGGCAGACGTCATCTTCCTGCATTTGTTCCCCCAGCGCACCGCCGTCGTTCCCCGTCAGGGCGATCACCGGCATGCTGCGCGCGTGAGCGGCGGCCACCGCCTGCAGCACGCTGGGCGAGTTGCCGCTGCTGGAAATCGCCAGCAGCAGGTCGCCCGGCTGCCCCAGCGCCTTCACCTGGCGCGCAAACACCTGATCGTAGGCGAGGTCGTTGGCGATCGAAGTCAGGGTGGACGTATCGGCGGTCAGGGCCACCGCCGCCAGGCCGGGGCGCTCCTGCTCGAAGCGGTTGATCATGTGGGAGGCGAAATGCTGCGCATCCGTTGCCGAACCGCCGTTGCCGCAGACCAGGATTTTCCCGCCCTGCGCGAGGCAATGCACCATGTGACGCGCGGCCTGCTCAATCGCCGGAACAAGCGCCCCGGCAGCATCCAGCTTGGTCTGCGCCGAGGCCTGGAAATGGCCGAAAATTCTGTCGTGTAGGGGCATGAGGGCGCGCGTGAACTACGAAACATTCGAGCCCGGATTATCCCACATCGTCGAAAGCGTTCTTGATCCAGTCCGGCACGCCATCGCCGGACAGCGCCACCACGTCGAAGCGGCACGGCGGCAGCGTTTTCAGCGTGGCCAGATACTGGCGCGCGGCGGCCAGCAGCTTCTTCTGCTTTGCCGGCGTCACGCTGGCGGCGGCGCCGCCGAAATCGCCGCGGCTGCGCAGCCGTACCTCGACGAACACCCGGGTGGGACCGTCCTGCATGATGAGGTCGATCTCGCCGAAGCGGCAGCGCCAGTTGCGCGTGACGAGCTTCAGGCCGTGCGTTCGCAGAAAGGCTTCGGCGCGCGATTCGGCGGTTTGCCCGATCAGGGATTTCAACATCTGCGACAATGACGGCCCATGAACGAATCGACCCATCATACCCGCCTGCCGCCCGCGCTCTACGTCGTCGCCACGCCGAGCGGCAACCTCGGCGTCATCACGCTGCGCGCGCTCGACACGCTGAAATGCGTGGACCGCGTGGCGGCGGAAGACACCCGCGTGTCGGGACAGCTGCTGGCGCATTTCGATATCGGAAAACCGCTGGTGTCGATCCGCGAACACAACGAACGCGCCGCCGCCGGCAAGGTGATCGCGTGGATCGCCGCCGGCGAGGCGGTGGCCTACGTGTCGGATGCCGGCACGCCCGCGGTGTCCGACCCCGGCGCGCGGCTGGTGGCGGCGGTGCGTGCGGCGGGCCTGACGGTGGTGCCGATCCCCGGCGCCGCGGCGGTGACCGCGGCGCTGTCGGTCGCCGGCATCGAATCCGGGCAGTGGCTGTTCCACGGTTTCCTGCCGCCCAAATCCGGCGCGCGCCGTGCGCAACTGCAAACCCTGGCGGCGCTGCCGGCGGCGCTGGTGTTCTACGAGGCGCCGCATCGCATCGAGGAGACGCTGGCCGACATGGCGGCGGTGCTGGACGGCGCCCGACCGGTGACGCTGGCGCGCGAGCTCACCAAGCGCTTCGAGAACATCGTCACCCTGCCGCTCGCCGAGGCGCCCGCCTGGCTCGCCGCCGACCCCAACCACGTGCGTGGCGAATTCGTCGTCATCGTGCATCCGCCTGCAGCAGCAGCCGCGATGGTCGACGCGGAAGCGATGCGCGTGCTCGACGTGCTGCTGGGCGAACTGCCGCCGACGCTGGCGGCCAAACTGGCGGCGAAAATCACCGGCCGCAGCAAGGCCGAACTCTATAAAATGACCCTCGCATTGAAACCGCAGGACGAAGCATGACCGACACCCTCACGATCACCCGCCCCGACGACTGGCACATCCATTTCCGCGACGGCGCCGCCATGCGGAGCGTGCTGCCCGACACCGCGCGCGTGTTCGGCCGCGCCATCGCCATGCCCAACCTGAGGCCGCCGGTGGTCAACGTGGCCGATGCGGCGGCGTACCGCGAGCGCCTGCTGGCGGCCGCGAGCGGGACCGCGTTCGAGCCGCTGATGACGCTCTACCTCACCGACAACACGACGCCCGAGGAAATCCGCCGCGCGCGGGCAAGCGGCTTTGTCCATGCGGTGAAGTATTACCCGGCCGGAGCGACCACCAATTCGGACTCCGGCGTCACCGAACTCGCCAGGGCGTACAAGGCCATCGCGGCGATGGAAGAAGCCGGCATGCCGCTCTTGCTGCACGGCGAAGTGGTCGATCCCGAGGTCGACGTGTTCGACCGCGAAGCGGTGTTCATCGAGCGCCACCTGACCCCGCTGCTGCGCGACTTCCCCCAGCTCAAAATCGTGCTCGAACACATCACCACGCGCCAGGCCGCCGAGTTCGTCGCCGCCGCGCCGGCCAACGTCGCCGCCACCGTCACCGTGCATCACCTGCTGTACAACCGCAACGCCATGTTCAAGGGCGGCATCCGCCCGCACATGTATTGCCTGCCGGTGCTGAAACGCGAACAGCATCGCCAGGCGCTGGTGGCCGCGGCCATCTCCGGCAACCCCAAGTTCTTCCTCGGCACCGATTCCGCCCCGCATGCCGTGGGCGCCAAGGAAACCGCCTGCGGCTGCGCCGGCATCTATACCGCGCATGCCGCGATCGAACTCTATGCCGAAGCGTTCGAAGACGCCGGCGCGCTCGACAAGCTCGAAGCCTTCGCCAGCTTCCACGGCGCCGACTTCTACGGCCTGCCGCGCAACACCGACACCATCACCCTCAAGCGCGAAAGCTGGGACGCGCCGGCCCGCCTCAAAATGGGCGAGGAAAGCCTGGTGCCGCTGCGCGCAGGCGAAGCCATCCGCTGGCGCGTCGTCGCATAAATCGGTATTTGACGGGCTGAGTCTGGACGCCCATTGCCCAGCGAGTAGCGTTGGTCGTCATAGGGCAATGCCCGCAGCCGGCCAACTGCGGTCACAGAGTACGCCGAAACCATGCGTTCCTGGACGACCGGTGTACCTTGGCAAGCTGCCGGCGGCCGAGCTGGCATGGTCGGCAAGTCATCGGCCATTCCAGGCGCTCGCTGGCTTGCGGATCTCGGTCAGCAATACTGCGGTTACCTCTCACTCTGCTGCGAGCGACGCTGAACAGCGGCTTCTCGATTTGACGAATGCGAACTCTCGACCCGGTAGACTTGTCCGGTCTTCGGCATAATGGAGAGACTCTATCTAAGGAATCCCAGAACAGATGGGGCTGTACTGGGCAAATGTCTAGCGGAATCGCACCACGTCGACAATCACGAACAGAATGATTGCAAGGGAGGCAAATTGATCAGGCTGCTACATACCGCCGACTGGCAGATAGGCAAATGCTACGGGCAGTTCGAGCCGGATGAAGCGGCTCTGCTCGCCGAGGCGCGTTTCAACACCGTCGAGCGGATCGCTGCGCTGGCGCTCGAACGGCAGGTCGATCTGGTTGTGGTGGCCGGCGATGTCTTCGACGCCCAGGGCGTGTCCGACAAGACCATTCATCGTCTGTTTCATGCCATGCGAGGCTACGCCGGCCCTTGGCTGCTGATACCGGGCAACCACGATGCCGGCCTGGCCGAATCGGTCTGGACCCGAGCTGCCCGGCTCACGGCCATCCCCGACAACGTTCATGTCTGCCTGAATGCCGAGCCCCTGTTACTGGAGGCACTCGGCGTCGCCATCCTTCCCGCGCCGCTAACCCAGCGCCACACCTACAACGATTTGACCGAATGGTTCGCAGGCGCAGACACGCCCGCCGGCATGCTTCGCATCGGTCTGGCGCACGGCAGTGTTCTGGGCATCCTGGCGGAAGAAATCGACTCGGCCAACCCCATCGCCGCTGGCCGAGCCGAACAGGCCAGGCTGGATTACCTCGCCTTGGGCGACTGGCATGGCACCAAGCAGGTGGACGCGCGCACCTGGTACAGCGGCACGCCCGAAACCGACCGCTTCAAGGCCAACGACTCCGGCCAGACGCTGCTGGTCGAACTGGCCGGGCCGGGTGAGTCAGCCGTGGTCACCTCGATTACAACCGGGCAATACCTCTGGCAGTCGCTGAGCATGACGCTCCAGGTCGCCAGCGACATCGATCAGGTTCTGTTGCAACTGGCCGAATTCGGCCAGACCGACGTGGTGAAACTGGTCCTGTCCGGCCAGGCCGACCTCGCCGGGTATCGCCGTCTGCAAGCCTCGATTGCTCAAGCACAAGGCCGGGCACGCTGTCTGCAAGCCGACCTTTCGGCCTTGCGCCTGGAGCCCACCGACGAAGACATCGACGCCATCCAGGCCGACGGCTACCTTGGCGAAGTCATCGCCGAACTACGGGCCGGCCAGGACGGCGCCGATGCAGATATAGTCCGAGATGCCCTGGCCCTGCTCGCCGGCATCCTCGACGAACGGCGGGCGGAGGCGACATCGTGAAGCTGACCCGCATCCGCATCGAACAATTCAAACAGTTCCGCCAGCCGTTTGAAATCGCCGACCTGGAACCCGGCCTGAACCTGTTCACCGGCGCCAATGAAGCCGGCAAGAGCACCATCGTCGCGGCGATACGCGCCGCCTTTTTCGAGCGTCACCGTTCGGGCAGCGTCGACGACCTGCGCCCCTGGGGCGATGCCTCCGCCTCGCCCAGCGTCGAACTGGAGTTCACCATCGGCGCCGAGACCTACCGCCTCGGCAAGCGTTTCCTCGGCAAGAAGCGCTGTGAGCTGCAGGCCGGACCGCAGCATCTGGACGGCGTCGAAGCCGAAGACCATCTCGCCGAACTGCTCGGTTTCCAGCACGCCGGCAAGGGCGTCAGCAAAGCCGAACACTGGGGTATCCCCGGCCTGCTCTGGATCCAGCAAGGCAGCGCCCAGGATCTGCGCGAATCCGTCGGCCACGCCACCAACCACCTGCGCAGTGTCCTCAACACCTCCCTCGGCGAGATTGCCAGCAGCGGCGGTGACGAAGTTCTGGCGAAAGTCGAAGTGCTGCGCAACGAGTTGCTGACTGCCACCACCGGCAAACCGCGCGGCGCGTATCAGCAGGCGCTCGAACAGGCGGCAACGCTGGAAGCCACCCTCCGGGGTCTGGACGCTGAAATTGCCGCCTATCGTGAAAAGGTCGACCGGCTGGCCACGCTGCGCCGCAACCATGCCGTCGACGAGGCCGAACAGCCCTGGACGGCTTTCCGCCAACAGGAACAAGCCGCTGCGGCTAGTCTGGATGCCATCCGCCAGGTCGAGGCCGCCTTGCAGTCGGACCGGCAACGCGCCGGCCAGATCGAGGCCCAGGTCAAATTGTTGCGCGGCCAGCTCGATACCCTTGCCAGCCAGGAGCGGGCAGTTGCTTCCCGCCGGACGGCGCTTGAAAACGCCGATAAGGAACGCCACGCCAACAACACCTTGGTCGAGCAATGGCAATCCAGGACACAGGAAGCGACAGACCGCCACACCGCCTTGCGTGAGGCCCTGCGCCTGGCGCGGCAGGAAGCTACCCGGCGCGATCTGGACCGCCAAATGAACGAACTCAAACGCAAGCAGGAAACCACTGCCGACGCCCTCGCCCGGGCCGAGACCGAGCAGGCCGACCTGAGCGCGCTGCAGAAGCAACTGGCCGAAACAGAAATCGATCCCAAAGACCTGAACACCCTCAAGGAGCAACAAAGCGAATTACGCGAACTGCGTATTCGGCGCGATACGGCCGCCACCCGGCTTCTCTTTGTCTTGACTGACGGCAGCCGGATCGAGATCGGCCAGGAAGCCGTCACCGGCAGCGGCGACCGCCTGCTGACCGAAACCACACGTGTCACCTTGCCTGGTCTGGGCCAACTCGACATCACCCCCGGCGGCGCTGACCTGGCCGAACTCGGCCGTCAGGAACAGGCCCTGGCCGACAGCCATGCTGCCCTGCTGCAACGGCTGGGCCTCGACAGTCTGGAAGCCGCCGAAGCCCGCCATCAAAGTCACACCCAGCACCAAGCCGAAGCCAGGACCGCAACCGCCACGCTCAAGGCCCTCGCCCCCAAAGGCATAGACGCCCTGCGTGCCGAACTCACTGCTCACGACGCCCGTTCCGGAGAAATCGAACAAGCTCTCGCCCGCCTGCCGGTCGCGCCGGAAAACATTTCCGAACTCCCATCGGTCTCCCAAGCCGAAGCCGCCGAAGACTCCGCCCGACAGTCTCTCGACCAGATCAACCAGCAACTCAACGAGGCGCGAATCGCCGCCGGCAACGCTCAGACCGCCCACGAATCCGCAGCCCGCGAACTGGCTGCCGCCCAGGCTGTGCTCGACGCACCCGACCGCGCCGCGCGTCTGTCGGCCGCCAATCAGAATCTGGTCGATGCCCGCGCCGAGCAAGTCATTCTGGCCGGCCGTATCGAGGCACGAGCCCGGCAAGTCGCCGCGGCTAATCCAGACATCCTCCAGCAGGATGTCGAACGCGTCCGCGCGAGCGCCGGGCAACTCGAAAAACAGCACGCCGAACGCCGCGACACCCTGATGCGCCTGGAGGTCGAGCTACAGACCACCGGCGCCCAGGGGCTGGAAGAACGCCGGGCCGAAGCGGCGCGCGACCAGGAACAAGTCCGCCGCCGCAGCGACGAGTTGCAACGCCGCGCCCTGGCTCTCGACCACCTGCTCAAGCTGCTGCGCGACAAGCGCGCCGTGCTTACCCGCAAACTCCAGGCGCCGCTGCAAAAGCACCTCAACCGCTATCTGCAACTGCTGTTCCCCCGCGCCAGCCTGGACATCGACGAGAACCTTACGCCCGGCCCGCTCACACGTCCGGGTAGCAACGGTGCAGAAACCAGCCTGTTCGAAGAACTCAGTTTTGGCGCCCGCGAACAAATGGGGGTCATCAGCCGCCTGGCCTACGCCGACCTGCTCAAGGAAGCCGACCGGCCCACCCTCATCATTCTCGACGACGCGCTGGTCCACAGCGACGAAACGCGACTGGCGCAAATGAAACGCCTGCTGTTCGACGCCGCAACACGGCATCAAATCCTGCTCTTCACCTGCCATCCGGCGAACTGGCGGGATTTGGGGGTAGGTGCAAGGTCGCTGGAAACCCTCCGCGCCAGCAACAAAGCTGGCTAATTATGGTGCGTTGAACCATAATGAAGACCACCCAGTTGTTTCGTCGCAAGTTCCAGCGCGGGAGCGTCATCGTGGAAATGGTCATCTGGCGTCTGCCCAAAGCCACGCCAGACCGGCCCCACGGCATCAAGTACCGCTTCTACTGCGGACGCGACAGTGCGTGCCTTGTCCGCTACGACAACGAAGCCGGCAAAGGCGACCACCGCCACTACGGCGAACTGGAAGAGTCCTACGCCTTCACCGGCGTGGACCAACTGATCGAGGATTTTCGTAACGACTGCGCCCGCCTCGCGGGCTGGGAGTGGGACACATGAGCAAGGTTGAAATCACCATCACCACGCCAGCCCAGGCGTTGAAAGACGCCGCATCGGTCTGGCGGCGCATCGAAGCGGGCGACGAGACCATCGTGCCCACCATCAGCTTCGGCTCCCCTTCGGAACTGTTCGCCGCCATCACCGACCGACGCCTGGAATTGCTGCGCCACGTCGCCAGCCACAATGCGCTCAACATCCACCAACTCGCCCAGGCGCTGGGGCGCGACTACAAAAACGTCCACACCGACGTGAAAGCACTGGAAGAACTGGGGCTGCTGGAACGGACGGCCGGGAAGCTTGTGGTGCCGTTTGATGAGATCGATATCAGGGTGGCGTTGCGGGAGGCGGCCTGAAATACTCACCTTCAGGAGCAATCCTATTGCTGTCCATCTTCGTACTTGCTGCGGAAATCTCACGTAATGCACAACCGAATTGCATCGCTTATTAGCGATTAATGGGAGCGATAAGGTGAAAGGAAAACCGTTCGACCGTTTACTAGACCTAATTTGCCAAGATCGCCTGAGAGAATCGACTCGCCGAGGTGAACTCATAGAGTCAGAGAGCGACAAAGGCAGGATCGTCAATGCCCCCGCCTTTCGACGTCTCCAGCAAGCAGGGTTGCTGGTGGTGGGGCGTTCATGTTGCAGATAGTCGGCCAGCGCCTGTCCTGTTTCCATCGGCAAGGGCAGGATTTCCTGTCGCAGCGACTTTGTGCCCCGTAACGCCACCGTGCCGACACGCCAGTCGATGTCACCGATCATGAGATGAGCGATTTCGCCGGACCGCAGCCCCATGTCCAATGCACAACGCACGATTGCGTACCCACGTTTCGGTAAGCGCAGCCCGGCGGCAAAGGAGTTCAGCAAGCGTTCGACTTCATCTGGCTTGAGCGCGCGCGGCAAGGAAGCCAGCTTCCAGTGGACGGGATTCGAGATGACGGCAGTCAGCTTGCTGACCTGGTCGCCGCAGGTGGTCCGATAGCGAAGGTAACTCCGCAACGTCACTGCCAGATGGGATGCGTGAGAGGCTGATTGGTGCGCACCCAACCGTGTTGCAAGAAACTGGCGAATATCGTCAGGCCGCAGCTTCCCAATCTGGATGGCGTGCCTCCTGAAGTTCTCTTGCAGCAACACGCCTACGACGCGAAGTCGCCCCTTGCGCGTCCCCGCCGCCAGCCCTCGTACATCGCGCAGGTGTTCGTCGTAGCGATGCAGCTCTTCGACAATGTGATCCGCCAGTGCTGCAGGTGGCCGAGCGCCTGACGCGGCACGGTGGGTAATGGTTTGGGTCATGACAGTCTCCTGAAGTGGATCCACCACTTCAGACGACCGCAGAAATTATGTCCAGCTTACGGCAGCATCACCCGCTGCCGGGCCGCATACTGTCTACCCCCTCAGCACAATCCATTCCACAACTTCACATAATCAACGACTGTGCATAATCGGCCTTATGTGAAGCTTCACATAAGGCCGAGGACCGGCCGATCGACACATTGCACGCGAATGACGGCAATGGGCCGACAAAAGCCTCTCTCTTGGCACGACCTCTATAACCCAGGGTTTTAAATGGCCTCGCTGATTGCTGTCAGGCGGGATTCGCCGTTCTGGTCCACGCTTTCGATTCGCACCGTGTAGCCCCACAGGCGGGCGACGTGCCGCAGCATTTCCGGCGTGGATTCGCCCAGCGGCCTGCGGTCGTGCATGTAGTGGCGCAGGGTGAGCGAGCGGTCGCCGAAGATGTCGACTTCGTAGACCTGGATGTTGGGTTCGCGGTTGCCCAGGTTGTAGTGCTCGGCGAGCAGCTGGCGCACCGTGCGGTAGCCGGCGTCGTCATGGATCGCCGCGACCTCCAGCTTGTCGTCCTGGTCGTCGTCCACCATGGCGAACAGTTTGAGGTCGCGGATCAGCTTGGGCGAGAGGTATTGCGCGACGAAGCTTTCGTCCTTGAAGTTGCGCATGGCGAAATCGAGCGACTTCACCCAGTCGCTGCCGGCCAGTTCCGGGAACCAGCTGCGGTCCTCCTCGGTGGGGTGCTCGCAGATGCGGCGCAGATCCTGGAACATGGAAAAGCCCAGCGCGTAGGGGTTGATGCCGCTGTAGGCGCGGCTGTTATAGGGCGGCTGGTAGACCACGTTGGTGTGGCTTTGCAGGAACTCCATCATGAAGCCGTCGGTGAGCTTGCCTTCCTCGTACAGGTGGTTGAGCAGGGTGTAGTGCCAGAAGGTGGCCCAGCCTTCGTTCATGACCTGGGTCTGCCGCTGCGGATAGAAGTACTGCGCGATCTTGCGCACGATGCGCACGATCTCGCGCTGCCAGGGCTCCAGCCGCGGGGCGTTCTTCTCGATGAAATACAGCAGATTCTCCTGCGGTTCGCTGGGGAAGCGGGCGGCCCGTTTTTCCTTCCCTGCCGCCTGTTTGGCCGGCAGGGTGCGCCATAGATCGTTGACCTGGGATTGCAGGTAGGCCTCGCGCTCGGCCTGGCGCGCCTGCTCCTTGACCATCGACAGCCTGGCGGGCCGCTTGTAGCGGTCGACGCCGAGGTTCATCAGGGCATGGCAGGAATCCAGCAGCTCCTCAACCGCCACCTCGCCGTGCCGCTGTTCGCATTCGGCGATGAAATTGCGCGCGAACACCAGGTAGTCGAGGATGCCCTCGGCGTCGGTCCAGGTGCGGAACAGATAGTTGCCCTTGAAGAAGGAATTGTGGCCGTAGGCGGCGTGGGCGATCACCAGCGCCTGCATGGTCATGGTGTTCTCTTCCATGAGGTAGGCGATGCAGGGACTGGAGTTGATGACGATCTCGTAGGCCAGGCCCATCTGGCCGCGCTTGTAGCTCCTCTGGGTGGCGAGGAACTGCTTGCCGTAGGCCCAGTGGTGGTAGCCCACCGGCATGCCCACCGAGGAATAGGCGTCGATCATCTGCTCGGAGGAGATGACCTCGATCTGGTTGGGGTAGGTGTCGAGGCCGTAGTGGGCGGCGACCCGGGCGATCTCGCGGTCGTAGACGTCGAGCAGCTCGAAGGTCCATTCCGAACCTTCGGACAGGGGCTGGCGTTGGGCGACGGACGGAGCCGGACTTTCCATTTCGGTTTCCATATCAAGCCACCTTCTTCCTGAACAGTTCGCGGAACACCGGGTAGATGTCCTCCAGCGTGAGGATGCGCTGCATGGCGAAGCGCCGGCTCGCCGCTTTCACCCGCTCGTACTCGTGCCACAGGCTCTGTGGTTCTTCGGCCTCGATTTCCACGTAGGCGAAGTACTGCGTCAGCGGGAGGATGCTCTGGACCAGCAGTTCCCGGCAGCGCGGCGAGTCGCTTTCCCAGTTGTCGCCGTCCGAGGCCTGGGCGGCGTAGATGTTCCAGTTGGCGCTGGGATAGCGCGCGAGGATGATCTCGTGCATCAGCTCGAGGGCGCTGGACACCACGGTGCCGCCGCTTTCCCGCGAGGAGAAGAACTCATCCTCGTCGACTTCCTTGGCCACGGTGTGGTGGCGGATGAACACCACGTCGATGCGCTCGTAGCTCTTGGTGAGGAAGAGATAGAGCAGCATGAAGAAGCGCTTGGCGATGTTCTTGCGGTCCTCGTCCATCGAGCCCGATACGTCCAGCAGGCAGAACATCACCGCCTGGCTGCTGGGCGTGGGCTGGTCGACGCGGTTGGCGTAGCGCAGGTCCCAGGTGTCGATGAAGGGCACGGCGGCGATGCGGGCCTTGAGCGCCTCGATCTCCTCGCGCAGTTCGTCGGCTTCCGGGCTGGCGCCCAGGCCCTGGGCGATGAGTTCCTCCAGCGCTTCCTCGGCCTCCCGCAGGGCGTCGCGGGGGCCGGCGGCCAGGGCCATGCGGCGGCCGATGGCCTGCTTCATGGAGCGCACCACGTGCAGGTTGGAGGGGTTGCCATGGCTGACAAATCCGGCCCGGGCCTTCTTCACCTCGGGCACGGCGGCGAGCTGCTTCTTCACCATGTCCGGCAGCGCCAGATCCTGGAAGAAGTAGTCCATGAACTCCTCCTTCGACAGCTCGAACACGAAGTCGTCCGTGCCCTCGCCATCCGGCGAGCCGCCGCTGCCCCCACCCCCGCCGCCGTCTTCCGGCCGGTCCACCCGGTCGCCGCTGACGAACTCGCGGTTGCCGGGCAACACGATATTGCGGCGGCCGCCGGGGCCGTGGTGGAAAATGGGTTCGGACAGGTCCTTGGACGGGATGGAAATCTTCTCGCCGCGCTCCAGGTCCGCCACCTTGCGGCCGGACACGGCCTCGGCGGCGGCCTTGCGAATCTGCGCCTTGAAGCGGCGCAGAAAACGCTGCCGGTTGACGGCGCTGCGGTTCTTGCCGGAAAGTCGACGGTCGACGAGTTGACTCATGGCCGCATCCCCATCAGGACGTCTTCCTCGCCCGCAGATACCATTCGGCCAGCAGGCGCACCTGCTTGTCGGTGTAACCCTTGGACACCATGCGCTGGACGAAGTCCTGATGCTTCTTCTGCTCCTCGCTGGAGGCCTTGGCATTGAAGGAAATCACCGGCAGCAGATCCTCGGTGCTGGAGAACATGCGCTTCTCGATTACGACGCGCAGCTTCTCGTAGCTGGTCCAGGCCGGGTTCTTGCCGTGGTTCTGGGCGCGGGCGCGCAGCACGAAGTTGACCACCTCGTGGCGGAAGTCCTTCGGGTTGGCGATGCCGGCGGGCTTCTCGATCTTCTCCAGCTCGGTATTGAGCTGAGCGCGGTCGAGGATCTCGCCGGTGTCGGGGTCGCGGAACTCCTGGTCCTGGATCCACATGTCGGCGTAGGTGACGTAGCGGTCGAAGATGTTCTGGCCGTATTCCGAATAGGACTCCAGGTACGCGGTCTGCAGCTCTTTCTCGATGTACTCGGCGTAGTGCGGCGACAGGTATTCCTTCAGGTAGGCCACGTAGCGCTGTTCCGTCTCGGGCGGCAGCTGTTCCTGCTCGATCTGCTGCTCCAGCACGTAGAGCAGGTGCACCGGGTTGGCGGCGATCTCGCCATGGTCGAAGTTGAACACCCGCGACAGGATCTTGAAGGCGAAGCGGGTCGAGACGCCGGTCATGCCCTCGTCGACGCCGGCGAAATCCCGGTATTCCTGATAGCTCTTGGCCTTGGGGTCGGTGTCCTTGAGGCTCTCGCCGTCGTAGATGCGCATCTTGGAGTAGATGCTGGAGTTCTCCGGCTCCTTCAGGCGGGTCAGCACCGAAAACTGCGCCAGCATCTCCAGGGTGCCGGGCGCGCACGGCGATTCCGACAGCGAACTGTGCTGCAGCAGTTTCCGGTAGATCTTCACCTCCTCGGACACCCGCAGGCAGTACGGCACCTTGACGATGTAGATGCGGTCGAGGAAGGCCTCGTTGTTCTTGTTGTTGCGGAAGGCCGTCCACTCCGACTCGTTGCTGTGCGCCAGCACCACGCCGTCGAAGGGAATGGCGCCGAAGCCCTCGGTGCCCTTGTAGTTGCCCTCCTGGGTGGCGGTGAGCAGCGGGTGCAGCACCTTGATCGGCGCCTTGAACATCTCGACGAATTCCATCAGGCCCTGGTTGGACAGGCACAGCCCGCCCGAGTAACTATAGGCATCGGGGTCGTCCTGCGAATATTTCTCCAGCTTGCGGATGTCGACCTTGCCGACCAGGGAGGAAATGTCCTGATTGTTCTCGTCGCCCGGCTCGGTCTTGGAGATGGCCACCTGGCCCAGCACCGAAGGCCAGCGCTTGATCACGCGGAACTTGGTGATGTCGCCGTTGTATTCGTGCAGGCGCTTCACCGCCCAGGGCGACAGCACGCGGCCAAGATAGCGGCGCGGGATGCCGTATTCCTGCTCCAGGATGTCGCCGTCCTCGTCGGCGGAGAACAGCGACAGCGGCGAGTCGTTCACCGGCGAGCCCTTGATGGCGTAAAACGGCGCCTTCTCCATCAGGTGCTTGAGCTTTTCCGCCAGCGAGGACTTGCCGCCCCCCACCGGCCCCAGCAGGTAGAGGATCTGCTTCCTCTCCTCCAGGCCCTGGGCGGCGTGACGGAAATAGGAGACGATCTGCTCGATCGTCTCTTCCATGCCGTAGAAGTCCTTGAAGGCCGGATAGGCCTTGATCACCTTGTTGGAGAAGATGCGCGACAGACGCGGGTCCTTCCGGGTATCGACCAGTTCCGCCTCACCGATGGCGGCCAGCATGCGCTCGGCGGAACTGGCATAGGCCATGCCGTCCTTCTTGCAGATCGCCAGGAATTCCTCCAGCGAATATTCCTCTTCCTCCCGGCGGTAGCGTTCGATGTAGTGATTGAACAAGCTCATGATGGTACTCCTGGTCGTTGACGGATGACGGACCTGACACAAACTCCCGCAATGATCGTGCCATATTTGCTTAACGGCCATGATTCGACCTCATTGAGCACTATTGGTGCCGGAGAATTGGCGCCGAAGATGAAAATGACCAATCTAAATTAGTGCATGCGCGGAGGCATTGCACTGCCACGGGGCGCGCGCCCTGGCGTGGAGCAATGGAGCACCTTTCGTGCAGCAGATCGGGAAGAGTTCATCGTCGGGCACCGGCCCGCTCTGACCGGGTAAAGGCTTTATAATCTTGGCGGGGAAGCCGATCAGACAACCGCTGCCACGCAAGTGGGAGAGGAAAGTCCGGGCTCCACAGAGCAGGATGCCGGCTAACGGCCGGACGCCGCGAGGCGAGGAATAGGGCCACAGAGACGAGCGTATTAAGTTACGGTGAAACGCGGTAACCTCCATCCGGAGCAACACCAAATAGGCAGACGATGACGCGGCTCGCCGAGTCTGCGGGTAGGTGGCTGGAGCCGGTCAGCAATGGCCGGCCTAGAGGAATGGTTGTCCACGACAGAACCCGGCTTATCGATTGACTTTCCCACTTTTCATGAAATTCAAATACTTAGCGTTTTTACCTAAAATAACAAACATAATTCACCGCTAAATCCCGGTTTTTCCAGAGACTTATCCACAACCAAAAACCACCCCTAAGTCCTTGAGACATAGGGGTTTTTTTGCGTCCATCCGCTTGACCCCCCCAAAACTATCCCCTATAGTGGGTGCAAGTGGTGATTGGTGGGAGCTTGTGGGAGAATGCGCCCAGCCAAACACGGCCAAATCTAATTTCAATAATGGGGGGAGCGCATGTTCCGGGGGGTCGCAACGGTCAGTCTGGACAGCAAGAACCGGCTCGTGGTGCCGGCGCGCTACCGTGACGCCCTCCTGGTGAACGGCGGCGGGCGCGTGGTGATCACCGCCGATCCCAGCCAGTGCCTGCTGCTCTACCCCCTGCCCGAATGGGAGCCGATCGAGAAAAAGCTCAACGGGCTGTCCGACTTCAATCCCCGCACCCGCAGTCTCAAACAATTGCTCGTCGGCTATGCGCACGACATGGATATGGACAGCGCGGGTCGCGTGCTGCTGCCGCCGATGCTGCGCAAGTTCGCCGATCTCGATAAAAACGTGGTGATGGTGGGCCAGGGCGGCAAGGTGGAGTTGTGGAACGAGGCGCGCTGGGAGGCGCAGGTGGCGCAGGCGCTGACCTTCAGCGACGAGGCGCTGCCGCCCGAACTGGAAGGCTTTACGTTGTGATGGAGACCGCCCATGTGCCGGTGCTGGCACAGGAGGCGGTGGCAGCGCTGACAATCAGGCCTGATGGTACGTATGTTGACGCCACGTTCGGGCGCGGTGGCCATAGCCGGTTGATCCTGGCGCAGCTGGGGCCGAGCGGACGCCTGGTCGCGCTGGATCGCGACCCGGACGCCATCCGCGCGGGCGCGGCGCTGCAGGATGCGCGGCTGACGCTGATGCAAAGCGCGTTTTCGCGGCTGGGCGCGGTGCTCGACGAAATGGGTTTGACGCAGGTGGACGGAATTTTGCTGGATATCGGGGTGTCGTCGCCGCAGCTCGATGACGCGACGCGCGGATTCAGCTTCCGGTACGACGCGCCGCTCGACATGCGCATGGATCCGGGAAGCGGGCTGTCGGCGGCGGACTGGCTGGCGACGGCGGAAGAGGGAGAGATCAGTGAAGTCATCCGCACCTACGGGGAAGAGCGGTTTGCTAAATCGATTGCGCGCGCGATTGTTGCGGCACGCCAGGAAGCAGCCATCCGCAGCACCGGGCAATTGGCGAACCTCATCGCCGCGACGGTCAAAAAGCGCGAGCCGGGGCAACACCCGGCGACCCGCAGTTTCCAGGCTATACGGATTTACATCAACCGCGAACTGGAAGAACTGAGTGCCGTGCTGCCGCAATGCGTGGACAAACTGAAACCCGGCGGCCGGCTCGCGGTCATCAGCTTTCATTCGCTGGAAGACCGCATCGTCAAGCGCTTCATGCGCGACGAGGCGATGGGCGAGCAGGCGCCGCGGCGCCTGCCGATCCAGGCCGCCATGCTGAAACCGGGGCGCTTGAGGCTGGTGGGGCGCGCCCAGCGCGCGACAGGCGCCGAAGTGGCGGCCAACCCGCGGGCGCGCAGTGCCGTATTGCGGGTGGCGGAACGGGTGGGTGAGGCATGAGTCGAATCAATGCCATTCTGGCGTTGACGCTGGTGGCCTGCGCGCTGGCGGTGATCCAGTCGCAGCACCGCTCGCGCACGTATTTTGTGGAACTGGAACGCCTGAAGAAGCAGGCGCACGGGCTGGACGAGCAATGGGGGAAACTGCAGCTGGAGCAAAGCACCTGGGCCAATCCGGCGCGGGTCGATGCGCTCGCACGCACCCGGCTCGGCCTGATTGCGCCGCCGCATGACCGCGTGCGCGTCGAAACGCTGGTGAGTGCGCCATGAATTACCATTCGAGGAAACTCCTCAAGCTCAATCTTGCGCCCTGGCGCATGGCGACGGTGGGTAGCCTGCTGCTTGCCGGCTTCACGGTGGTGACCCTGCGCGCCTTCTACCTGCAGGGCCTCAATACCGACTATCTGCAGGGCAAGGGCGACGCGGTGGCCAACCGCAACCTCACCCTGCCCGCGCACCGCGGCCAGGTGTCCGACCGCCACGGCCAGCTGCTGGCGATCAGCACGCCGGTCGAGTCCCTGTGGGCGCGCCCAAAAGAACTCAAGCTGTCCGACGGCGAGCGCGCGCAGCTGGCCAGGGTGCTCGGCACGCCGACGTCCGAATTGTCGAAAAAGCTGTCGCGCAAGACGCGTGGCGAATTCAGCGTGCGGCGCCCGGTGACGCCGGAGCAGGCGGTCAGGATCGCCGCCATGGGGGTGCCGGGCCTGCACCTGCGGCGCGAATTCCGCCGCTATTACCCGGCGGGCGAAGTGGCGGCGCACGTGGTCGGCTTCACCAATGTGGACGACCTCGGCCAGGAAGGCGTCGAGCGCGCCTATCAGGACTGGCTGGCCGGCCGCGAGGGCCAGCGCCACATTCAGCGCGATCGCCGCGGCAACACCATCCGCGACCTGGCGCCGATCCGGACCGCGCAGATGGGCGGCAACCTGGCGCTGTCGCTCGATCTGAACATCCAGTATCTGGCGCACCGGGAACTGGCGGCGGCGATCGTTGCGCTCAAGGCCAAGGGCGGCAGCGTGGTGGTGCTCGACGCCAAGACCGGCGAGATTCTCGCGCTGGCCAACCAGCCGATCTTCAACCCCAACAACCGCCGCAACTACAAGCCGGGGCCGATGCGCAACCGCGCGGTGATCGACACCTTCGAGCCGGGTTCCACCATCAAGCCTTTCGTCGCGGCGGCGGTGCTGGAGCGCGGCCTGTATCGCCCCGACAGCGTCATCGACACGCCGGAAACCTGGCGCGTCGGCGCCAAGCTGGTGCGCGACACGCACCCGCATCCCCAATTGACGGTGAGCGAAATCATCCAGAAATCAAGCAACGTCGGCGCGGTGAAGCTGGCCATGTCGCTGACCCCGCAGCAACACTGGGAGGTGCTGCACCGTTCCGGCTTCGGCCAGTTGCCGGGCTCGGGCTTTCCCGGCGAGACCGCCGGGCGCCTGCGCGATGCCGCCACCTGGAAGCCGGTCGAGCAAGCCACCATGGCGTATGGCTACGGACTGTCGGTCAGCCTGTTGCAGCTGACCCGTGCCTATATGGCCTTTGCCAACGACGGCGAAGTGATGCCGCTGTCGTTCCTCAAGCGCGAGCCGCAGGAAATCGTCGGCGAGCGGGTGTTCTCCCCGGGCGTGGCGCGCAAGGTGCGCGCCATGCTGGAAACGGTGACGCAGGAAGGCGGAACCGGCACGCGCACCCAGGTGCCGGGCTATCGGGTGGCCGGCAAGACCGGCACCGCGCACAAGCTGGTCGACGGCCGCTACGCGTCCGACCGCTATCTGTCTTCCTTCGTCGGCATGGCGCCGGCGTCCAACCCGCGCCTCATCATCGGCGTGGTGATCGACGAGCCGTCCGGCGGGGTGTATTTCGGCGGCAGCACGGCCGGCCCGGTGTTTGCGCAGGTGATGGCCGCCAGCCTGCGTCAGCTCGCGGTACCGCCGGATGCGCCGGAAACCGCGACCCGGATCACGCAGAACGCACAGCCCGCGATGGCGCGCGCGGGAGGGGGCGCGTGATGGCGAATACCCAAAAAAACACAGGCGCCGGCCTGGCCGCATCGCAGGCGATCCGCGAATCCGTGCCGCACATTCTGGAACGGCTCGGCATCGACGTTGCCGAACTCGTCAACAACAGCGGCAAGGCCATGCCGGGCACGGTGTTCGCCGCCTATCCCGGGGAGACGCGCGATGGCCGCGACTTCATCGCGCAGGCGGTGGCGCAGCGCGTCGACGGCGTGCTGTGGGAAGCCGACCACTACCAGTGGGATCCCGTCCTTGATGTGCCCAACGCCGGGGTGCCCGGCCTGAAAACCCGCATCGGCGAAATCGCCGCCCACGTTTACGGCGAGCCTTCGCGCGCGCTGCACATGGTCGGCGTCACTGGCACCAACGGCAAGACCTCGGTGGCGCACTGGGTGGCGCAGGCATTCACGCGGCTGGGGCGCAAAACCGCCATCATCGGCACCGTCGGCAACGGCTTCCCCGACGCGCTCACGCCCGCGCTCAACACCACGCCCGACGCCATCGACCTGCAGCAGCGCCTTGCGCTCTACCGGCGGCAGGGCGCGGCGGCGTGCGCGGTTGAAGTGTCGTCGCACGGCTTGGCGCAGGGACGGCTCAACGGCACGACGTTCAACGTCACGGTGCTGACCAACCTGTCGCGCGACCATCTCGACTACCACGGCGACATGGACAGCTATGCCGATGCCAAGGCACGGCTGTTCAGCTGGCCGGGGCTGGAGTGGGTGGTGATCAACGTCGACGATGCCTTCGGCCAGCGGCTGGAGTCGGAGACGCGGCCGGCGCGCGTCGCCGGCTATGGCTTCCAGCGCGGCGCCGTGGTGGGCGAAAAGCTGCGCCTGTCGCAGGCGGGCCTGCACCTCGCGGTGCGCACCGACTGGGGCAATGCCGAGATCGACGCGCCGCTCTTGGGCCGCTTCAATGCCGCCAACCTGCTCGCCGTGCTCACTACTTTGCTGGTTTCCGGCGTCAAGCTGGACGACGCCTGCCAGGCGCTGGCGCACATCGCGCCGCCGCCGGGGCGGATGCAGACCCTGGGCGGCAATGCGCATCCGCTGGTGGTGGTGGACTACGCCCACACCCCCGACGCGCTGGAGAAAGTGCTCGCCACCCTGCGTGAAATCGCCGGCGGCGGGCGGCTGATCTGCGTCTTCGGCTGCGGCGGCAACCGCGACCGCGGCAAACGCCCGCTGATGGGGCAGGCCGCCGCCGCGGGCGCCGAC
Source organism: Thiobacillus sp. (assembly GCA_021166845.1). Lineage (GTDB taxonomy): Bacteria > Pseudomonadota > Gammaproteobacteria > Burkholderiales > Thiobacillaceae > Thiobacillus. Next base: position 87,283 of record JAJPEP010000097.1, read on the forward strand.
GAAGTCTGGATCACCAGCGACAACCCGCGCAACGAAGACCCGCGCCACATCATCGACGACATCCTGGCGGGGGCCGGCAGCAAGCCGCGCGTCGAACCGGATCGCGCGCGCGCAATTTTCGAGGCCATCGGCGGCGCGCATCACGGCGACGTGGTGGTGATCGCCGGCAAGGGCCACGAGGAGTACCAGGAAGTCGCCGGCGCGCGGCTGTCGTTCTCCGACGTGGCGGTTGCCAAAAAAGCCCTGGAGGCGTGGACCTGATGGCCATGATGCAACTTTCCGAAGCCGCCGCCATGCTCGGCGTGCCGTTTAATGGTGTGGATGCCGAGGTGCTTCGCATCTCTACCGACAGCCGCAGCATCCAGCCGGGCGATCTCTTCATCGCGCTGCGCGGCGAAAAATTCGACGGCGGCGCTTTCGCCGCCCAGGCCTTGCAGCAGGGCGCGGCCGGTGTGGTGCTGGACGCCGCGCAGGCGCCCGAACTTGCCGCGGCCATCCGCGTCGACGACACCCGCCTCGCGCTCGGCAGGCTGGCCGCCGCCTGGCGCCGGCGCTTTGCGATTCCGGTCGTCGCCGTCACCGGCAGCAACGGCAAGACCACGGTGAAGGAAATGCTGGCGGCCATCCTGCGGGTGGAAACCGGCTCCGACGCGGCCGTGCTGAAGACCGAAGGCAACCTCAACAACGACATCGGACTGCCGCTGATGCTGCTGCGCCTGCGCGGGACGCATCAGTTTGCGGTACTTGAAATGGGCATGAACCACGCGGGCGAAATCGACACCCTGACGCGGCTGGCGCGGCCGGACGTGGCGCTGGTCAACAACGCAATGACCGCGCACGTCGGCTTTCTCGGCTCGATCGAAAATATCGCCCGCGCCAAGGGCGAAATCTTCAACGGCCTGACGGATGCCGGCATTGCGGTATTCAACGCCGACGACCCGCATGCCGGGCTGTGGCGCGAATCCAACGCGCGGCGCTGCGTCGTTGATTTCGGCATCAGGCAGCCGGCCTCGGTGCGCGGGCACTACCAGCCCCGCGATTTCGGTTCGACACTTGCCGTCACCCTGCCCCATGCCTGCCTCGAGATCGCCCTGCAGGTGCCGGGCGAGCATAACGCGATGAATGCGCTCGCCGCCGCCGCCGCCGCCTTCGCGCTCGACGTCAGCCTCCGCAGCATCGACGTGGGGCTGTCCGGCTTCACCGGCGTCAAGGGGCGCCTGCAAAGGAAGCCCGCGCTGCACGGCAGCACCTTCATCGACGACACCTACAATGCCAATCCCGATTCGGTGAAAGCCGCGCTGGCGGTGCTGGCGCGGCAACCCGGCCGAAAAGTACTGGTGCTGGGCGACATGGGCGAACTGGGCGCGGATGCGGTCGCCATGCACGCCCAGATCGGGCAGGCCGCGCGCGCGGCGGGCGTCGACCGCCTGCTTGCGCTGGGCGATTTGTCGAAGGAAACCGTTGCCGCGTTCGGCGCCGGTGCGATGCACTTCGAGCGCATCCAGGAACTTCTCGCCGAACTCGAGAACGAACTCGCGCCCGGCATCACCGTGCTGGTGAAAGGCTCGCGCTTCATGCAGATGGAGCGCGTTGTGCAAAGTTTCATGGAATACCCGACGGCCTCGGCGCCTGGGCAAGAGGGACACTGACATGCTCCTGTGGCTGTTTCAATATCTGGGCCAGGACATTCGCGCATTCAATGTCTTCAACTACCTGACGCTGCGCGCGGTGATGGCCACGCTCACCGCACTGACGATCTCCTTTATCGTCGGCCCCGCCGTCATCCGCAAGCTCACCGCGCTGAAGATCGGCCAGTCGGTGCGCAGCGACGGCCCGCAGACCCACCTGATCAAGGCCGGCACGCCGACCATGGGCGGCGCGCTGATCCTGGTGTCGGTCACCGTGACCACGCTGCTGTGGGCGGACCTGTCGAACGACTATGTCTGGGTCGCGCTGCTGACGCTGGTCGGCTTCGGCGTCATCGGCTGGGTCGACGACTGGCGCAAGGTGGTGGAGAAGAATTCGCGCGGCCTGCCCTCGCGCTGGAAGTATTTCTGGCAGTCGGCGATCGGTCTCGCGGTCGCGGCCTACCTATGGAACACCGCCACGTTGCCCGCGCACACCGAACTCATCATTCCCTTCCTCAAATACGCCACCCTGAGTCTGCCGGCGGCGGCGTTCATCGCGCTCGCCTACTTCGTCATCGTCGGCTCCAGCAACGCGGTCAATCTCACCGACGGCCTCGACGGCCTGGCGATCCTGCCGACCGTGATGGTGGCCTCGTCGCTGGCGATCTTCGCCTACGTCGCCGGCAACGCGGTGTTCTCCAAATACCTCGGCGTGCCGTTCGTCCCGGGCGCCGGCGAACTGGCGATCTTCTGCGCCGCGATGGCGGGCGCCGGACTCGCCTTCCTGTGGTTCAACGCCTATCCGGCGGAAGTCTTCATGGGCGACGTCGGCGCGCTGGCGCTGGGCGCGGCGCTCGGCGTGGTCGCCGTCATCGTGCGACAGGAAATCGTTCTCTTCATCATGTGCGGCGTGTTCGTGGCGGAAACCCTGTCGGTGATGGTGCAGGTCGCCTCGTTCAAGCTCACCGGCAAGCGCGTGTTCCGCATGGCGCCGATCCATCACCACTATGAACTGAAAGGCTGGAAGGAAAACCAGGTAGTGGTGCGATTCTGGATCATCAGCATGATGCTGGTGCTGATTGGCCTTTCGAGCCTGAAGCTGAGATGAACTACGACAGCTTGAACCTTTCCGGCAAGAACGTCCTGGTGCTCGGCCTGGGCGACACCGGTTTGTCGTGCGCGCGCTGGCTGGCGGCGCGCGGCACGCGGGTGAGCGTGGCCGACACCCGCGAAGCGCCGCCGCATGCGGCGCGGCTGGCCGAATGGCTGCCCGGGGTGCCGCTTCACACCGGCCCCTTCGACGATGCGCTGCTGCAGTCGACCGAATTGCTGGTGGTCAGCCCCGGCGTGCCGCTGGCCGACCCTGCGGTCGCCCGCGCGATTGCGGCAGGAATCGAGACGGTGGGCGACATCGAGTTGTTCGCCCGCGCCATCCGCGCGCTCAACGCCCAGCGAGAGCACCCGATGCGGGTGATCGCCATCACCGGCAGCAACGGCAAGAGCACCGTCACCGCGATGTGCGGCGACATGTGCCGAATGGCGGGGCTCGTCACCTGCGTGGCAGGCAACATCGGCCTGCCGGTGCTGGACGCGCTGATCGAGATCGAGCGGGGCATCGCGCCGGCGCCGCAGGCATGGGCGCTGGAGCTGTCGTCGTTCCAGCTCGAAACGACCTCCAGCCTCAACGCCGATGCCGCCACCGTGCTCAATCTGTCGGAAGACCACATGGATCGCTATCCCGACATGGATGCCTACGCGGCCGCGAAGGCGCGGATTTTCAGCGGCGACGGCGTGCAGGTGCTGAACCGCGACGATGCGCGCACCCTGGCGATGGCGCTGCCGGGCCGCCGTGTGGTTACCTTCGGCTTCGGCCTCGACCGCAGCCCGAAGGACGAGAACTTTGGCCTGTGCGAGGATGAACTCTGCTTCGACGGCGACATGCTGATGCCGCTGTCCGCGCTGCCGGTGGCCGGGCTGCATAACGCCGCCAATGCCCTGGCGGCGCTGGCGCTGACCCGTGCGCTGGGCCTGCCGATGGAAGCGCTGCTGCGCGGGCTGCTGCATTTCAAGGGCTTGCCGCACCGTGTGGAGAAGGTCGCCGAGATCGACGGCGTGACCTGGTACGACGACTCCAAGGGCACCAACGTCGGCGCCACCGAGGCCGCCCTCTACGGCATGGGAAAAAGAAAGGCGGTGGTGATCCTGGGCGGCGACGGCAAGGGGCAGGACTTCGGTCCGCTCAAGGCCGCGGTCGAGGCCAACGCCCGCGCGGTGGTGCTGATCGGGCGCGATGCACCCTTGATCGCCGCCGCCATCGAGGGAAGCGGCGTGGAAAGCCATCGTGCGGCCAGTCTGCGGGAAGCGGTCGAGCAGGCGCATCGCCTGGCGCAACCCGGCGATGCAGTGCTGCTGTCGCCCGCGTGCGCCAGCTTCGACATGTTCCGCAACTACATCCACCGCGCCGAAGTGTTTGTCGACGCCGTGAACCAGCTGGCAGCGGAAAAGGCAGGTTGACGATGCTTTACGCCGCGCGCCCCCCGCAACCCCGTGCCGAATTCGACTTCAGCCTGCTATGGCTGGCGCTCGGCCTGCTGGCGCTCGGCCTCGTGATGGTCTACTCCGCCTCGCTCGCGATTGCCGAAGCGTCCCGCTACACCGGCCATAACGGCGAATTCTATCTGCTGCGGCAAGGCCTGTTCATCGCTCTTGGCGTCGGCGCCGGCATTGCCGCCTTCCAGGTGCCGATGCGGGCGTGGCAACAGGCCGCGCCATTTCTGTTTCTCGCCGGCCTGCTGCTGCTGGTGGTGGTGCTGATACCCGGTATCGGACGCGAGGTCAACGGCAGCCGCCGCTGGATTCCGCTCGGCTTCGCCAACCTGCAGCCGTCCGAACTGATGAAGTTTCTCGCTGTCCTGTACGCCGCCGACTACACCACGCGCAAGGCCGCCTTCATGCACGACTTCAAGAAGAGCTTTTTGCCGATGGCCGCGGTGATGATGCTGGCCGGCGCCCTGTTGCTGAGCGAGCCGGATTTCGGCGCCTTCGTGGTGATTATTGCGATCGCCATGGGCATTCTGTTTCTGGGCGGGCTCAACTGGAAGCTGTTTGCCGGCCTGGCGGCGGTGCTGATGATCGGGTTCGCGCTGCTGATCTTCACTTCGGAATACCGGATGCAGCGCATCCTCGGCTTCCTGGATCCGTTCGCCGACCCCTACGGCAAGGGCTATCAGCTGTCGCACGCGCTGATCGCCTTCGGACGCGGCGAATGGCTGGGGCTGGGACTGGGCGGCAGCGTCGAAAAGCTGTTCTACCTGCCCGAGGCGCACACCGACTTCCTGCTCGCCGTCATCGCCGAGGAATTCGGCTTCATCGGCGTGGCAGTGGTGATCGGGCTGTTCGCCTGGCTCATCGTCAAGGCCTTCCTGATCGGCCATCGCGCCGCCCAGCTGGAGCGCAACTTCTGCGCGCTGGCGGCGCAGGGCATCGGCATCTGGCTCGGCGTGCAGGCGCTCATCAACATGGGGGTGAACGTCGGCCTGCTGCCGACCAAGGGCCTGACCCTGCCCTTCCTGTCGTTCGGCGGCAGCGGCATCGTCGCCAACTGCCTGGCGATTGCCGTGCTGCTGCGCATCGACTGGGAGCACCGGCAGATGATGCGGGGGAAGACGTTTTGAACAGCAAAAAAATCTTCACCACAGAGGCACGGAGGCACGGAGAACTGCATTTAAACGGTTGTCTTCGTGTCCCAAGGGATACCGTCCCTGCGGGACAAATCTCCGTGCCTCTGCGGTTAAAGAGTTTTCAAGCATGACTGCCAACCGCACCCACATGGTCATGGCCGGCGGCACCGGCGGCCACGTCTACCCGGCGCTGGCGGTGGCGGACGAGATGCGCGCGCGCGGCTGGGACGTGTTCTGGCTCGGCACCCGAAGCGGCCTTGAGGCGCGCGTGGTGCCGGCGGCCGGAATCGACATGGTATGGATGTCGATGGGCGGCGTGCGCGGCAAGGGTCTGCTGAAGAAACTGCTGCTGCCGCTGACGCTGCTGGTCGCCTTCTGGCAAAGCCTGCGCGCCATCCTGCTGCGCCGGCCCGACGTCGTGCTCGGCATGGGCGGCTACACCGCCTTTCCCGGCGGCATGATGGCGAGCTTGCTCAACCGGCCGCTGGTGATCCACGAACAGAACTCGGTCGGCGGGCTCACCAACCGCGTGCTGGCCTGTCTGGCCGATCGCGTGCTGACCGCTTTCCCCAAGGTGTTCACCCACGCGCACGACAAACCGATTCCGTGCCGCCGCGTGGCGACCGAATGGGTGGGCAACCCGGTCCGCGCGGACATTGCAGCGCTGCTGGCGGCGCGTCGCGCCGACCGCAGCGGCCCGCTGCGCCTGCTGGTGGTCGGCGGCAGCCTCGGCGCGCAGGCCCTGAACGAACGGGTGCCGCAGGCGCTGGCGCTGCTGCCGGCCGGGCATCGCCCGCAGGTGGTGCATCAGTCCGGCCGCCAGCATCTCGATGCCCTGCGCGCGAACTATGCCGCCGCCGGGGTGGACGCCGAGGTGCGCGACTACATCGAGGACATGGCCGCCGAGTACCAGGCGTGCGACGTTGCCATCTGCCGCGCCGGCGCGATGACGGTGGCCGAGCTGGCGTGTGCCGGCGTGCCGGCGCTGCTGGTGCCTTTCCCGTTCGCGGTGGACGACCATCAGACGGGCAACGCCGAATTCCTCGCCGACGCCGGCGCGGCCTGGCTGATTCAGCAGAAAGACCTGAGCGCGGAAAAGCTGGCGGCGCTGATCGGCGGACTCGACCGCGCCACGCTTGCCGCCATGTCGGACAAGGCGCGCGCGCTGGCGAAACCCGATGCAACCCGGCAGGTAGCCGATATTTGCGAGACACTGGCCGAGGGGTCAGGGGTCAGGGGTCAGGGGTCAGGAAAAAACGCATGAGCCACCTCACCCCTCACTCCTCACGCCTCACCGCCCGGAGGGCAAGATGAAGCACGCCGTCAAACACATCCACTTCGTCGGCATCGGCGGCGTCGGCATGAGCGGCATCGCCGAGGTGCTGCTGAATCTGGGCTACGCGGTGTCGGGCTCCGATCTGGCCGACAGTGCGGTGACGCAGCGGCTGGCGGCGTTCGGCGCGCGTATTTACCGCGGCCACGCCGCCGGCCATATCGCCGGCGCCGACGTGGTGGTGACGTCGACGGCGGTGCAGGAATCCAATCCCGAAGTGATCGCGGCGCGCGAGAACAAGATCCCCATCGTGCCGCGCGCGCTGATGCTCGCCGAGCTGATGCGCCTGAAGCAGGGCATCGCGGTGGCCGGCACCCACGGCAAGACCACCACCACCAGCCTGGTCGCCAGCATTCTCGGCGAGGCGGGGATGGACCCGACCTATGTGATTGGCGGCAAGCTGACCGCGGCGGGCACCAACGCGCGGCTGGGGCAGGGCGACTTCCTGGTGGCCGAGGCCGACGAATCCGACGCCTCGTTCCTCTACCTGACGCCGGTGATCGCGATCGTCACCAACATCGACGCCGATCACATGGAGACCTACGGCCACGACTTCGAACGGCTGAAGCTGGCCTTCGTCGACTTCTGCCAGCGGCTGCCCTTCTACGGCATGGCGGTGCTGTGCCTCGACGACCCGAACGTGCGCGAAATCCTGCCGCGCATCACCAAGCCGATCACCACCTACGGCTTCGACGAAACGGCCCAGGTGCGCGCAGTCGATGCGCGCTTCGAGCACGGACGGATGCATTTCGGCGTCAGGCGCGAAGGCATGCCCGACCTCGACGTGATGCTGAACCACCCCGGCATGCACAACGTGCTGAACGCGCTGGCCGCCATCGCGGTGGCGACCGAGGTTGACGCCAGCGACGCCGCCATCGTCAAGGCGCTGGCCGAATTCCATGGCGTCGGTCGCCGCTTCCAGCGCTACGGGGAGATCGCCGCGAAGGATGGCGGGCATTACACCCTGGTCGACGACTATGGCCACCATCCGGTGGAAATGGCGGCCACCCTGGCCGCCGTGCGCGGCGCCTTCCCCGGACGCCGGCTGGTGCTGGTGTTCCAGCCGCACCG